>NZ_WTLA01000024.1:0-64039 GCF_011378845.1 Pseudoalteromonas sp. Z9A4
AATTAAGGGCAATGCGAGAACGAGTGAAACGTTATATTCTTCCAGAAAAAAGAAAACGGCCCAAAAGTAGGACCGTTCGAATTTCAAAACTCGGTACACCATTAAGTCAAAGCATGCTTAACTGAATGGTGTTAGCTATAAAGCGGCTTTTAAGTTTAATTATTTACAATTAACGTTTGGTAAATACAAGGCCGCCATCATTTGCATCAATAACAATCACGCAACCTGGTAAGTAGTCTCCATTAAGTAACTTTTGTGCCAGCGGGTTTTCAATCGTTTGTTGAATAGCACGCTTAAGCGGACGTGCACCGTACACAGGATCAAACCCACTTGCTGCAATTCGCTCAAGAGCAGCATCGCTTATTTCAAGCAGATATCCCATCTCAGTTAAACGCTCACGTAATTTCATTAACTGAATATCAGCTATTTCTTTTATATGCTCGTTTGCTAACGGGTGGAACACGACAGTCTCGTCTATACGGTTAATAAATTCAGGCCTAAACTCATTAATTAATACTTCCATTACTTTAGCTTTAAGGGTCGTGTAATCATTATTACCCGCTTGCTCTTGGATAATATCTGAGCCTAAATTTGAGGTCATGATAATAACAGTATTTTTAAAATCAACGGTTCTACCCTGCCCGTCAGTTAATCGGCCATCATCTAATACTTGCAGTAAAATATTAAACACATCAGGATGCGCCTTTTCTATTTCATCAAGCAATATCACTGAGTAAGGTTTACGACGTACTGCCTCGGTTAAATAACCGCCCTCTTCGTAGCCCACGTAACCTGGAGGTGCCCCTACTAAACGTGCAACTGAATGCTTTTCCATGAACTCAGACATGTCGATACGCACCATGGCATCTTCGGTATCAAACATAAAACCAGCCAGTGCTTTTGTCAGCTCTGTTTTACCCACACCAGTTGGACCTAAAAATAAGAAAGAACCAATAGGACGATTAGGATCTGCAAGCCCGGCACGTGAGCGTCGTATTGCGTTAGAAACAGCAACAACCGCTTCATCTTGCCCTATTACTTTACTGTGTAACTTATCTTCCATTTGCAGCAGCTTTTCACGCTCACCTTGTAGCATTCTTGCAACAGGAATACCTGTCCAGCGAGACAGTATTTCAGCTATTTCATCTTCACCTACTTGGTTTTTAAGCAGGGTCATTTCTTGCATTTCGGCTTGTGAGGCTAAATCAAGTTTTCGTTCAAGCTCTGGAATTCGCCCATATTGCAGCTCTGACATACGCTGTAAATCACTTGCCCTTCGCGCTACATCTAAATCTAATCTTGCTTGTTCAAGCTCGGCTTTAATTACTTGCGTGCCTTGAAGTGATGCTTTTTCAGCATTCCATATCTCGTCTAGCTCACGATATTGCCCATCAAGGTCGGTGATCAACTCTTGCATTTCAGCTCGGCGTTTTTGACTTGCTTCGTCTTTTTCTTTCGCTAGTGCGTTATCTTCAAGTTTTAATTGAATAATACGACGTTCGAGTTTGTCTAATGACTCTGGTTTTGAATCAATTTGTAATCGAATTGAAGAACCCGCTTCATCTATTAAATCAATCGCTTTATCCGGTAACTGACGGTCGCTAATGTAACGATGAGATAACTGCGCCGCAGCAACAATCGCGGGGTCAGTAATTTCTACTGAATGATGTAACTCATATCGCTCTTTTAAGCCACGTAATATTGCAATGGTATCTTCAACAGATGGCTCTTCAATAAGTACCTTTTGGAATCGACGCTCAAGAGCTGCGTCTTTTTCTATATATTTACGGTATTCATCAAGCGTGGTTGCGCCAACACAGTGTAATTCACCGCGTGCTAATGCTGGCTTTAACATATTGCCTGCATCCATGGCGCCGTCACTTTTTCCTGCACCTACAATAGTATGTATTTCATCAATAAATAAAATAACCTGGCCTTCTTCTTTAGCCAATTCGTTTAATACTGATTTTAAACGTTCTTCAAATTCGCCACGGTATTTAGCACCCGCAACTAACGCCCCTAAATCAAGTGATAGTACGCGTTTATTTTTTAATCCTTCAGGTACTTCACCATTAATAATACGCTGTGCTAACCCCTCGGCAATTGCTGTTTTACCAACACCTGGCTCACCGATTAATACAGGGTTATTTTTAGTGCGGCGTTGTAGTACCTGAATCGTGCGGCGAATTTCGTCATCGCGACCAATAACGGGGTCAAGCTTACCTTGCTCTGCTCGCTCAGTTAGATCAATCGTGAATTTTTCAAGCGCTTGACGTGTTTCTTCGGCATTTGGGTCATCAACTTTTTGACCGCCGCGAATCGCTTTAATTGCAGTTTCAATTTTAGTCGAGGTAATATTTAACGACCTAAATATATCGCCAAGTGGACCTTTATCATCGCATGCCGCCAGTACAAATAATTCACTTGAAATATATTTGTCTTTGCGTTTTTGCGCGTACTTATCACATAGATTAATAAGTGATGCCATATTGTTTGATAGCTGGACGTCGCCACCTACACCTTCTACTTTAAATAATTTTTCTATTTCTTGTGAAAGCTTGGTGTTGAGTTCGTCAGCGCTGACACCCGTTTGTGCAAATAATGCACGTACACTAGAGCCACTTTGCTTTAGCAATGAATACATTAAATGTACGGGTTCAATAAATTGATGATCGCGACCAAGGGCTAGCGATTGCGCATCAGAAAGCGCAGATTGAAATTTACTTGTAAATCTATCTAAACGCATGGTGTTACCTATTAAATAATCTAATTGCTTAATTAATGGGTATGTTTAGGTGTTTGTTCAAGGTGTAGGGGGAAATATAATGATTAAAGATGTGAATTACTTGCGCCAGATCAAACTAGCCATACGTCCAGTTTGTCCATCTCGTCGATAAGAAAAAAATAAGTCACTTTGAGAGACTGTGCAGTAGTCGCCACCCGTAATATTTTTAACGCCTTGCTGGGTAAGTAAAGTACGCGCAATACCATAGATATCAGCAAGATATTTACCATTAGCTTGTGGTGTAAATGCGTGAATAAATGAAGGGGACCTTTTTTGAAATAACTCAAACACTTCAGCCCCAACCTCAAATCGAGTTGGCCCAATTGCAGGCCCTAGCCACGCATTTATATTTTCATACTTTGAGCTAAAACATTCCAAAGTATTTTTAATAATTCCCTGCTCAAGCCCTCGCCAGCCGCCATGTATAGCTGCAACTTCTTTTTCATCATCACTGACTAATAAAATAGGTAAACAATCGGCGGTCATTATAGCCAAAGGCTGATTTAATAACTGAGTATAAAGCGCATCAGCATCGTGTAACTCATCAAAATCAAAATGTTCATCAACAATAACAACATTAGAGCTATGAACTTGATTTAGCCACACGGCAGGTTTAGGTAGGAGATTTGTTAATAATGAGCGATTTTTTGATACATGATTTTGATTATCACCAACATGGAATCCCAAATTAAAACTTTTAAATGGGATTTTTGAAACACCACCTCCACAAGTAGTACTTAACGTTCCTACTTTATGAAGGTTTTGCCATGTCGCTGACAATAAGTGCATTATCTATCGATATCAGGATTAGCTTTAGTATCTTCACGTAATGCGAGTGTCATAGCAACCATATCGTCTGGGATAGGTGCTTGCCATGTCATCATTTCACCCGTGATTGGGTGCGCAATACTCAATTTTACAGCATGTAGTGCTTGGCGTCTAAAGCTACGAAGTAACTCAAATAACTCAGGTGTTGCACCTTTAGGTGGACGCGGACGGCCGCCATAAGATTGATCGCCAATTAGCGGGTGATTTAAATGTGCCATGTGCACGCGAATTTGATGCGTACGACCTGTTTCTAAGCGCAGGCGTAAACGAGTATGAGCACGGAATTTTTCAGCAACACGGTAATGTGTAATTGCCGGTTTACCCAGTTCATGTACTGCCATATGCGTACGCTGAGTCGGATGGCGGCCAATCGCTTTTTCAACCATACCACCTGCAGTCATAGTACCATTACACAGTGCTTCATATTCACGCGTGAAGTTTTCACGCTTTTGTAGCGCTGTTACTAAATGCGTTTGTGCTGGAATCGTTTTAGCTACAACCATTAAACCGGTCGTGTCTTTATCTAAACGATGCACAATACCCGCGCGTGGTACGTTAATTATTTCAGGGTAGTAATGTAGTAATGCGTTTAGCACTGTTCCATTAGGATTACCCGCACCAGGGTGAACCACTAGGCCCATTGGTTTATTAATTACCAAAATATCATCGTCTTCATAAACAATGTTTAATTTGATATCTTGTGCTTCGTATTCGCGTGGTGCTTCAATTGTTGTTTCAACACTTACAACTTCACCACCTAGTAGCTTTTCGCGTGGAGTATTGAAAATTTCACCGTCTACGGTGATTTTATCATCCAATATCCACGTTTTTATACGAGAACGTGAATAATCAGGGAACAATTGTGCTAATACTTGGTCTAGACGTTTACCACCTAATTCGGTTGGAACGTCGGCTTGAAGAGAAATTTGCTCTGACATTAGTAACTTTACCCAATTTACCAGTGCAAGCTTTGCTCGACTGGGTTAGAATCGCTTTTAATAAAAGCATAATATAATACACATAGTTTACTCGGTTTTACCGACTTGGCCTAGCCGAAGACATCGAAGGTAACAAATAAAATGATAAATAAAATAGGGAAACGTGCATTTGCCATTGTTTTTTCAGTTTCTGTACTTAGTTTAGGCGCTTGTTCGTCTGCTCCAGACCAAGAAGACATTCAACGTGTACCGAATAAGTCTGCACACGCTTTATATGAAGATGCAAAAGAAACACTAGATTCTGGTTTATATGCTCGCGCAATTGAACTTTTGAGTGCAATAGATTCTCGCTACCCGTTTGGCCCATTCTCTAAACAAGTACAAATGGACTTAGTGTATGCACATTACCAATCAGGTAATACTGAACAAGCACTTGCAACCATTGACCGCTTTATTCGCTTAAATCCAAACCATAAAGACCTAGATTACATGTATTACATGCGTGGTTTAGTAAACATTAAAGCAGATAAAAATGCGTTCCAAGAGTACTTTGGTGTAGATAGAGCTGATAGAGATGCAAACCGTACACGTGTTGCATTTACTGATTTATCGACACTAGTAAAACGCTTTCCAAAAAGTGATTACGCGCCTGAAGCTAAGCGTCGTTTAGTATGGCTTTTAAATCGTATGGCACGTTATGAATTAAAAGTAGCCACTTACTATTATGAGCGTGAAGCTTATTTAGCTGCTGCTAATAGAGGTAAGTTTGTTGTTGAACACTACTCACAAAGCAGTTACTTGGATCCCGCGCTTGAAATGATGGAAAAAAGTTACGACCAATTAGGTTTAACTGAGCTTAGTGAGCACGCAAAGCAAACACGAAGACTAAATAAAAGAACTAAATAAACAAAAAGGCGCTTAGTAAGCGCCTTCTTACTGCGTAGTAAAAAATCTTAAATCGCTTCTTCATCTTCCTCAGCAGTACGAATACGTATTACACGCTCAACATCAGTGACAAATATTTTACCGTCACCGATTTTTCCTGTTTGTGCCGTTTTTACAATAACTTCAATTGCACGGTCTACATCTTCATCAGTCAATACAATATCAAGTTTTACTTTAGGTAAAAAATCAACCATATACTCTGCGCCACGATATAACTCAGTGTGACCTTTCTGACGTCCAAAACCTTTTACTTCGCTTACCGTCATACCTGTAATACCCACATCAGACAATGCTTCACGCACATCGTCTAACTTAAAAGGTTTGATAATTGCTTCTATTTTTTTCATATTAATTACTTTTGAAAGCTCCAGTTGTCTCGATTTTAGACAATCATGGTGTTCATAGCAAACAAAGCAATTGAATTACGGTGATAAAACAACCGATCATGATATAATTTACTATATAAAAATAGCATACTTAAATAACTAGCAGTAAATGAGATTAATATGAAAAATAAACAAAACGGATTCACTCTTTTAGAACTCATGGTAACCGTTGCTATCGTTGGGATCATTGCATCCATTGCGATTTGGAATAGCAGCGATATGCTAGAAGAAAATAGAGCTGAAAATTTTTTGTTGGAATTAAAAAGAAATATTGCATATGCACGTGCTCAAGCAGCAATTACTGATGAGATTGTTATTGTGTGTCCGGTACTCAGAGCCAAAAAGTTTGGCAGTTCTAATCTAACGTGTAAAAGTGAGTGGGGCTCGACCAGTACTGTGATCTTATTTATAGATTCTGATAACAATGGAGGCTATGATAGTGCGAATGATAGTCTACTACGCGTAATGTCGGATATATCATCTAATGATAAAATAAAATTCACAGGCGACAGCAGCCTTCGCTTTAATACTAGCGGCCGAATTACAGCAAATCTAGTCAACTCAAAAATCAAAGAATTTACCGGCTTTATCTATTGTCCAAATAGCGATAACGAAAATAATAAAGCACTTAACGTATCAGTCTCTGGGACTGCTTTTTATCTTGGTGATACCACTATTACGTGCGATTAAAAAACATACAACCTTATCTTGTCATATTCGTATCATTTACTAGACTAAGTTAATCATCTATTAACTCAGGTCTTCACGGATGAGATTAACAATATCAAAAAATAAGGGAATAACACTTCTTGAATTAATGGTATCGATTGCTGTTGTCAGTATTGTTAGTCAATTATCCATGTGGTTTTATCCAGATTTTTTAGCAAAAAACAGGTTAGATAATCATATAAGTCTCCTACACAGAAATATAAATTACGGCCGCTTATATGCCATTGAGAATAGCACTTATGTTACATTATGTGCGCTAAAAGACACCCAATGTAAAGAAGGTGAATGGGGTGGTCAAATGTCACTATTTACCGATAAAGATAATTCGACCACGCTAGATGACGATGAATTACTCTTAAGTACATTTGAGAAAGTGCACGAAGCTGACAATCTTGAGTACCCTCGTAGTGCAATTACTTTTCGTCCTGATGGATCGTTAAATGGTTTTCAAAATGGTACTTTTATATATTGCCCTAATAACAATAAAGCCAATCTCGAAGGATTGGCTTTATCTGTTAGTCAAACAGGTAGAATACGCATTAAATCAACAGATAAATGCCAGAAGAAATAACTCTAATTATCTTCCCCAACAGTAACCAATATCTTTTCCTTTGTCTGTTTTGTCCCCTTGCGCGCCTTTAGTACCTGTATCAGTTATTGATAACTCAGTGCAATCGCCGTCTCCTTTTACCGGCCCTGCCACCGGTTTAGCAGAGATTGTGAAGGTATTTTTATCAATGACTTTAATTGATAATTCAAAATGTCCATTTTCTGTCTTACTCTGAATCCCTATATCACTCGTTAACTCGGTATACTCTCTGTTATCGACAAAGTACTGTTCTTCTTTGTTTGCTGCATCCAATAATGCTGCGATGGCCTCTGCGCGAGAAGCACGCTTTACATATTCAGTATAGTTAGGCAGCGCGATTGAAGCGAGTATGCCGATAATAGCAACGGCTATCATCAGCTCAATTAAGGTAAATCCTCGTTGTTTTTTCATCTAATTTCCTTAATTATTAACTTCGTCATTTTCTTCACGTTTATAAATATATGTTTGTTGTGTTTTAAAGCCAAACCCTAGAGTATTATCGTTTACTAACTGAATCTTACCATCGACAATAGTTAAACTAGGACCCTTTATTTCAGGTGGTTTCATTGGGTTTTCAGCATCTTCACCTTTAATACCAGGCCCTATTAAATAAAACTGACTTTCTTGTGTTACGTCAACGGTTGGATTGTCATCGCATTTACCGTCACCATTACCATCCACACATGAGGGACCTTCACCAAAGTATAACTGGGGTGTATCTGGTACATCATAGCTTGTTGTAAATTTAAGATCGTCATACACTTTCGTACCATAATGTAAGTGAAATGCATATAAAGAACCACCACCACCACTTAGCGAGCATTGGTTTTCAGTCGATGTACCTGATGATGGGGTAAAACTTGTAAAGTATGCAACACCTCCAACTACTGTTGCAGCCGCTAGTGACTTCTCTGCTGCACCTAGCTCATACCTCCAGCCATTAAATTTAGCCAAATCAACTTCTAAATCAACAAAATCATCAACGTCATCTAGTGCATTGCCAAATGGGTCTGAATTCATTTGCATCAGATCAGCAGGTAAAATAGTATCTGGAGCATTCGTTTTATACGATTTTGTAACCGTATTTTCATCTCTGATCATAAACAATTGATCTTTTTCATTGGTGCCAGTTGGTTTTGAGCGATTACCACTACCAATAACTATCGCATCATACGGTGTATCTAAGCGTGTTATAACAGTGCTACCATTAATTGTTGTTTCGCTTACTTTACTATAAATTGTACGTGCTACGAGTGGCTTATAGAAAAAGCGCCTGTCCTCGGTTGCTTTATTACTACCAAGCTCAGCTAATTTAAAGTGACTAAATTCACTAGTATTAGTACCTGGCATATCTATGCGCCAAACATCTCCACCGGTATCTGCCGCATAAATTCTGTCTATATATCCATCATAATCTGAATCAAGTGTCGTTATATTAGCCGCAATACTATGCTTACCTTTAAAGCCATTTATATCGGGTGTTAATGCCCACACTCTTTTACCTGTTTCAGCTTCAACAATATAGATACCTCGTCCTACATTATCTTCACTTTTAATTGCCGCATCTTTATTGGTATCGTACCCCGCACCAAAAATTAATAAAGGCTTATCACCAAATGCTTTAATATAGGCTATTTGCGGTTTTGACCATGTTTGTGCAAGCTCTTTAAAGTCGCCCTTTCCGCCTTCAATCGGACTATCCCATAGCTTTTTAGGCTGATCGGGATTTGTTATATCTAGTGCGTAATAGTTTTCCCCACCACGACGCATCCCTGCAAATACCCACACTTTATCATTACCACTAGCATCAATAATACCGTCATTTAAGCCATCACTATTTAAGTTTTTATTATTAAAATAAACGCTAATTGGACCATCCATACCATATTTTTTACCCGTTTCTTTGCTACGTAGTGGTTGAATAATACTGTACAGTGATGAGGGAATAAATGCCCAGCTCTCAGACACTTCATTATTAGTATCATCGTCTTTGAACATATGTAAAAAGCCAGCATTAGTACCAATAAGAATACGAATATCATCATTACCGTAGTCAAGCGCTACTGGCTTTGAATGAAGAGGATCACCAAAAATATCATCTCTTTGATCCGTAGTATCCTTATCTTCATCTTCGTCATCAACATCAATACCCATAGCCCATTTTATATCTGAGCTAGATAAGCTGATTGGGTTATTAGTGATTAAATCAAGAATGTCACTAACTATTGATGTAGTAAATCGAACAATATCACCTTGTTTATCTGTATATAATGTTCTTCGTTCTTCGGCGTTAGTTCCTGTTAAGGTGCTTAGTTGATAATTAACGCCACCTTGCGCTACTAAGTTACCATCTGCTGACTTACCGGCAGGAAGCCAAAATGTTTTTGCATCAGTATCTATTAAACCATCAGAATCGAGAGCTACATTGTTTGTTGAATCAACAATATTACTACCTGACATTTTTAATTTTTTTAAGTTACCGCCCCAACGCGTATTTGTCTCTGGATAGAACATTGCAAAATAAATAGCATCTCTACTACGGGTTTGATCTACGTTGTTACTAGCAACAGAAGGAGATGAAAAGCTATCATTTACCTCTCTAATACGTGAAATAGTATTTTTTAGTGCTTTAGACAGCGCTTCTGATGTTCGAGCCTCTAGATATTGCCCACCACCAACAGTTGCTGCTTTATCGAGTAAATCAATTCCTCCTTGGCTCATTCCAGTACCAAAGCCAATAGTATAAAGGCGAGCTGTATCTAAAACATCACTTGTTGGTGTATACAAATCCACCGGTCTATCGGACGTCCCGTGTAAAATTTTAGCCATTGCGACTAAATAGCTATCGCTATATTTACCATCATCAAAAGGAATAGCATCAGTAAAAAGACTATTGTGGACATCGGCAATAAAGGAATCTCTATCATTTTCGTTTGTAGGGTCACCATCTGTCATTAAAATAATGTTTATTGAATTATCGCAGCGTAATGGATCACTATTACTCTGCTCAAAAGGAGATCTATAAGTTACGTTATTATCAATACTTTTGTCTCTATCATTATAGTATCGACCATAATCAAGGGTTTTCCCTGTTATATAGCGATAAGCCTCCCATAACGTCTCTGTTATTGGCGTTCCACCATTGGCAGGTAAATCATCAATATCTTGTAAAATATTAGATTTATTAGCTCCAACTTTAGCTACTACATACCCACCAGCGCTGTCCTTGAATCGCATTAAACCAAAATCAATATCATCATTATCACTAACTAATTGAGTAATAGCTCTTTGCGCAACGTTTAAGCGGCTATCATTACAAGACACAACAGGATATCCAAAATCATAGTTATTCCCACTAGTTTTCGTACCATTATAAAACCGACTTGAACGTATACCTTGAAAACTAGACTCCTTTTTGTAGCATTGGTATTGATCGCTAAAAAGGACATTACTTTCAAAACACGTAATCCGTGAAAAGCGAGGAGTGGTTCTTGCTACCCCATCCCACTGGTAACAGCGATCTCCATCTGCAACATCAAAGGCCATACTGCCTGATGTATCAAAAATTAATAAAACTTTGGGCTTTTCGTCTGTTTCTACATTATGGTTAACATACAACTCAATGTCTTCTGCGCTTGCTGCTAGACTGACTACTATGCCCAGTAATCCTGCTAGCACTTTGTTTAATTTATAATTCATATTAAATTCCCTTACTTATGCTAGCCATCTCTTGTGCTACGCCAGTAACAATCGTGAGTGTATGCTTGCTTTTAGAACCGTACTCAATCGTGGTAGCAACTTGTACCATGTTGCACGATATACCCGCTGTAAAATTGAAACGTCGTGGGCACTCTAAATCAAGAGCTCCGTTATTAAGGTTTATCATTTTACTTTGCATATCGTCATGAGTCGCAATTACCATACCCTCTTTGTCAGCAGCAGCAATCGAGGTGACTTCATCAGGACTCAAGAAAAACTGGTTATTTGCACCTTTATTTGCTTCATTAGAAATCATGCGCTGTACTTCACCAATAAGTTCATTTTCAGCCACCTCACGCTCTTGAGCAGCATTGGTAATTTTAATGTCGATGCTACTACTACTCATAAGAGTCACAGCTATACCCGTTACAGCAATTACCATTATTAGAGCAGTGATCAGTACTACACCCTGCTGCTTTTTCTGTGATTGTTTTAAATGCGCCATAAATTTGATCCAACATTATTTAATCGAATAGTAGTGGTAAATACCGTGCGTCTGAAAGTATCGGTAAATTTCAATTCACGTTTATCTTTATCTTCACCTAATGTATAAGTTTGGTTTTTAATTTTAACTCCAGGGTCTGGCTGCAATGCGCGTATTAATAAAAAAACCTGTACAGTTAAAATACCCTTTCGATTTTCCCAATCAGTATGCTCCATACCTTTGATACTTCGGTAGGTATCTACACGGTTATCACTGTTTGTATCAAGACCAAAAACAAACCGCATGTTCTCAACGCCTTCCATAATAGTTTCGGTGGTGATGCTCCCACCAACTAGACGCTTTCTCATTAATGCAGGTACAGTCAGGTTCTTGTTATTGACTTTATATGTTTGCTCTGAAATATAATAAACATGGTGGCTGTACGGCCAAATAGATGCATTAGCAGAACTACCCGAAATCACCTCTCGTTTAAATTGAGCGCTCTCTTGCTCTGCTACAAAGTAGTTTTCATCCGCTTGAGTCTCACTTTCAGTTAATTGGTCACCTTGTAAAAACTTTAACTGAATGATATCTGTGCCTTTGACAGGGTTAGTTACGCAGTTTAATTCTTTTGATACATCTGCAACCTTCGCATAAATAGTTCTAAAGTTACTCGCAGTTGCCAAGTCAGGAAAGCTACCATTGTTTAGTCCTTCAAAACAATCAGCTCCTGGGTTTGATAATGTTTTTGTATTTACCGCTGTAAATGAATCATCATAATAAGTACCCCAAAAACCAATTTGTTCGATATCGCGTTGCATTATGTTAATTGCAAGACGCCCTGATTCCTGGAGTTCACCAATAGTCATCGTATCTCTGGTGGTTACTTTCATACCTATATAGGTAAACATAACGCCGCCTAAAATTAACCCACCAATAAATAATGAAATCATCATTTCTACAAGTGTAAAACCTTTTTGCTTCATGTTAGCTCCTAAGGTAAATGTAACTAGTCAAAACAACTAAACGGCGTTTTTTATCAGCCGCTCCACACTTGATAGCGCCAGTCGTACTACTAGCATTAAACTCTTGTCGCCCTTGCCACGAAACAATTACCTCTAAATTAAATGCCTTACCACCTGAGCCAGCAACAGCTGTAGGTGCAATACATACAGTAGCATCATCTAAAGAGCCCGTATTTTCTCGAGCTCTTATAGCTCTTTTCCACTGTTCAAGATCTAGTGCAGCAACTTGCGCTGCGCTACAAGCACTTGTGAAGCAGGTCTGCGAGGTTGTCGTTGCAGTTTTACTATTAAATGTTTGTGTGTACAGTCCGGCTATTTGAGGGGTATCGTTAGCACGGATACGCTGCACAATATCATTACCAAGTGCAACTGCAGCAGCACGTTGCATAGAATCAAAGCTTGCTTGCTTTGCTTTTGCTTGCAGGGCAACTGCGCCTAAAAGACCAAAACTAAGAATAATAAATGCAATTAACACTTCAATTAGAGTGAAGCCTCTTTGCACTTTTGTTTGAGATGACTGCATAATAGAACCAAATAAAAATTATCTGATTATAAGTTTATGCTATTTATTTGAGGAATCAATGAGGACTAAGACAAGCGGTTATATTTGTTGATAAACGGTTAATTAAATCGGCTCATTCAACAAAAAAGTAGTAATTAAGCGTAAATGCATTTAACTCAGAGGCAACTTAATTGCGAAATAAGTCTAAAGCGTATTTTTAACTAATTTAAGCTCGCGACGGCTCACTGGCAATAACTCACTGCACCCTTGTAGCTCAATCATATGATTGCCATTCCCTTTTGAATGCAAAGCGATTACTTTTTGTTTATTCACTAAAGTATTGCGGTGAATTCGTAAAACATATGCGGGATATTGCAGCTCTAATTGCTTTAAGCTTTGTTCAAGTAAAGCCTCTCCACCTGAGAATATCATTTTGGTATATTTTTCTTCTGCACTAAAGTACAAAACATCATTTATATCAACACTACGTAAAGTACCCGCTAACTGATAAGATACTTTTACATTTTGTTGTTTTTGAATATGTACTTTATTTAAACGGCCTACTTGCTTAAGTACCTTCTGCAGTGATTGCTCTGTAATAGGTTTAACTAAATAACCTGCAGCACTTAACTGTAAAGCATCGAAAGCATGCTCAGGGTGGGCAGTTATAAAAACAACAGCAGGAGGTAGGGTTAAACTATTAAGTTCATTAGCAACTTGTAAACCATTCATACCGGGCATATCAACATCTAAAAAAATCAAATCTGGCGTTTGCTTTTTAGCAAGTGCTAAGGCTTCATTACCATTACTTGCCTCACCTTGCACAACTATACTTTTATCATGTGCTAACAAACGGATTAAGCGAGATCTCGCCAGAGGTTCATCATCAACAATGAGTACATTCATACACTGCCCTCAATTAGCTTAGGGATAACGACCTTGACCCTAAACACATCATTTTTATTAGTAATTGTTAGCTGTGCTTTATTTTTATAATAAATATTTAATCGCTGGCGAATATTTTCAAGTGCCATTCCGTTATTAGGCCTAGTTTGAGCATTAGAAATTGTTATAGGGTTGGAAACAATCATAGTTATATAGCCGGTAGTGATATGTAGCTCTACTTTTATTTCTGCACCATGCTCACTTGTTTCAACGCCGTGGCATACCGCATTTTCAATTAATGGCTGCAGGGTTAAGCAAGGAATGCTCAATGCGGGTAGTTCATTAGGTATTTGCCAATCAACTCTTAAGCGATTACCAAAACGCCATGTTTCAAGTGCGATATATTGCTTACTCAGCGTTATTTCATCTTCAAGAGATACATTCTTCCCCGGGTGCATTGCAGCCTGCGATAAGGCGGCTAATGCTAAAATAGCCTGTTCTGCCGCATCGGCATCATGATGGGTAAGCTCTGCAGCAGTGTTTAAACTATTATATAAAAAATGAGGACGTATTCTAGCTTGTAAGGCATCAAGCTCTGCACGAGAAAGTGCTTTAGTTTGCTGCTCTTTTTCAAAATGAATTAATAAAAATTGGACGAATAAAGCCGCCAGTAAAGCCACTATAATACAATTGCGAAGTGTGAAATAAATTAGGTTATTTGTATCATCTGTATCAAAAGCAAAATGAGAAAATAAAATACTAAAAATACAGGTAGATAATAAAAAAGAGACAAAAAATAGACTTAATTGAAAAGCTTGAGTACGTTTTTGTAAGAAAAATCTACAGAAGTATAAAGAAGAGGTACCGACTAAAACAATTAAATGCATAAACAAACTAATGATCCCAAGTCGAAGCCAAATATCTCCTTCTACATTAGGTGCAAAAGCTAAAACAATAGCAATAACTTGAGAAACAATAAGCGTGGCTAACACGCCTCGCTCATTAAAAAGAGCCGAAAAAAGCAAACCATCATTTTGAAGTGACTTGCTCATAACGACTCTCCTTTAATCTAAATGTTTAATATATTTAAATTAACGTAGCTCTACAGGAACAGCAAATACTATATTTTCTACTTCACCTGGATTCTCAACAACCTGTGTACCACCTAGCTCTTTTAATCGGCTTATTACTTGTTGTACAAGTACTTCTGGCGCAGATGCACCCGCAGTTACGCCAACTGATTTAGAGCCTGAAACCCACTGCTCTTGTACATCAGTTGCGTCATCAATTAAATAAGCAACAGTGCCCATTTTATCTGCAAGTTCACGTAGGCGATTAGAGTTAGAGCTGTTTTTAGCTCCTACAACTAATAGCACATCAACTTTATCAGCTAGGTCGCGAACAGCGTCTTGACGATTTTGCGTTGCATAACAAATGTCATCTTTACGAGGTCCGTCAATTGATGGAAACTTATTGCGTAGTGCATCAATAACATCTGCTGTGTCATCAACTGAGAGTGTTGTTTGGCTGCAATAAAAAAGATTTTCAGCATTTTTTACATTAAGCGCAACAACATCATCAACGGTTTCAACAAGATAAATGCCACCGGCTGAGTTATCATATTGTCCCATTGTTCCCTCTACTTCAGGGTGGCCATGGTGTCCAATTAAAATACACTCAATACCTTTACGACTCGCACGTGTAACTTCCATATGTACTTTAGTTACAAGCGGACACGTTGCATCAAATACTTTTAAATCACGACGTTTAGCTTCGCTGCGAACAGCTTGCGAAACACCATGTGCACTAAAAATAACAATGCTGTCGTCAGGTACTTGATCAAGCTCTTCAACAAATACCGCACCACGACTTTTTAATCCATCAACCACATAGCGGTTATGTACTACTTCGTGGCGCACATAAATTGGCTTTTCAAAAATATCTAGGGCGCGCTCAACAATACTAATAGCACGGTCAACACCAGCGCAAAAGCCGCGTGGATTAGCTAGTAATATTTCCATTAACCTTCCACCTCAATAATATCAACTTCAAACGTTAAACGTTGGCCAGATAAAGGGTGATTAAAATCAATCGTTACCGACTCACCTTGCACTTCGCGAACTAATCCAGGAAGCTCAGTACCGTCTGGTTGAGTAAACGCAATAATTGCACCTACCTTAGCTGGTGTTTCTGGGCCAAATTTACTACGGTCAACGTAGTAAATATTATCTGGATTTGGCTGACCAAATGCATCTTCAGGTTCTAATTCAAACGTTTTACTTTCGCCTGCAGTTAAACCTAATAAACACTTTTCGAAGTTTACCGTTAAACTGCCATCGCCCATTGTTAATTTAGCAGGTTTGTTGTGCACCTTGGTAGAATCGGCGGCAGAGCCATCTTCTAATTTAATAGAAAAATGGAAAATAACTTGCGAGTTTTCACCAATTACAGCTTGGCTCATGCTTTATGCTCCTTCGGACTCTCGCCGGTAAAGGCATCAAATAACAATAATGCTGCGCCAATACAAATAGCGCAATCAGCAATATTAAATACAGGAAAATGTGAGTCTTTATAAAATACGTGAATAAAATCGATTACATAACCATACGCAATACGATCGTATAAATTACCAATAGCGCCTGCAAGTACCAGTGCATAAGCACCGCATAGTACTTTGTTTGTTGCTGGTAAGCGTTTTAGCCACCACACAAGCAAAGCACTAATAGCAATAGCAATCGCACTTAAAAACCAACGCTGCCAACCACCCGCTTCACTTAAAAAGCTATAAGCAGCACCATAGTTATGCACATAAGTAATACTAAAAACAGGGAGTAAGTTTATCGACTCTTGATAAGCCATAGTCCCTACAACAAGTGTTTTACTGGCAAAGTCTATTACTAATAGTAATAGACTCAACCAAAGCCACACTAAACCACTTTTTTGGGCTAGTTTGCTCACTAAGAATAACTCCTAAGCGAATTGACGCTTTTCGCCTTCGCCGTCAACATTACTTACACAACGGCCACAAATTTCAGGATGAGCAGGGTTAACACCTACATCTTCGCTGTAATGCCAACAACGCTCACATTTAGCAGCATCTGTTGCAGCAACACTAATGAATAAACCTTCAATTTCGGTAGCTTGTGTATCAGCTGGCTGACTATCAACTTCAGAAACATTTACGGCCGATGTTAATAATACAAAACGCAGTTCATCACCAAGCGCATTTAATTTAGCGGCAAGCTCTTTACCAGTAAATAAATTAACCGTTGCTTGAAGCGTTGCACCAATGACTTCTTCTTTACGTGCAGCTTCTAATAAACGGTTTACTTCGTCGCGTACTGTTAGAATTTCTAACCAATCATCGTTACTAAATTGGCTATTTGTTGGCGCTTGTAAGCCATCGTACCAAACAGATGTAAATACGTAGTCACTACGCTCACCTGGTAAAGCTTCCCAAATTTCTTGTGCGGTAAAGCTCATAATAGGTGCCATCCAACGCGTCATTGCTTCTGCAATATGATAAAGCGCTGTTTGACAAGAACGACGTGCATGGCTGTCACTCTTAGCTGTGTACTGACGATCTTTAATGACGTCTAAATAGAACGAACCAAGCTCACCCGTACAGAAGTTCATTAGCTTTTGCGTTACTAATAGCATTTGGTAGCTATCGTATGCGGCTAAAATTTCGTCTTGCAACTGAGCAGCACGACCAACAATCCACTTATCAAGCTCAACCATATCATCAACAGCAACTTGATCAGTTTTTGGATCAAAACCATTTAGGTTAGCAAGCAAGTAACGGCTAGTGTTACGAATACGGCGGTAGCGATCGGCAGAGCGTTTAAATATTTCATCCGACACAGTCATTTCTGCCGTGTAATCCGTAGAGGCAACCCATAAACGTAGAATGTCGGCACCTAGTTTATTCATCACATTTTGTGGTGAAATAACATTACCTAGTGACTTAGACATCTTGCGGCCGTTTTCATCAACAGTAAAACCATGAGTCAATACTTGGCGGTATGGCGCATGACCATTAATAGCCACTGATGTCATCATTGATGACATAAACCAACCACGGTGTTGATCAGAACCTTCAAGGTATAAATCAGCTGGACCAACCAAGTCTTCACGTGCGTCTACAACACATGCGTGTGAAACACCTGAGTCAAACCATACATCTAGCGTATCTTGCACTTTCATGTATTGCTTGGCATCTTCTTCACCAAGTAATGTAGCAGGGTCTAAATCGTACCATGCCTGAATACCAGATTTTTCAACTAACTGTGCAGCTTGCTCAATGAGTTCTTGAGTATTTGGATGAAGTGCACCGGTATCTTTATCAGCAAACAATGCAATTGGCACACCCCAAGTACGTTGGCGAGATATACACCAATCTGGGCGGCTTTCAACCATGTTCGAAATACGGCTTTCGCCCCACTCTGGCAACCACTGCGTGTTTTTAATTTCTTTTAAAGAATCTTCACGCAAGTTAGCCTGATCCATACTTACAAACCATTGTGGTGTAGCACGGAAAATAATCGGTGTTTTATGGCGCCAACAATGTGGGTAACTATGAGTTATAGCATGATGATGCATTAATGCACCGTGCTCTTTTAATACTTCAATTACGCTCGCATTTGCTTTAAATACATGCTGACCTGCAAAAAGTTCAGTATCTGGTAAATAAACGCCATTAGCGCCAACAGGGTTAGCTACTTCAAGGTTGTAATTTAAACCAGCCACGAAATCTTCTTGACCATGCCCTGGTGCTGTATGTACAACACCGGTACCTGAGTCAGTCGTTACGTGTTCTGCAACAATCACGGGTACATTAAAATCATAAAAAGGATGGGCTACTTGTAAGTTTTCAAGTGCAGCACCTTTTACATAACCTAATACGTGGAAGTGATTAAAACCAAAGCGGTCCATTGCATCTTTAACAAGTTCAGAGCCTAAAATTAGACGTTGTTGTACGCCTTCATCTTCAACCTGCACCAATGCATATTCTAAATCGGCATGCACAGCTACTGCGCGGTTTGCTGGAAGCGTCCACGGTGTTGTTGTCCAAATAACAGTACCAACACTGCCTTCACCTTTATGACCATCAGCCAAATCAAATGCACTAACAACAGCATCTTGATCAACAAATGTAAAACGTACATCAATCGCTGGTGATTGCTTGTCTTGATACTCAACTTCAGCTTCTGCTAATGCAGAACCACAATCTGTACACCAATGAACAGGCTTAGCACCTTTATGCAAATGACCTTTTTCAATAATACGACCAAGTACACGAATTGCATTCGCTTCAAAGTCAAAGTTCATTGTTAAGTAAGGCTTATCCCAATCTGCAAATACGCCTAAACGTTTAAAATCAACTTTTTGACCTTCAACTTGTTTTTTAGCGTATGCACGGCATTTTTCACGAAACTCGCTCGCGGTTACTTTTACGCCCGGCTTGCCTACTTTTTTCTCAACCATTAACTCGATTGGTAAACCATGACAATCCCAACCTGGGACTAATGGTGAATCAAAGTCAGATAATGTTTTAGACTTAACAATAATGTCTTTTAATATTTTATTAACTGAGTGGCCTAAATGGATGTCGCCATTTGCATACGGAGGGCCGTCATGCAAAATAAAGGTCTTTTTACCTTTCTTAGCGCTGCGAATTTGACCGTATAGGTCGTCTTCATACCATGCTTTAAGCATTTTTGGTTCACGTTGTGCCAAATTGCCACGCATTGGAAACGGTGTTTCCGGTAAGTTCAAAGTATGTTTATAGTCGCTCATTTATCCTACATTCCGTCTCTATCGGCTACCTGATTTAAACCAAAACACTGCTTAGCGGCAGCAACATCAGTTGCTATTTGCGCCGTTAATTGTGTTAATGTCTCGAATTTTTTTTCATTGCGAAGTTTTTTTATTAACTCCACATGCATAAATTGTCCGTAAATATCCTGTGCAAAATCAAAAAGATGAACTTCTAATAATGCACGAGTTCCATTAAATGTCGGCTTATTGCCTACATTTGCAACTCCAAAAATCTGTTTTCCTGCAATCGTTGCTTGCACTGCAAACACCCCGTTGACAGGACACACTTGGCGTTTTAGGGCAATATTTGCCGTTCTAAAACCGAGTTCACGTCCTCTTTTCCAGCCGTGTATAACACGCCCAGAAATAGCATAATCGTGACCAAGCATTGTTTTAGCAATTGCTAAGTCGCCAGATGCCAAAGCATCTCGTATTAAAGTGCTGCTTACTCTAGCATTTAATTGACGAAAACTCGCGGTGCTTTTTACGTCCATGCCCGCTTGCTTGCCCATGCTAGCAAGTAAGTCAAAGTTACCTTGGCGCTGCTTTCCAAACTTAAAATCATCGCCAACAGTGAGAGCTTTAACACCTAACTTTTTAATCAAAATATCATTAACAAATTGCTCAGCATGCATGTTTGCAAATTGCTGATTAAAGCTAATGCAAATAACTCGCTCAATACCTAAATCACTAAGCAAACGTAGCTTATCTCGTAAGCGCGTTAGCCGTGCTGGGGCATTGTTTTTAGCAAAAAATTCTTGTGGCTGGGGTTCAAATAACATTACAGTGCTAGACAAACTATGCGCTTTAGCATCAGTAAGTAAGCCTTTTAATACTTCTGCGTGGCCTAAATGAACACCGTCAAAATTACCAATAGTTAACACACAACCAAAGTGGTGTGGGCGAATATTGTGTATACCTCTAATTAACTCCATGCCACCTAATGCCTTGTTTAGCGAGCTATTAATTACGACTAAAAATTAATTAAAGCCGCAGAGTTGCCGATTATAATCTTTTTTTTAGTTTGATTCAGTAATTGCTACACTTTTTATCGTATTTAGTCTAACGCCCATCAAAAATAGCATTGCAAAGTAGCTAATACCTGCCAAAGCCACGAGTGCTATTAATAAGACTACCTGCTGTGTAAAAGCCCATGTAGCCCAGTAATAGTAACTGCTCACAAACCATGTAACAGCTCCCATAACCATACTTGCAACAACACACTTGAGTGTAAAGCGCATACTCATTGATGAAAACTGATACACATTTTCTTTTTTAAGCTGCCTATACAGCAAAAACGCATTACAACTAGCCGATAGCGAAGTAGCGAGTGCTAATCCTAAATAACCAATGAAAGGAGCCAGCATAATATTAAATACCATATTCAACACTAAGGTAATAATACCAATGCGCACCGGCGTTTTTGTATCTTGACGAGCATAAAATCCAGGAGCAAGTACTTTAATCAGCATAAAGCTTACAAGCCCTACTGAATATGCGACTACGCCTAAACTTACTGCTTTAACATGATCAACACTGTCTTCTTTAAACGCACCGTGGTCGAACAATACGGTGATAATAAGCGGGCTGATGATCATTAGACCTATCATTGCTGGTAGGCCTAAAAATATAACAAAACGCACCCCCCAGTCGAGAGTATGCTGAAAGTCACTACTTTTTTTACTGCTATGTAACCTAGAGAGCGCCGGTAAAATAACTGTCGCAATACCAATACCAAATAAGCCCAGCGGAAATTCAATTAAACGGTCTGAATAATAAAGCCATGCAATCGAGCCTGTCATCAGTAATGAAGCAATCATGGTATCAAGCAACAAATTAATTTGGCTAATAGATACGCCAAACAAAGCAGGAAGCATAAGTTTACGTACTTTTTTTACGTTTTCGTCTTGCCATGCCCAGCGTGGACGCGCCAACATTTTTGCACGGTATAAAAATGGAAGTTGAAACAATAACTGCACAACGCCACCAATAAATACGCCAATTGCGAGAGAATAAGCCCCGACACTAAATTTATCATGTAAAAAAATTGCACATGTGATGATAGAAATATTAAGCAGAACAGGTGTAAATGCAGCAACAGCAAAACGGTTATACACGTTCATTACCGCACCACTAAGTGCAACTAAGCTTACAAAAAACAAATAAGGGAATGTAAATTTAAGTAATGAACTTGCAAGTACAAACTTTTCGGCATTAGGTCCGCCCTGCCACCAATCTATAAACCAACCAGTGCCAAACAATGCTGCAATAACGGGTGAAGCAACAACACCTATAATAGTGACAATCAGTAAAATGGTTCCTAATGTGCCTGCGGCTTGTGCAACAAAAAGTCTGACCTTGTCGTCGCCTTGCTGTTCTTTAATTTCACTCAGCACAGGTACAAATGCTTGTGCGAAGGCACCTTCTGCAAATAAACGACGTAAAAAATTAGGAATACGGTTAGCAAATAAAAAAACATCAGCCGCCGCACTTGCGCCTAATAAATTGGCAACGACTGCATCTCGAACGAGCCCTAAAATACGCGATATCATAGTCATACAACTAACAATCATACCGGAGCGAAATAAACCTTTTGACACCTTAAACCTACTCAAAAATCCTCAAGATAAGCGATTATGCCACAGTCTTTTTTATAAATCGCTTTAAAGCACTAGGCTGGGGGTCTGTGCTTTGTTACAATGTCGGTATTAACTGCTAAAGCGGCAAATTGATGCTCGTTATATGGTGCAGTTTTTCTTGGATTGTTAAATTTAAATTGACATCCATGATAGAAACAGGCATATTCCACGGCCTTTAATTTAAGCTTTATTTTAAGATTGTTAGGAGCAAACCTTGGCTAACATCAAGTCTGCAAAAAAACGCGCTATCACAAGCGAAAAAAACCGTCAGCACAACGCAAGCCGTCGTTCAATGATGCGCACTTACTTCAAAAAAGTAATTGTTGCTATTGAAGCGGGCGATAAAGAAGCTGCACAGCAAGCTTTTTCTGTTGCTACACCTATCCTAGACCGTTACGCAACTAAGGGTCTAATTCACAAAAACAAAGCAGCTCGTCATAAGAGCCGTATAGCGGCTAAGATTAAAGCTCTATAATTTGTTTTTGATAGAATATAAAAAACCGGCTTTTGCCGGTTTTTTTTTGTTTAAATTTTTAAATGTACTTTTCGTTATTAAACATTTTCTAAATCCGGGTAGAACTTATTAAGCATTGCCGCTATTTTTTTAGGTGTGAATGGCTTTACTACAAACCCTTTAGCGCCTTTATCAATTGCGTCCTTAACATTTTCAATACCAGAGTGTGCAGATACCATCACCACATTTGTCTCAGGGCTTAACGCGTTGATTTGTGCAATCAAATCTTTACCGTCACCGTCTGGTAATTCAATATCTAAAAAAATGATATTATAATTTGCAGCTTGGCACTCACGAATACATTGTGAGGCAGTAGATGCTTCCCTTACTTCGTCTATCCCTAAGTGCATGAGCGTTTGACTCAAAAAGCTACGCACTGTGCTAACGTCATCTACAATTAAAATTGATAGCTGCGTATTCATCTTTATTCCTCGTATGCTATAAGCTAGTTTTAAGTTATCACAATAATTAGCTTAGTTTATAAATTCACTCATTTAATTATAGAGACCTAAGAAAAAAAGGCCAGATTTGCTTTATATCTAAAACCCCAAATAAACAGCTATTGCTAAGTAAAATAGTCCAAGAAAGAAAATAGTAGAGTAAGCTCTACTCCCTCTCATTTTTGCTTCTAAATGTAAGCCTCCTAATTGATACTGTTATATACAAAAGCTACTAAGCTGCTAAAAACATCAAGAAATTGCTCACAGCGGTTTACTTCCGGCAGTAGACAACCATTTTTACCATTAAAAAAACTAATCTGAAAATTTAAAATTACTTGGTTGAAAGGTGTGCAAAATATCAACATAATGGCGCTCCTTTTTTCAACAACTGAACTATTGAAACGACCATGCTAAACGAGCTAGATTGGCTTTTAAATACTACATTACTTGCACTAGGTTTAGGTGCATTCTTTATTAACCAGATAACACTACTGCGGGTTGCCGCCATTAGTGCATGTGGTTTATTATTCTTATCATTTAGCTTAGATCTTATGTCGTCGAGTGTTATTTCAAATATGAGTTTAGTGTTGATCAATACTTTTTACTTGTTTAAAGTTTATACATTTGGGCAGTTTAATGTAACCCAAAATTAACAACTTTTCCTTAGAATAGTTAATAGCCCAGCATTGCTGGGTTTTTTATCAAAAGTTTAAAGATATTAGAAGGTACTTTGAACTAAAATAAAATTTAACCTATACATTTTCGTAGAAATTATTATCTCTTCATCTGAGCTTTGTTTATTTTTATCTTCCATATAAATTACTACACCTGATACCCACAATAGCATCAAGGCACTATCAATCATCACAATTAAACTTACACGATAATAAAAACTAAATATAAAGCACAGAGCTTTAGATTCTCATGGCAAGTTTTTGTGAAAGACATAATAGAATTTATAATCGATTGCCATCAATGATGATATATGCTTTGTATTAATACCAATCCGCAATAATTTTAACCAATTTGAAGAATTAAATCTTGACGCTAACCACGTTAAAAATTTTTATATAGAACAAATAAATAACCGAATTTTTGTCTTTTAATCGACACGGTTTTCTTACCTCAAAATAGGCCACTTAATTAAGCAGATTGGCATAATGCGCCATGAGATTAAAAGTAGATATAAAACTGGGGATCTAAAAAATGCGATAATAAATGGCTAAAATAGCTATTTGCTGTTTTAACCACCTATACAGTGCTGAATCATCACTGCGGGAAGGTTATACTAGGACGCCGACAAAAATAGCGACCAGTAGAGATACAACAATTGGGAAAAGTATAGTTAGCGAGATTAGTCAGCTATTGTTGACTCAATTTTAGGAGGAGTATCATCTGCGTTAGCTTGATTAAACCAAGCTGAAACACCGAGTATAATAATTGAAATTACGACTAAACTTAACTTTACACCACTTTGATTCGACTTCATAAGACCCTCTTTTTATTTTTATTAGTGAGAACATCTTCAGACTAATAAAAATTACCTATGTTAACAAGCTATTTTTAAACTAATTACCTATCTACTAATAACCTTTAGTTCTATTTATTGAATTATTAAGTGCTAGGCCTTCCTTTAAACATTCAATATTATCGACAATTTGATCTATAACACTATTTAAATCAGAAAGTGCCGCGCAATGTGGTGTAAGCGTAATTTTTGGGTTCTCCCAGTAAGGGTGGTTTTGTGGTAATGGTTCTTGATCAAATACATCGAGGGTAGCAGCGCGTAATCTATCGTTATTTAATGCATTTAGTAAGTCTTGCTCAACCACATGAGGACCACGTGCCACATTAATAACAACCGCATGTGAAGGTAGCTTTGCAAGCATTGAGTGATTAATAATACCTGTCGTTGCTTGCGTGAGGGGTAATAGGCAAACGAGATAATCAACCTCAGGAAGCATATAGTTAAGCCCTTCTTCACCATAAAAAATATCTACATTAGTCGTGCTTTTATTACTTTGCGCCCAGGCACTTACTTTAAAACCATTAGTTACAAGTTTTTGAGCACAGGCTCTACCTAATTCACCGAACCCAAGTATACCGACATGTTTATTACTGTATGCACGTTTTGGCTTCCATGTTTGCTGCGTCTGTTTAATGTAATACTCTTTTAAACGTAACTTTTGCGCCAACACATGTGTAAGTACATACTCAGCCATATCCTCAGCCAGTTGCATGTCAACAATACGTACTACTTCAACATTTTGTGCAAGCAGTGTTAAATCAATGCTGTCTACTCCAGCACCAAATGACGACACAGCCTTTAAGTTAGGGAGCTGCGCCCACATAGATTCTGGTGCCTTCCATGCAAGTACAAAATCCACATCATTTACGTTTTCGCAATCAGGCCACTGCTCTATCAACGTATTTGGTAATCGTTCTTGTAACTTCGTTATTAGTTTTGTGTTGTCACGCCCAGTTATAGCAACCAATACCGACATAAATTCTCCTAACAATACATAGTTTATAAGTTAGCACTTTAAAAAGTCACACAACTGCAAAGTAACTGTCACACCCTTTTTTTAATATTACATGTATGGCAAATAGGCCAAACGGAATATGAGGTTAATATGATAAGTGTTGATAAAGTAATTGCTGCAAACTTACCACAACTAGAGAACTCTCCAAAAGTAAAAGGTTTAGTAAAAAAAGGCCTAGGCTATTTATTACATGAACAAGAATTTATCGCTTTTGGTGATACGTACCCCCATCTACAAGGATTAGAATTTGTAGAGCAAGTTCTTGATGAGCTCAATTTTGATACTCGCTATAAACCTAAGCAAATAGAGCATATTCCCAATGAAGGTAAACTTGTTATCGTTGCCAACCACCCTATTGGCTCTTTAGATGCTTTAGCACTTATTAAAGTGCTTTCAACTGTAAGACAGGATTTAAAAGTAGTGGCAAACCGCATGTTGATGTCGGTTACCCCAATGCACTCACTTTTGCTCCCCGTTGATAATTTATCTGGTATGAGTAAAAAGCAAGAGCTTAGTAACATACAAAACCATTTAAAAGATGATGGTGCATTGCTTATATTTCCGGCAGGAGAAGTGTCGCGATTAGGGCCAACTGGCATTAAAGACTGCAAATGGAATAGTGGCTTTTTACGTATGGCAAAAAAAGCCAATTGCCCTATTTTACCTATTTATATTAAAGCCAAAAACAGTCCACTTTTTTATGGCACCTCAATGATTTATAAACCGTTGGCAAGTTTACTATTAGTCGCAGAAATGTTTAAGCAGCGCCAAAAATCTTTAGAGTTTGAAATTGGAGCCTCTATCCCTCCTCAATCTTACTTAATAGAAAACCTTAAAGATAAAGAAGTTGTAAACCTTATCCGTAAACAGCTTTATAGGCTTACTACAAAAAAAGCGCTGCCGCTAAAAACACAAACACCTATCGCTGTTCCCGAATGCAGGAAGGAGCTAAAAAAAGCAATTGAGCAGTGCCAACTACTCGGCAAAACGCAAGACGGTATGCATATTCATCTATATCAATATACTGGTAGCTCACCTATTTTTAGAGAACTAGGGCGCCTTAGAGAAATCGCATTTAGAGCAGTAGGCGAAGGTAGCGGTAAACGCCGTGATATAGATAAATACGATATGGATTACCAACATCTTGTACTGTGGGATCCTATGCAACTGGAGTTGGTGGGCGCATATCGATTAGCCTGCGCACAACAGATAATACAAAAACATGGCCGAGAAGGTTTATATACTGATAGTTTGTTTTCTTACACTGATGCTATGACGCCTTATCTACACCAAGGAATTGAGCTTGGTAGAAGCTTTGTGCAACCTAAATATTGGGGTCGTAAGAGCCTCGACTATTTATGGTATGGTATTGGCGCTTTTATAAAAAGCTATCCACAGTACAGATATTTATTTGGAGCTGTAAGCGTATCAAACGCACTACCCGAGCGAGCAAAAGCCATGCTCGTTTATTACTATCAGCATTACTATAAAAGCAGTATTGAACTAGCTACGCCTAATAATGAGTTTAAGTTAACTGAGCAACAGCTAATCCAATGCCATACTCTTTTTTGCGGAGATAACGTGAAAGAAGATTTTGTAGAGTTAAAACATGTGTTAGCTAATATAGGTGCTCAAGTCCCTACTTTATTTAAACAATACACTGAACTTTGCAAACCGGGTGGCGTGCAATTTTTAAGTTTTAGTATTGATCCCGATTTTAATAATTGCATTGATGGATTGGTGTTAGTCGATCTTGAAAATGTTAAAGAAAACAAAGCTAAACGTTATTTAAAATAACTATTAATGATAAGACCAGCCCACCTAGTACTTTCATAACTTACAAAGTACTTAGTTCATATTTAATTATTTATAAAATACCCACTCAATAGCATTTTGGATCTTCTAGAGCTTTTTTAAATCCCCCTGTTTTAATTGTTTTACGAATGCGACTAAAGATATGTTATGGCAAAATTTATTGTTCAAAAAGCCTTTATTAAAATACGAGCCTATAGCCAAGCAAGGTCAGTATTAATATATTCATGTGGCTGTTAATCAAACAAATATGTCAATCTTTATGAAAGCAGAACGACACTAAAGTTAATCTAAATCAATAAAAAATTTCACAAGAATAAAATATTTTTAAACTTTGATCTAGAACAGGTTTTCATATTTATTTCTCGGTAATACTAGCGTCAATCAAACAGTAGTTCTTGGAGAACAACATGAAAACTCAAATTAGCATCGCATTATTAACCTCTCTATTAGCACTCTCTCCTGCTGCGCACGCTAACTTTAGCGTAAATGTTGGCGCTATTAACGTAAATCCTGATAATAGTAGCTCAGCAATCAATGAAGCGCCTACACTGGGTCTTAAAGGTGATTCTGATACTCAACTGGGTATCACCGTAGATTATGCATTTAACGATCAATGGGTGTTGGAACTGATAGCTGCAACACCTTTTTCACACGATGTGAATGGCGCTGGTGGCTTAGCGGGTAATAAAATTGCAGATATAAAACAACTTCCGCCGTCATTAGTTGCGCAATACCACTTTTTAGATACAAGCTATGCGCTAAGACCTTTTATAGGTGTAGGCATAAACTACACTGCATTTTTTGATGAGCAGCCTTCTGAAGCACTTAAAGCGACGCTGGGAACAGACGATGTAGAAGTAAAATTAGATGATTCGTTTGGTTTTATAGCGCAGGTAGGTGCTAACTATAAAATTGATGCAAACTGGGGTTTACACGCTATGGTATCAATTATGGATATTGATACAGATGCGACTGTTTATGCTAATGGTGCAAAAGCACTTACATCAACTGTTGAGCTTGACCCTGTTGTTGCTATGTTCGGTGTTAGATATAGCTTTTAAAGCATATAATAAAGAAGCACGTAGTTACCCAATTACAATGTGTGTTGAAAGGCCGAAAGGCCTTTTTTCATTTATAAAATTATAAGTTACTTGGGTAAGTTACTTAGGTAAGTTACTTATTTTTTTCTGCTCTAGCATTTCTTTCCAGTGCATAACTTCACTTGGCAATATAGGCGTTTGACCATCAAAACCAGCAACTTCAAGCATTTCTTCAATACTTATAATACCCTTTTTACTTTTAAATACACCGCGTACATAAGCGATAGCATGTAAGCCTCGTTCTGAGTGAAACTTTTGCTCAATATAAAAGTATTTATGATCCCATCCAACTAACCTAGTGCTTATTGTGTATCGCTGCATAGGTTTAATATCACGGATATAAGTAATGGCCGTCGCGTTGACAATCGGAAACCAACGACGTTTCATTATTTGCTTTAGTAAACCAACTCGCTCAGTCATCCAAGTGCGAGATAAATCCATCATCGCGAGATAACGTGAATTAGTTAAGTGTAGATTAATGTCACAATCAGTAGGTAAAGCTTTGTAATCAATATTTACTGTATCAAGTAAATTTTGATATTGCTTGTTACGTTTAATTTTGAAAAATAATAATAAAAGTCGAATATATAGATTCACAAAAAAGGTCTTACCAGTTAAATATATTTCAGTGTAGCATAGCCTCTTACGAGGACGTATATTCTACTTTAATCTTAAATCGTTATTACAATAAGAAAACTAGCCTATTAAATAGGAATTCATATTATCAATTGGCTAACCAGAACAACACCTAATTACGTTTCAGTGACTGACTTTATTATTATCCGATAAAAAGCTTATATTATTATAAAGAAGGTGATAACAAAACGGGCACTAAAAGCGAGTACCCATATTTAAAAGCTAAACTTTAACTGTTTTTCGATTAATGCCGTAATCACGTAACTTATTAGCTATGGCTGTATGGCTTAGGCCTAATCGCTTAGCTAACTGGCGTGAGCTCGGATAAGCTGGGTAGAGTTTACGAAGTAAGGTTGCTTCAAAACGTTTAACGGCTTGGTCTAGTGAGCCTTCAAAATCAGATTCTAAATACCCTAAATCATGGGTAAAAGTGGGTAACTGTAAATGCTCAACACGTAGCTCGCTGTCATCTAGTAACGACACTGCACGGTAAATTGCATTTTCAAGCTGACGAACATTTCCTGGCCACGGATACGCTTGTAAAAAGCTCAAGCACTCTTGCGATAAAACAGGTATTGCATGGCCATTTTGCTGCGCATATTTTTGAATAAAATGCTCAGCTAGTGGTCCTACATCTGCTTTCCTGTCTCTGAGTGGCGCAATTTCCAAAGTGAGCACGTTTATACGGTAATATAAGTCTTCTCTAAAAACCCCTTCTTGTACCATTGCGGGTAAGTCTTTTTGAGTAGCAGCAACAATACGAACATTTACTTTAACCTCGTTCTCATCACCTACTTTTCTAAATGTACCATCTTGTAAAAAGCGCAATAACTTAGTTTGTAGTTGAGTCGACATTTCGCCAACTTCATCTAAAAATACAGTTCCACCATCGGCTTGCTCTAATACACCGCGCTTTGGCGCTGTATTTTCTTCGTATCCGGCATAACCAAATAATTCAGACTCAGCAACATCATCAGGAAGTGAAGCACACGACAGCGCAATAAAAGGCTTAACAGAGCGATTGGAAGCATAATGGCACGCTCTAGCTAATAATTCTTTACCAGTGCCTGTTTCGCCAGTAATCAAAATTGGGGCTTCTAATTGCGCCATTTTGCGTGCTTCGCGCACTACTCGGCGCATTGACGTACTAAAATTATGGATAGTGGCAAAACTTTCTTGTCCGTAACGTCTAAATGCACTGACTTGCTGCCCTAACCGACTTTGCGATTTAATGTTAATAACCGCACCAGCAAGAACATCACCTTCACTACCTTGCGGTACCGCAATTGGCAAAATGTCTGCAATAAAATCCTCACCAGCAACTTCAACGCGAGTGGTTTGTCCGAGTACTTCTTTACCTTCTAACCAACGTGTAAAGTTAAAGCCTTTAAGTAAGTTATTAATATTTTCCCCAATAACTTCTTTTTCAGCAAGCTGTAAATCTTTACATGCTGCATCATTACACAAGCGTACCCAGCCTTTAGCATCAATAGAGATAACTCCATCAGGTAAGGCACGTAGTAAAGTATTTAGTTCGTTGTGTTCACGCTCAGATGGTAAGAATGCAGTGGTACGTACATCATGTACGCCGTCGATTAAACGTATCGATGGCATAATTTTTTGGAATTGTTCAAATTCAATTTCAGGAAAACTAACGTACATACGACAGTTGACAGAATCAACTTCAATTCCTTTTAGATCAACGCTGTAGTTAACTAATATATTAAGGATTTCTTGAGCAATACCAATTCGATCAGCACAGTGAATATCTAGACGCATACATCCTCAAAGAAGGAAAAACTATATTAGCCGAATAATACGCTAAGTCGCTTTGAGAAGGTAGTTTATTGTAAACATTTTTGGACAAAATAGCTTTTAGAGCCAAAGGGTGGGATGTAATTAAATGAAGAAAAACAGCACTGATATTTATACTTAACTATACCAGTGCTGTTTATTAAATCTTATTATGGAACTACTTACCTTGTGGGTAAGCTGACCAATCACCACCATCTAATTGTATGAATGGTCGTTGGTTAACATACATCATTATTGTGCCTTCATTTTCAGCAACTTTAGGTGCTTTAGGTAGGTTTTCAAGTAAATTAGCAACACTATTATTCCCACCAAACACATCAGTTTGCAGCGTCTTACTTACCAGCTCTGAAAGCGCAAAGTAACTTGTTGAATCATCAACCACAATTTGCGAGTAGTTTTGTACGTCTGGGCCTATAAATTTAATCGCTACAGGTACAGACACAATCGCAGGGCTAGGGATTTCACGTAAACCTGCAAATTGCACTTTATCACCTTTTAAATTAGCGCCGTGTTCAGGCACTATCATTAACATAACATTGCGGCCACGCTTTTCTAATTTTTTTACAAATTGGTTAATATCTGCAAACAAGTTTTTATGTCTGATGGGGTATGTTTCTTTACTATTCACCCTTGGTTGATTCTCTAGCTGATTACCGTCATGTAAACTTGTTGTGTTGTAGTACATTGCACAAGGCTTACAATCATCAGCTTGCTCTAACCAACTATCCAGCACGGCTTCATCTGAGTAAATTGGACTATTATCAAATCCTCGGAGCGCAACTGGCATTGAATCAATATTAAAAGGCGTGCTATCTAAGCCTCCGTACTTATTGATTAAGCCTTTAAACTCATCAAAATGTCCGTCGTGATTCATCACAACATTATTTTGATAACCTAGTCTCTCTAGGTTTTTAAATAAGTGGCATTGTTCAGGCGCCTCTTTAAATAGTGCTGTTTGGCTCGTTTGCCCACAACTGGCACGTAGCAGCCTTACCGCAGCCGGACCGCTGTATGATGTAGCCGAGTTGAAGTCTGAAAACACCACATCAAAATCTTTATACATGTCAGTAATACTTACACCAATAGCATTTAAATCAGCAACAGCCATTGAACATATGTTCAAAATAATTACATCAAACAACTCGCCATTTGCTTGGCTTGGAAAATGGCTCATTAATAAGCTTTGTTGTTGATAAAAATCAGCTAGTTTTTGATCGGGAGATTGAGCCGCTTGAGTGATCACTTGTGTTTGGGGATTGCTTTGATTTTGTGTAACCGATTGAGGGTTAGCCGCATTATTAACGAATTGTGATTGAGAGCTGCTCCCTTGCCAACCCACAACTAACAGCCCAATGATAGTGACTGTTGTAAAGCGTATCCATTGCGATGTATACCAAAAACACACACTAATTACGAACAATGCCAATAACATATCAATGTTAATAACACGGGTTAATAACTCAACAAAGTAACCAAAACTAAAATCTTGAACGTTACCCGCTTGTTTAGTCAATCTGTTTATTGGTGGCAACCATGAGTCTTGGTAAAGTAATACCACAGCAAACACAGCACCTACTATATGTTTTGCCTTCTCTATTAATGGCTGTTTAAATTTAATCGCAAGCAATGCAGCAAAAGCCGCATTAGTTAATACGTTAAAATCAATTGCACCGTAATAAAACAGAGCAAACTTAACTAAAAAATAAAGGTTCCAAACCCCTAAACCTGATAATTTCACTGCTTATCCTTTTTTACTGTATTTGGTGTATAAGGCTCTAGTACTTTATGTTTAAAAGTAAGTTTATAATAATATTTTGTTATTTTAGATAAAATGTATTTGCCTAGCACACAAAGCACAGCGCCAAGCAGCATTGCAAAAAATATGGTAATTAAAAGCTGGTTTATACTCATAAACTATCTCTTAATTTCATTACATAAGGCTTAGCATCGGGGCGGCTTTCGTTAGAAAAATCGGGTGCTTCCATATTTTCAGTAACACTTTGTGCTATATCAGGTGCAAATTTATAATTATTATTTTCAGCAAGTTTTTTTGAGAAATCTATAATACTTTTACCTTTATAAAAACGCCTCAATTGCTTACATTCTTGTTGAATATAAAAATGGTCAGAAATTACATTTTGCTGCACAAAAAAATCACTCGTTTTTAATTTAAACAAATGCTTAATTGCATTATCAACATCATTTTCTCTACAAGCATGCAGGTATAAGTAAACTGTATTTTCTGCAAGACTAAATACATCACCTTCACGCTTAATGTGAAATAAATGCAAAGGGTGAATAGGATCAATTCTTGGTAATAATTCAAGCTTCACTAACACACCACTCACACCTAAGTTAACCGCTGAGTCACTATGAATTTCTACTTGTTTTGTAAACTCATTGAAAGGTAAGTAACCTTTAGAAAAGGTATTTTCAGTGTATTTCAACACATCCTCAACTGAGGGTGGCAAAGGTCTTGAAAACTTAAACCCTTGAATAGATTGAATTTGTGAGAGTAATCGAGAGGGCTCTGAAAAGCTGTACAAAATAAGGTTTACACCCAAAGTTAAAAATAAGCATTCATCTTGATGACGAATAACACCATCTACATTTTGAATAACAAGTTTTAACCAGCGTCCGCAGTTTTTTCTAAGTTCAAAGCACTGTTTACCTAATAATGCTAAATCGGTGTAACGCGTTACTGAAAACACCAATGTGGCAGCTTCTAATTTTGGGCCTATAGCGAATAAATCATTATTATTTTTTACACTTTTATAGTGCAAAGGTAATTTAGTACCTTCGGGCACAGCACTTTGTACGAGCCAGACGTCACCTTCATCAGAGAAGTCTGAGCCTTTAGGTTTATTCCCCTCACTTATCGACCCCGCTTCAACAACAAACTGATTGTTACTTAATATTAGACGATAATACTCACCAGCAATAACACCGGTGCTATGTCGCCAATAATCATATCCAAGTACTCGCGCTACAGAATCGTTATCGACAAAAACAAGCCCATCAAATACATTATTTAATCGCCTAACTAAAAAGCGATAATTAGCAATACCAGGCCCTGATATTAAAAATAATAATGTTGCCCCTGTACTACGAACAAAATCGTTGTACCCCTTCATCATCAGTTCTAAGCTTTTTTCACTAGCACTGTTTAGCAGTCTCGTATTAAAGTGAACAAAAATAAGCGCTTCGTTTAGGCGTTTATAAGCACTTATCTCTTTTATAATACCTGAATTAATTCGCTCAATTGAATAGTGCTGTGTTTCTGGAGTCAACGAAAAAGGATGTACTCGATTATGCTCATAAGCATAATTTAATGGCGCAGAAAAAGAAGAATCAAAAAATGACTCAACCTCTTGAGAAACTATAAATATGTCATTAACTAAACTTGGATTAATTGCATGTAAAGCAAGTTCTATCACTAAATTATCTAAAGGGGCTAAAACAGCATAACTTGAAGCCAATTTTAACTCTTTTGCAACAGGCTCTAATCCTGTTATGTTAAAGTTATGCACTTGAAATGCCCTATTAAAAATACTTCTTTACTAGTTTTAACCGTTATTCTATATATAATAGCAAAATATTGTCTACTTTTAATCAAAATAATTAACGTAACTACAAAGGTGAAGATGAATAACTTAAGCTCTAAAAACTCACAAACGTTAACATCAAGTGACGTAGAAAACCTTGTACTGCGTTTTGGTGGAAAGAGCGATGACTACATAGAAATTGTAAACAAGCAGCAAAATAAAAATACAATTAATAAATATGCATTACTTAAAGAAATAAATAACGAACTAAACATTCAAGCTCGTTCAATTAACGATAGGTAAAACATCCGTTGCAAAGAGTTTTCATTAAAGGTATCAAAGGCGGCTTAGGTAGCACTTCTGTAGTTGCTAACCTTGCGTGCGTACTAAAAAAATCTGACGTTGATGTTATTGCTATCGATTTAGATACTAAAAGTGACTTAGGTTTGCATTTTGGTTTACCGTGGAAATACACCAAAGGCTGGAGTAATGAAGCCTGCATTGAAGATGCACTTGCGCATTTTCATCAAGATAACGATGGTGTTATATTTTTACCGTTTGGTGACAACGATGGCACTAGCATCAATGACATCACTACCATGGTCGATAAATGCAAAAATCTAAATTATAGCGACCAAGCCTGGGTACTTTTTGACTGTCCTTCGCATATCAACCTTCCTTACTATCCGTTAGAGAAAAACGATATTGTAATTGAATTGGTTAATTGTGATGCCATTTGCCATAGTTTAATTTATAGACGCCTACAAACACTCAAGAATTCAGATAACAATTGGAAGCATTACTTTTTAGTTAATCGCTATAATTCTGCATCAACGCTAGAATTTGACTTGTTTTCCCTATGGCAATCAACACTTCCTCTTATAGCTCCCTTTTTTATCAACAGTGACGAAGTTATCAAAGAGTCAACCGCCTATAGAAATGTAGCACTCAATTGCGCGCCATATAGTATCGCAAACGATGACTTTGAAACGCTAGCTGGTTGGCTAGTTAGTAAAGCGAACTTATAAAATGAGTATTACACTATTTTATCAGCGCCCCATTCACAGCACTTTATACTTGCTGCTAAGTGTTTTATTTACTGATAAGTTAGTAAGGTACATTTTATTCAAGTTTCATAGCTACTTTAATCAACACAAAGTAAATGTAATTGAAGCTTTTTTAATGCCATTTATTACACTTTTAAGCTCGCTATTTATAAACATTAAGCAGCATAAAATCAGCTTTGAGTTTACCCTTTATGACTACTACCCTCATTTAAGGCTACCTTACCGAACCTATATTTACTCAAATATATTACGCTTTGTTATACAAAGTGTTTTTTTAGTATTTTTTAAAAACCAACTTAAACCGAGCTCAGTAAAAGAAGATGCCATTAATTATTTTTACGGTGGCGTTAGCTTTCTTTTAAGGCAATTACGTTGGTTTGATTTAAAGTTAGGTAAATTATTAAAGCGCCTACTATCGAAAAATAAAAAAGGTCCTAAAAAAAGTGCTACTAAGGCAATAGCTGATGCGCGTGTATGGCAAAATAAATTAGTTAAGTATGTCATTCTCGCGTTTATTTTATTTTTATTAGCAATATTCATTACAATTCCTTTTAGCTTAGAAGCTCAAGCCATTTTTATAAGCTTTATTTTGTTAGTTGCGTATGCACTTAAGCGAGTTAAAGGCCAAATGGCAACCATTGTTATGATCACCCTTTCAGTAACTACGTCTTCTCGTTACTTATGGTGGCGTTATACTGAGACTTTAAATTGGGATGATCCGCTTGCACTTGCACTAGGTGGCGGCTTACTACTTGCTGAAACTTATGCCTGGCTTGTACTTATTTTAGGGTTTTTCCAAACAATTAATCCACTTGAGCGAAAACCAATACCTTTACCAAAAAATACTGACTTATGGCCAACGGTTGATGTATATATTCCAACTTATAACGAGCCATTAAGCGTTGTAAGACCCACTACTCTCGCTGCTTTAAGTATCGATTGGCCTGCAGACAAGTTAAATGTTTATATATTAGATGATGGTAAGCGCTCAGAGTTTAAGGAATTTGCAGAGGAAATTGGAGTCGGCTATTTAGCTCGTTCGGATAACAATCATGCTAAAGCCGGTAATATGAATAGCGCTATGCGCTATACTGATGGCGAATATATTGCAATTTTTGATTGTGACCACGTGCCTGCTCGCTCGTTTTTGCAAATGACAATGGGCCAATTTTTAAAAGACAGTAAGCTGTGTTTGGTTCAAACGCCGCACCACTTTTTCTCAGCAGACCCATTTGAGCGAAATCTTAATAACCACAGTCAAATCCCTAACGAAAACATGTTGTTTTATGGACTAATTCAAGACGGTAACGACATGTGGGATGCAACCTTCTTTTGTGGTTCTTGCGCCGTATTAAAACGAGCAGCACTTGATGATATTGGCGGCTTTGCGTTTGAAACAGTAACTGAGGATGCTCACACGGCTCTTCGTATGCAGCGAGCTGGTTATAAAACTGCTTATATAAACATTCCACAAGCCGCAGGTCTTGCCACCGACAGTCTATCAGCGCATATAGGTCAACGAATTCGCTGGGCGCGTGGTATGGCGCAAATATTTAGACTTGATAATCCGTTAATGGGTAAAGGCTTAAGCTTTCCTCAACGGTTATGTTATATAAATGCAATGCTGCATTTCCTTTCTGGTATTCCCCGCATTGTATTTTTAACAGCCCCTTTAGCGTTGATATATTTTAACGCGTACATAATTTATGCCCCTTTTATCGCTATTTTTATCTATGTGGTGCCAACGTTAATTCAGATAAAAGCAACTAACTCACGCATTCAAGGTAAATACCGTTACTCCTTCTGGGGGGAAGTGTATGAGTCAGTACTTGCTTGGTACATATTAAAACCAACTACCGTTGCTTTATTTAATCCTAATAAAGGTAAATTTAACGTAACCGAAAAAGGCGGTTTAAATGATGAAGAGCATTACGACTGGGGGATTTCAAAACCGTATTTAATTCTCTTACTTATTAACTTACTTGGAATAATAGTGGGTGTATTACGTCTGTTTTTAGGTGATTCAAGCCAGATTGGCGTACTTATAATAAGTATGGGTTGGGCTTTTTATAATATTATTATTTTGGGTGCTGCGGTTGCGGTTGCTGCTGAGGCTCGCCAAGTGAGACACTCGCATCGTATAAAGGCAAACTTTCCTGCCGGCGTTCGTTTAGCAAATGGTCATACTTTAAAAGTAAAAATAACGGATTATTCAGATAACGGTGTAGGCATAGAGACTGAACACGCACATTTATGCCGCGTTAACGATAAAATTGAATTACTAATGAGTCGCGGTAACAAGCAATTTTCGTTTACAACTTATGTATGTAATACCCGTAAAAAACAAATTGGCCTTACACTTAAAGATTTATCTCTCGAAAAGCAAAGAGCTTTTATACAATGTACTTTCTCCAGAGCAGATGCTTGGTTAGATTGGCAAAATAACTTTAGACATGACCGTCCATCATATAGCTTCAAAGAAGTACAAAAAACCAGTTTACGGGGCTTTAGTAATTTACTATTTCATGCTCCAAGAGCGTTACAACCAATAATTAAGTTTATGACTAATACTGTCATTTACATAAATTCATTTACTCCAAAAAAACCGATAGTGCATAATAATTATGATTAAAAAGTTACTTAATACATTTCTAGCATTGTTACTTATTAGTAGCGCATATCAAGTGCTCGCTATCGAGCCTATGCACGACAAAACTATGTTTGTAAATGGCTACCCTGAGAGCGCTCAGGTATCTAGTCTACGTCTTAGCTTTGAAAAGTTAGGATTCAACGACTATAAACTCGACGGCGTGAATAATAATTCTCGAGTCGATTTCACAAATAGAATTGATAAATTAAGCACTAATTTAAAGCTTAACTTTTCGTATACTAACTCACCTTCATTGCTGGCTAATGTATCGCATTTAAAAGTTTATTTTAACGATAACTTAGTTACTGTTTTACCTATTAATGAGCAATTAAGTATTGTAAAAAATACGGTAAGTCATAGTCTAGACCTAAATGCTAAATACATTCAAGACTACAACCAAATTCGCTTTGAACTAGTTGGCTACTACGACTTACGATGCCAAGATTACTTTAGCCGCTCAATTTGGACTGAAATAAACAAATCAAGCCACATCACGCTTGATCAAAAACAGTTAGCAATTGATAGCCGCCTTGAATATTTACCAGAACCATTTTTTGATGCTAAAGATTACAACAAATTAAACTTACCTTTTGTATTTGCAAGCACACCTAATACACAAGCTATAGAAGCGGCAGCCACTTTATCAAGTTGGTTTGGCGCACAAGCAGACTGGCGTGGCGCTAACTTTCCCGTAGTTTTAAATAAAGCACCAGAGCAGCACAGTGTGGTGTTTATTACTAATGACTCAAAACCTGATTTTTTAAAAGATTATCCAGATGTTGAAAAGCCAACCGTCGAGCTAATTTCAAGCCCTATTCACAGATACAATAAAATGCTGCTAATTTTAGGGCGTGACGAAAAAGACTTAAAAACAGCGGTTACTGGTCTTGTGTTTGGTCATAAAATTATGACTGGCCGAAGTGCAAGCATCGAAGCAATTAACAAACTCCCACTGCGTAAAGCTTATGATGCGCCGAGATGGCTTAGAAACGATCGTCCCGTGCACTTTGACGAGCTTATTGACTATCCAACTCAGTTACAGGCTGAGGGACTTAACAACGGTCCTATAAAACTAAATGTTCGTTTTGCACCTGATTTATTTACTTGGCGTGAAAAAGGTATTCCTATTACTTTGCAATACCGTAATACGCCAGAGAGCGAAACCTTAAATTCACGTTTAAACATGTTAATAAACCAAGAGTTTATAAGTGGTTTTTTACTTGATAAAAAAGACACATCGTTAACTACCGCAAAAACCTTGCTGCCTTTAATCGCTAATACAGACACAACGCAAAGCGCTGAAGACTTTTCATTAGACGGTATTAATCTTGCCAGCCGAAATGAGTTAAATTTTGACTTTAGATTTGCAGTACTTAAAAAAGGCGAGTGTGCCATTGCTCCACCTGGTGGCGAGTACGGGGTAATTGATGGAAACTCTAACATTGATGTAAGTGGGTTTGATCATTACATGGCTTTGCCTGATTTAAATGTATTTGCAAATAGCGGATTCCCATTTACAAAATACGCAGACTTACAACAAACTTTAGTATTGATAGATGAAGTTCCATCACCTAAAGCACTATCTGTATTGTTTAATTTAACAGGCCACTTTGGTGCTATTACAGGCTACCCCGCTCATAGAATAAGTGTTGCTCATTTAAATCAAGATGCCAACTTAGATGATAAAGATATCTTAGTTATCGCAAAACCTAATAGCATTGCTAATAACTTAGATGAAGATGCGCAAACCAATATCCTGCTTGATAATAATCAGCGCGCTATAAAACAAGCCATATACAATGGTGCTTACGATGAGCAGACAACAGATAAAGTCCAAGTAAGTATAAAAAGTAGTGGTGATATGGCCGTTATTACTGGCTTTCAATCACCGTTTGATTCAGAGCGTTCAATTGTATCGCTTAGTGCAACATCACAAAAAGCCTTTACTCTACTAGATGATGCGTTAATGAGTTCAGAAGCTCTTGCGCAAATTAAAGGCAGTGCTGCGGTCATAAATTCTCAAGGCATTAAGACAATTAAAACTGATGAGCAATATTTTGTTGGTCATATTCCTGTGCATACCCTAATTTGGTTCCATTTATCGGATCACCCATTTGTACTAGCGCTATTGTCTATTTTAACACTACTGTTGATCTCATTTATAATATGGCGATTACTGCAAGCATTAACATACAAGCGATTAGCTGAAGGAGATAAGTAATGAAGTCACTCATTAATGTATTTTTTACCGTGATTGCATTATTTACCTTTAATGCCAATGCACAAATAGAGCAATGCCAACCATGGGATGCATGGCAAACGTTTAAAAGTAACTTTATAAGCCAAGATGGTCGCGTTATTGATTTGGGGAGTGAGCAAAAAGTCACAACCTCTGAAGGCCAATCTTATGCCTTATTTTTTGCTGTCGTAGCAAATGACAAAGCAATGTTTGACCTAGTCCTGGATTGGACGCAAGAACATTTGTCAGAGGGTGATTTAAGCACTCGTTTACCAGCATGGCAATGGGGTGTTAACAATCAAAATGTTGGCGGAATTTTAGATTCAAATCCAGCGTCTGATTCTGACTTATGGATAGCATACAGTTTATCGCAAGCTGCTATTCTTTGGGATGACCGCCGCTACAGCATATTAGCAGCCGTACTTGCGAAGCGGATAATGCGTGAAGAAACCGCCTATATTTCGGGGCTAGGTTTATCATTACTACCCGCCCCTACTGGTTTTGAATTTGATAATGAGCGTTTTAAGTTAAACCCGAGCTACTCACCGTTATTTATTTATCAGCAGTTTAAAATGCTTTATCCACACTCGCCTTGGCATCAACTGCACGAAGGCTCAGCAAAGTTGATTTTAGATACAGCAAAGCAAGGTGTTAGCCCTGACTGGGTAATGTTTGATGCAAATAACGGCTTTTATTACGATAAAAAAACGAGCGACTTGGGCAGTTACAACGCTATTAGAGTGTATTTATGGGCAAGTATGATGGCAGACAACGCGCCTTATAAAAAAGAGCTATTAGCGCAATTCAACCCTTTTATAGAAACAATTAATAAACGTGGTTACGTGCCTTTAAATACTTTTGCTAAATCAGGAAAATCTGAAAAAAGAGGCCCTCTAGGCTTTAACTCAGCTTTATTACCTTTACTAGCGACTAATAACGATAATTCTACAGTAATGGCGATTCAGCAAAAACTAATGATTGATAAATCATTTACCCAGACTCGTTATTACGACAGCGTACTTAACTTGTTTGGTACAAGTGCTTTAAATAAGCGTTTTTCAATTACAGCAGATGGGACGCTACAACCGGTATGGAGCACTGAATGCCGTTAAGGTTTGCCCTCGCTTGCACATTAGCGCTTAGCTCTGGATTAAGCGCTAACACAGTCAACGATATTGATACGCAATCTGTTGATTGGTTACTAAGCCAAATAGGTATTGGTGAAGCACAGCAAAATAAAAAACTAGTTGAAGATAGCTTGCGAAAGCTAGTCGCTATTGCCCCTGCCCGCATAGAAACACAGTGCGCAGTAGCGCGTTATGATTTTGCCAATGGCGAATCAGCGAAAGCCAACCAATTACTAAGTAAAATAGATAATGGGCTTACCAAACAAGCTCCGTGCGTTGAAAAGCTAAAAGTTCTTTCTCGTACTGAAGGAAAAGACAAATCTTCAATTCAGCAAGCTAAATTATTGGCTCGTGCGGGTCGTTATGAACAAGCTCGCGAAATCTATAATAATATTTTTAAAAACGTCTACCCTACATTAGGTTACGAGCTTGAGCATTTAAGCTGGTATGGACAAGATAGCTCCCAATGGGAAAGTGTTAAAAAAGGCTATAATAAATTAACTCAAAGCTACCCAAGTATTGCGCAGATAGAAATTGCTTATGCCCGTCACATACTTAGGCGTAATCTTACAGATAAAAAAGCGATTGATATTTTAAGTAAATATGGCGCAGGCTCTACTTTTATTAATGAAGTAGAATATATTTGGCTTAGTGCTTTGCTAGAAATGCCCTTAACGAATGATACAGTTAAGCAGTATCAGCGCTATTTCACTCTTTATCCTTTTAGTAGTAAAGGTGAATTACAATACCAAGATTTTCTAAAAGATTATAAAAAACGTCAAACACTTCTTGTCGACCCCGCCTATCAGCTTTGGGTTAGGGGCGATAGATTACTTGAGAAAAATAAACTTGCTGCCGCAGAGCCTTTACTTTTAAAAGCTTTAAGAGGCCGACCGCAAGACGGCGCTATAATGCGAAGCCTTGGCACACTCTATTTACGCCTTGGTGAAAACCAAAAATCGTATCAATATTTTACTCGTGCACAAAAGTACACAACTGAGTTCGCTGAACGTGAAACACTACAAGAATTAGCAAAAACAGCTAAGCTTTGGCTTTATATACGCGAAGCTAAAAATGCCATTAATAATAAAGAATTTAAAACGGCTAAGCTTAAGCTTGATTTAGCAGCCACCTTAGAGCAAGAAACTAATACAGTAATATATAACAAAGGTTTATTACAATTTGCTCAAGGGCAATATTCACAGGCTGCACTTACATATCAAATTGTTTTAAGAAGTGATCCACTTAATAGCAGCGCTTTAATAGGCCTACTTGAAATAGCTGAATTAGATCAGAATGAAAAAGCCCTAACCTCTTTTTATAACAGCTTATCGTTTAATCAAAAGAAACTAATTAAAGAATCTTATTCTGTATCTTTAAGCAGTCAGTACCGCGCAAAGGCAAATACGTTTGCACAGTCGGGAGATTTAGAGGAAGCCGAAAAAGTATTAAAAGACGCTATTGAAATAGCGCCAGAACAGCCTTGGTTATACTACGATTTAGCCTTTATATACCAACAAAAGGGGCTGACAGAAGAGGCCCGCGCTTTATTTAATAATGTGCTGTGGCAATTCCCGTTGAACCCTCAGATTCGTTACAGCCACGCGCTTTTTTTACGCTCTCTTGATGACTATCAAGGTGCTATTAAAACCTTGCAGTACATTCCATTTAAATCCAGAGATAAAGACATTATTGCGCTTGAACAGCAGCTGCAACTTAATGAATCTTTAACACAAAGTGAGCGCCACCTTGACGCTAAAGATAAAGCCACTGCTATTTATCATTTAAGTAACTTAGAAGCACAGAGCTTAACACCTGCTATGCAGGCTGAGTTATCACGAAGCTGGTATAGAATCGACGAAAAAAAGCACGCTATAAAACTTATAAACAAAGCACTGAAAGCTGAGCCTTCGCTTTCTGCTTATTGGCATACACTTTATGGTGAATGGCTTTTAAATCAAGGTGATGAGAATAAAACGAAGCAATGGTTTGAAAATTACGTACTACCAGAGAGCGCCACTGAAAACGAAACAACTCAATATGTACAACTACAAAATAGCTATATTACTCAGTATTACATTGGTAGTGATTTAATCGCGAAGCTTAACCAGCTGGATCAAAAATATAAAAATACTCCAGCAACAACTACTGCCCTTATTAATGCAAATTTAGCACTTGAACAGCGCGAAGCGGCCGTTATTTTGTATCAGCAAAAAGTACAAAATAAACAAACCATAGAGCCTCAGGCACTGCTCGCTATTGCTAATACCTACCTAGAACTTGGGGACGACTTTCAAGCAAAAGAAGTAACGCAAAAAGCGATTACGCAAACCACGTCGCAAGAAGGTTATTTACAACGCCAAATCATGTCATCTCTTAATGAGTTTAATTACTCAGGGGATGCACTTTATTTAGCTAACCAACTTGTTGAAAAGTCACCCAACGATCAAGAGTTACGCTATTTAGGTGCTCAAGTAGCCAGTAAGTTTAATGAAACCGAACAAGCACAATCTTGGTACGCACAAACCCTATTTCCTAATCGTACATTAAATGAAAAAGAACTTTACGGGGCGCTTTCAAAAATAGATGAAAACGACGAATGGTATGTAAACGGTGCTAAACGGGAGCTAATAAACGAGCAAAATAAAAACCAAGCTTACATTGCCATTGGTGTTAACTTTAGCGGACAAACAAGTACTGAAAGCGAAGCAACGCTTGGTGCAGGCTTAGTCCCAATTGAAGCTTACTTTCCTCTTTGGCAAGGCCAAGGGTTTATTAAAATAGACCCGACTACTATTAGCGCACAAACAACGCGTTTTGATGAGCAATTTGCTGGCAGTCGCTATGGACAAGGTGCACTGTGTATTTTCACCTGTTCAATCGATGAAGTAACACCACAGGAAAGTGGTGTAGATGTAGGTATTGGTTGGCAAAATGAAAACTGGCGTGTTGATGTAGGTACGACCCCACTCGGCTTTTTAATTGAAGATATTGTATGGGGTGTAAATTACGCAGACAGTTTTGGCGACTTTGGTTACAGCCTCGAACTTGAAAAGCGCCCAGTTACAAGTTCGGTACTTTCTTATGCAGGTCTTAAAGATGTAAAAACAGGTGAAGTTTGGGGTGGTGTACGCTCTACAGGCCTAACTGCTAATGTATCGCACGACTTAGGCGGAAAATGGGGTTTTTGGTCAAGTGCCGACTTTACCCTGTATAAAGGCCAAAATGTAAAAGACAATCAACGCTATCGTATGATGGGCGGCACTTATTACCGTGTAATTAGCAATCAAGATCGTGAATTTACCGCAGGCGCTAGCTTATTACATTGGGCATACAAATATAATTTAAGTGAAGAAACATGGGGCCATGGTGGTTATTACAGCCCACAAAACTATGTAGGTTTATCTGTACCTCTCACTTATGATGCACGTTGGGGCGATGATTTTGTTTATCGATTAAAAACCGGTGTTTCGTATTCACAAACAACGACTCAATCTATTGATTTCTTCCCCAACAACACTAATCTGCAATTAGACGCATACGCTATAGAATCAATAACAGGTGTTGACCCTATTTTTGAAGGTGAAACAAGTTCTGGTGTTTCATATAACCTTGAAGGTAGTTTTGAGTATAGAATTACGCCAAATTGGTTTTTTGGTGGCTACTTAGCCATTGATCGTTCTGACTTCTACGAGCCAAATTTTGGTCAGCTTTATATACGTTATTACTTTAATCCTGTGTACGGAACACTTGAGTTTCCAGGTACTCCAATTGTTCCTTATGCTGAGTTTTAACTTGGCATAGGGTGATATACCGCGAATACTTCCCCTAGCACTAAGGTATATGTATACTTGAGCGCAATTGTAACTAGGATAAGGGTGTGTCTCTTACCTTGTGGTGTTACTGCCATATAGCAAATCATTATCTTAGCTACAAATAATATACTGATGGTCGAGCATTTTAGTCGTTACAAATTCTAAAATAGCTAAAGCAAAAAATTATAAGGCCATCATAACAATACTTAAAGTTAGGAAGTAAATATGAGTTCAGCTCCAGATAGTGGCTGGTTTGGCCACCCTAAAGGACTTTCAACATTGTTCTTCACTGAAATGTGGGAACGAATGAGTTATTACGGTATGCGAGCTATGCTCGTATTGTTTATGACAGCAAGCTTACAAGAAGAAGGCCTTGCCTTTACTGTTGCATCAGCTGCTGCAATCTATGGTTTGTACACAGGCGCAGTATACTTTTTAGGTTTACCTGGTGGTTGGCTAGCTGATAGATTGTTCGGCGGTCAAAAAGCAGTATGGTATGGCGGCATAATTATTATGATTGGTCATATTATTTTGGCTATTCCACATGATTATTCTTTTTTCATTGGCTTAATATTTGTAGCAACAGGTACTGGTTTGCTAAAACCAAATATCAGCGCAATGGTCGGCCAATTATACAGCGATGCTGATGAGCGTCGTGATGGCGGTTACGCTATTTACTACATGGGTATTAACTTAGGTTCTTTAATTGGTTACTACGTTTGTGGTTACTTTATGGAAAACGTAGGTTGGCACTGGGCGTTTGGTGCAGCAGCTGTTGGTATGGCTATTGGTTTAGTGCAGTATAAACGCTCACTTAATAACTTACCTGAGCACAGTGCTTTACCAGCTAATCCATTAGGTCCAAAAGGCACTTCACGCGCTTGGGGTGGTATTGCTATATTTATAATTGCAGCGGCTGCAATTACCACCGCCGCGATGACTGGCACTATTATTATTAACCCTACAGTTGTTGCAGGTTACACCGCGATTGTATTCACTGTTATATTTTTTGTTTATTTTGGTGTTATTTACTTTACGGGTAAATTAACTGATGCCGAAAAACAAAGAATGTGGGCACTCTTTTTAGTATGTATTGCATCTGCATGTTTTTGGTCAGGCTTTGAACAAGCCGGTTCATCATTAAATTTATTTGCTCGCGACTATACTGACCGTCTTATTGGTACTTTTGAAATCCCTACCACTTGGTTTCAATCATTAAACTCGCTGTTTATTATTGCTTTATCGCCATTTTTTGCAGCGCTTTGGATTAATTTATCTAAAAGTTTAGTGTCACCTAGCTATAGTGTTAAGTGTGCGCTTGGTTTAATTATCATGGCATCAGGATTTTTAGTTATGTTTATGGCGGCTCATTACGCAGCTGAAGGCTTAAAAGTAGCGCCTTACTGGCTTGTTACTACGTACTTTTTGCATACTGTGGGTGAACTTTGTTTAAGCCCTGTAGCATTAAGTGCGGTAAGTAAGTTATCGCCTAAACGTTACACAGGTCAAATGATGGGTGTATTTGTATTAACTTACTCAATCGGTAATATTATTGCAGGTTTACTTGCTGGTAATTTCGATCCGAATAATGTTGATGAAATTCCTAACTTATATTTACAAATTGCATTATTTAGCATTGGTGTTGGTGTTGTTTTAGTACTAATGACCTTTAAAGCTAAAGTATGGGAAAAACAAGGGTTAGAAGAGAAAGCCTCTTAATTGTTGTTTATTTTAAATATAACAACATAACCTGAACATTCCTCCATAGCTTCTATGGGGGAATTTTTTTATTCAACTTTGCCCCCACACACTCGTTAACTGATATTATGTCCTAATTAGCTATGGAATAGACTCAGGGACAGCAGTACATGCAATTATTAACGATATCACGTGTTATTACATTTATAATTATTAGCTTTTTTTTATCCGCCTGCGGTGCCGGTGATGAAGTAACAGTCAATCCAAACGATCCAGTGGAGTCTGAGCCTAGTGGTTTAATTATTACCAATATTAATGGCTTACAAACGTCATTAGATGAAGGTAACTTTACTATCAATGCCCCCGGGCAAATAGTTGCTAGCGATACTGAAATAACCTACGAAAAATCAATCCTCGATGAAAATAATCAAACAAAAAATATCATTTCAGATATACATACGCTCACTCCAGGTACATTGCAACTTTCAAGCTTAATGACAATCACCATAAAAATACCTGACGACTACGCCTTAGGTGGGCAACTAACTATTGCTCATTTAAACGGGGGTTCTTGGTCTAGCATTACTAATTCAACGGTATCGCAAGGTTTTGTTAGCGCACAAGTAGATCAACTAGGTAGCTATGCATTAGAAATGCAACGTACTGTGGCATTTTCTGATGTTGGCCCTACATGTGATGCTAATGCGACAGAGCAATCAATACGATTTGTTCACGTTGCCGACATGCATGCTCGCTTTGGGTATCAAGAGCAGTACTTTAGTCGCATCAAAGCCTATTATAAAAAAGTGCTAAGCGAATCGCCGCATACATTATTTACCGATGGTGGCGATGATTATGAAAAAGGAACTGTTGCAGAGCAAATATCACAAGGGTTAGCCTCTGATGAAACTGTAAAGCTAATGGCTTTTGATTTACGTGTTTTAGGCAATCATGACTATGCGTGGGGTCCTGAAAAGCTACTTGAGTTTTCACAAGACAACAATGCTGTTGTACTTGCCAGTAATACCCGTTTTGAGGGAGAGAAAAACCAGAAATTTGGTGGTGTCGATTTTGCTAAGGTACAGGTTGGCTGCATAACATTCGGTGTGTTTGGGATGACTTCGGTACCATGGGATGAGCTTGACAAGCCAATTGAAGGTGACCCTATTCCTGACTTTATAAAACAATTTAAAATGAGTTGGAAATGGCAACAAATCGCACAAAGTATTGTAAGCCAATACAGTGATGACGTTGATTACATGATTATGCTAAGCCACTTAGGTAAAGGAACTGATGTTGAGATAGCAACCAATGTACCGGGTATAGACTTAGTACTTGGCGGGCATACTCACGGTGGTGAGGACTTTATAGAGCTTGATAATAACGCATTAGTCATTCAGCCTGATTTTTATGCACGCGGTGTTACCGATTTAAACTTGATCTTTAATACTGCCAATAAAACACTAAGTAGTTACGATTATCAACATGTAGATACGCGAACATCTATAGAACCTGACGAAGAAACCAAGCTAGCTATCGATGAAATAATGGGACGTTACGCACCCGATGCTGATACCGAAATTGCCATTTCAGAAAACTATCCGAGTGATTTTGAAGTTGCGGGTATTACTGCACTTGCAACTAAACATTCAAGCTCAATTAATGCAGCACTGCTTAACCCTGAGCTTGTGCAAAAAAGATGGACGCCAGGTACAGTTACACAAGAAGATTTTCACAAAACATTTTATGTTGAAAGACAGCCATCAAACACACCTGGCTTTAATTCACTGTATCAAGTAACTGTTACGGGCACTGATTTAAACACAATGATTGCCAGCCAACCCGATTGGTTTGTGTTAAAGCCAGAAGATATTCAAGTAACGACAAATTATAATGTCGCTTTATTTAAAGGTGCGGCACTTAATCCAGATTTATTTTTTAGCAGTGTTACTTTCAATGATGTTAAACCAATTGCCGAAGCATGGTGGCTACTTGATCAATACGCACGCTTTAGAACAACTCAATGTCTTCACCTTGATACAGACACACAGCTTAATGCTTGCCAAGATGTGGCTAATATAACAACTTGGAACTTTGACGATCCAACAAACCCACTAACTCCAGACTCTGGCCCATCGGTTTTAAGCTACTTTGATCCAGAAAATGACGGTTGGGGCCCAGAAGATACACGCTATGAGACAACCACTGCTCTTGATATTGCGGATTTAACTGATGGTCCTTCTGGTGTAATGGCTTTTACTGATCACTCACCTACAGAGGGTTTTAAAATTGAATTAAACACGCAAGCAAATGGTGACTTTGCAAGTGAAGGTATGGTATCTGACTATACTCTAGTAATGGATTTATATTGGCCGTCTGAAGGCAAAGATATTTATCGGGCTATAATACAAGCTGAAACAGTGAATTACTCAGAAGATGATGCTGATATATTTATTGATCCCACTGGTGGCTATGGCCAATCTACCTTTAAAAGCGGTTATTTTGGTGCTACTGAGCCAGAAAAATGGCACCGTGTAGCATTTGTGTTCTACACAGCACCGACAAATGGCGTATTTGAGGTATATATTGATGGCGAATTAGCAGGTGTAAAAGAATTTGGTGAAATAGACAAACGCTGGGCGCTCGATAAAGCGGTACTTTTATTTACCGATAATAACTACGAAACAGTACCCGGTTACTTAAACGCACTACTTTATGCTGGCCGTGCAATGACCCGTGGCGAAATTAAAAGTATGGGCGCTGCACAACAAAAATTAACCTTTGAACAACCAACGCGTGTGTTAAATCAAACGATTGAACGTCACTACAAAGCAGCTCCAGCAATAAAAACTAACTTATGGATAGGGCAGCGAAACAAGTTCTTTGGTAACGCCTCTCAAAGTGTAAACAATTAAATACAAACAGGCTTTGACTTGTTGATTATAAAAGGAGGTTTAACACAGGTTAAACCTCATTTTTATCGTTTAAAAACAACTAATTAATGATAAAAGATCACCATTCAATCCTATGGTATATTTCTTCATTTCACTTAACTGTATTACAAACGCGTAACTTTATAATAACCGTCCTATTAAATTTACACATACCACATTTACTAAATAGCGCTCCCCTCTTCCCCAAATCAAAAATCTGGTTGATTATCTACTGCAATATGACAACAACACATAATCGCAGTGCTTAATTGCGGGAGTAATAATGATGAGTGAAGTAAATAACTATTTAGGTTTAGTCGGTATTGAATTTACCGAATACGCAACACCTGATGCTGATTATATGGATAAAGTATTTACTGATTTTGGCTTCTCCAAGCTTAAAAAATTCAAAGGTAAAGACATTGTTTATTACAACCAAAACGATATTCACTTTTTACTGAATAACGAGCGTGAAGGTTTTTCTGCCGAATTTGCTAAAAGCCATGGTCCTGCTATTTGTTCAATGGGTTGGCGTGTTGAGAATGCGCAAAAAGCATTTGAAACTGCAGTAGAGCGTGGTGCAAAACCAGCCACTGATTCAACACATAAAAACATGCCTTACCCGGCAATTTATGGCATTGGCGACAGCCTAATTTACTTTATTGAAAATTTTGGCGACAAAGGCACTATTTACGAAAGTGATTTTGAAGATTTAGAAACGCAAAATGTTGTAGAAGATAAAGGCTTTATCCGAATCGATCATTTAACTAATAACGTTTATAAAGGCACCATGGAAAAATGGGCTAACTTTTACAAAGACGTATTTGGTTTTACAGAAGTACGCTACTTTGACATTAAAGGTCAAAAAACAGCGCTTATTTCGTATGCACTTAAATCCCCTTGTGGCACCTTCTCTATTCCAATAAACGAAGGTAAAGGAAACGATAATAACCAAATTGACGAATACCTTGGCGAATACAACGGCCCTGGTGTTCAGCATTTAGCGTTTTTAACAGATGATTTAGTAAGCTCTCTTGATAAGCTTGATAAATCAACAATCGCTACTTTGGATATTATTCCAGAGTACTACGATACTATTTTTGACCGCGTACCTTGGGTTGCAGAAGACAAAGAAAAAATTCGTCAGCATCAAATACTCGTAGATAGCCAGAGTGAAAATTGTTATTTATTACAAATTTTCTCTAAAAACTTGTTTGGTCCAATCTTTATAGAAATGATCCAACGCGTTGATGATGGTGGCTTTGGTGAAGGTAACTTCCAAGCATTATTTGAATCAATCGAACGCGACCAAGAGCGTCGCGGCGTTTTATAAAATATTTGAGTAAATTAAAAGCAGCGAACTTCGCTGCTTTTTGTCGTTTTAATATTTAAAAAGTATTGCGCTGAGTACAAGTATGATTAAATAAACTATACCTTGTCGCCATACAGTAAAATCCAAAGGAAATGTAATGAGCCTAATTAACGAAACCCATGATATTAATTTAACCAGCTGGGTAGAGTCAGCTAATGTTGATAATTGTGACTTCCCTATTCAAAACTTACCGTTTGCAGAGTTTCGTCGCAAAGGGTCTGATGAGGCCTTTCGTGGTGGTGTTGCAATTGGCGACCAAGTAATTGATTTAGCAAAACTGAGCAAATTAAACGTTTTAAAAGGTGACGCAAAAACAGCCGCTGATGCAGCAAGTGAAGCAACCCTAAATACATTTATGGGTTTAGGGAAGCAATATTGGTCAGCACTTCGTTTAGCGCTTTCAAAAGCACTACGAGCAGGCTCTGAGCACCAACAAGCACTTAGCGATACACTTGTTGCACAATCTGATATAGAGTTTTCACTACCTTGTCGCATCGGTGATTACACCGACTTTTACACCTCTATTTACCATGCAACCGCCGTGGGCAGTTTATTTCGCCCTGATAACCCATTACTACCTAACTATAAATGGGTACCTATTGGTTATCATGGTCGTTCTTCTTCAATTGACGTATCGGGTCAAACATTTCATCGCCCTAAAGGTCAAACTAAAGCGCCAGATGCAGAAGTACCGTCATTTGGTCCGTGTAAGCGCCTTGATTACGAACTAGAAGTAGGTATTTACTTAGGTAAAGGTAATGCACTGGGCGATGCAATTGCGATTGAAAATGCAGAAAATCACGTATTTGGCTTTTGTGTATTTAACGATTGGTCAGCACGCGATTTACAAGCATGGGAATACCAACCGCTTGGTCCATTTTTAGCTAAAAACTTTGCCTCAACTGTATCACCTTGGATTGTTACAACCGAAGCATTAGCGCCTTATAGAACAAGCTGGACACGTGATGAAAACGATCCACAGCCCATGGACTATTTAGAATCAAAAGCGAACCGCGACCAAGGTGCTTTTGATATTCAAATGGATGTTAAAATTCAAACGCAAAAAATGCGCAGCGAAGGGCATAACCCTACACGCGTATCAACATCTAGCTTTAAGCACTCTTACTGGACTGTGGCACAAATGGTTACTCATCACACAGTAAACGGCTGTAACTTTATGCCAGGTGACATGTTAGGTTCTGGCACTCAATCTGGTCCAACGCATGAAGAGGCGGGTTCTTTACTTGAGCTTTCTCGTGGCGGTAAAGAAAAAATCACGCTAAGTAATGGCGAACAACGCAACTTTTTAGAAGATGGCGATAACGTTATTATGCGCGGTTGGTGTGAAAAAGAAGGTTATGTACGTATTGGTTTTGGCTCTGTAGAGAGCACAGTACTGCCTACAAAATAATACGCATATTAAAAAACATCATGAAAAGGGATGCTTACTAAAAGCAGCCCTTTTTTATTAATTTTCGAATAGTTACAATATTTTTCTGGCTTTTTAAACTCAAATTGCTATCTTAATCTAGTTAATAGCCAGTATTTAGATGCCATGTCAGTATTTATAAAGTCTTTTTATCAAAAATTTTTCCCGGCTCGTCAGCTGCTTATTCGCCAAAATGGAGAGGTTAAGCATGTTGTTTTAGCACCTTGGTTTCAACTTCTTGTAGCATTGCTTATTTTAGTTACTTTTGCTTGGCTGAGTATTTCGAGTTTTCGTGTTTACACACAAACAAATAAAATTTCTGACATAGAACAAAGTCAAATAAATAAACAAACACTTTGGCAGAAAAAAGCCTCTGAACAGCATGCCCTTCAAGCTACCCAATTAGAACAACTTGCAGTACTTGAGCAAAAACAAGCGCTGCTACAGAACATGATAGAATCTCTTCCAAATTCGATTAGTAAAGATGCAATTAAATTTGATGAAGAACTTCAATCACCAATTAATGAAAGTAGCGGTGAGTTTCATGAGCCGTTAATCGATGAAAATAAAAAAGATAAACAAGTACAATCAATAAGCCCAATTACATTTACAGAAAGATCTGTTCGTTTAAATAACTATTACGAACAAAATTTTACTCTGTTAGGTAGTCAGATAAAAGAGCGACACGAAGCTATTTTATCCATGGTTAAAGGTGCAGGTCTTGAGTCGGCTCTTGAACAACATTTAATATTAAGCGCACAAATTACAGCGCAGGGTGGTCCGCTTGATATATTTGACGAAACAAAAATCCCAAGCCACTTTCTAGCCATTGTTGATAAATTATTAGTATTAAATAATTTAGAAAATTTTTTGACTGAGTTGCCAAACACTCTTCCCTTGGTTAATGCTAAATATTATATTTCGAGCAATTTTGGACTCAGAAAAGATCCGATGAATAGCAATCATGCATTTCATAAAGGAATTGACTTAGCTGGTTGGCATAAAACCAAAATATTTGCCCCTGCCGACGCTGTAGTTCTTAGAGCTGGTCGCAACGGCGGTTATGGTAACTTTATTGAGCTTGAACATAAAAATGGCTTAGTAACACGATTTGGTCATTTAAATAAAATCAAAGTTAAAAAAGGGCAGCTAATCACTAAACACGACGTAATTGGTCTAATGGGTAGCACAGGTCGAAGTACAGGTACTCATTTGCACTACGAAGTATTACTTAATGGCAAGCAAGTCAATCCTCTAAAAATAACAAAGGCGTTTTCTAGTGTTCAGTAAAAAAAAGCAAAAAGTAGATAACTCATCTTCAAATAACTCACCTTTAAAAAAGACAAGTCAAACTCCCTCTATCATCTCTGAGGATGTACGTATGACTGGTACTTTAATCAGCCAAGGAGAAGTGCAACTAGATGGTCGTATAGATGGTGATATTAAAGCTGAACATTTAGTTATAGGTTCTACTGGGGTTGTTGAAGGCATTGTTGAAGCTAAAAGTGTTGTTGTAAAAGGTAAAATTATTGGTACCTTAAATGCCAGTGAAGTAAAAATTCAGCATACGGCACATGTAAATGGCGATGTATTACATGATACGTTGAGTATTGATGCTGGTGCAGTTATTGAGGGCAGCTTAAAGCAGCGCTTTGAAAAGGAAAATGTTGAATTGATTAATGATAAATCTAAGCCTTCTGTAAGTGAGGTTAAAGTATTGCTTAAAGAAGATGATGCCAGTGGTTTGTCTTTTACTAATAAGAAAGCTGTAGAGAAAAAGTAAGTTACTTTTTCTCTGTAATGTACATTGTAATATCGGCAGTGAAAACAAGTTCATTGCGGGTATTATAAAGTTTAACGGGTACTACTAGGTCCTCTTTGTCAATCCATTTATGTGGTAAATCAATTTCAGCGACGGCTCTTACATCTGTATCTACTTTAGCCAAATACCTAACTGTCATCCCTTTAGGGATCCAACGATGCGTTTTAACGGGTACTGTTGCATCTACCATTACACCTGCACACAACTCAGCTAAGTTACACTGCGCAATAGCATGAATAGTTCCAATATGGTTATGGACGCTGCGACGATTTTTTACCACTGCGCTACAATGCCCTTCTCGAAGATCGAGCACGTAAGGTTTCATCGAACCAAAATATGGCGCTTTAAAACAAACAGCTTTAGTAAAAAGCCAGTTCCCAAAAGGTAAGTGCTTAAATTTGTGCCATGTTTGTACAAGTGCAGATTTATTACTCATTATTATTTTCCATCAACAGTTACTTTTATCAAACTAACACATCAGACCAGTTTTAAAAAGTGCATTTACACTGCCTTTTTAGCTTAATCCAATCAAAAAAATAAAAATGACAACCTATGCAGGGGTCATAAGCCCTTTCTTTTTTACGAGTGCCCACCTAAAATACTCGGCAAAAGGAGACTCAATGCAAACACAGCCCGCTAAACCTAATATGACTTTGTTACTTATCTTAGTGTTACTCGTTATATTTTGCCCTATGGCAATTGATATTTACTTACCCGCTTTTCCTACTATTGCAGAACAATTTGCAGTTACAGAACAACAAGTTCAGCAAACCGTTGCTATTTTTATGCTAACAGTAGGTTTGGGCCAATTAATTGCGGGGCCTTTGGCCGATAGGTTTGGCCGAAAGCCAGTGGCTATAGTGGGTATAAGCTTATATGCAGGCTCAGCATTACTTGCCTATTACTCGCCTTCTTTTGAGATATTGATGATTGCACGTGCCCTTCAAGGTTTTGGAGCCTGTGCCACATTTGTTGTCGCATTTGCGATAGTACGTGACAAATATGGCAGTGAACGAAGTGGACAAATGATCACCTACCTTAACGGGATTGTGTGCTTTATTCCGGCAATGGCACCTATTTTAGGAGCTTGGCTTACCGTACAATTTGGCTGGCGTATGAACTTTATGTTTTTAACCGCGTTTGCCATTGTAGGCCTTGTTGTTACGCTATTCTTTTTTAGAGAAACTCGTCCTGCTGATAGCCATTATCAGGGGCATATTTTAGATTTACGTCGCTTTACACCTATTATAAAAACACCGGTATTTTTGTTTAATAGCCTAATTTGCATGGTCTCAATGTCGGCCATATTAGTTTATGTGACGCTAGCTCCAGGCTGGCTCATTACGCATTTAGGCGGCACCGTAGCCGACTTTACTTTTTGGTTTACGTTAAACGCCGTAATAAGTATTGTCGCTAGTTTTATTTTACCAACGTACATTAAACGAAATAGCCAACGTGCTTTACGTGTCGGTGTGAGTGTACTGGTTTTTTCAGGCGTTTTAATGCTAGCCCTTAGCGGTATAGAAACGGCATTTGCGCTTATGTTACCTATTTTAATTGCAGCATTAGGCTTTGCTCTAAGTTTAGGCTCAGCTGCAGGTATGGCTCTGTCGAGTTTTCCTAAACAAGCAGGCACAGCCTCGGCATTACTTGGTGCTATGCAAATGAGTGGCGCGAGTATACTCGTTGTTTTAACCCAATATTTAGGGTTAAGTACACCGTGGTTAATTGCTTTTCATTTATTATTACTAGTTCCGCTTTGGATTATTTTAATGAGCAAAAAAGCACATACTTTACACCCAACTAAAAGCGCTCAATGATCAATCCTGATTTTTTAGTCTCGTTTTTATTAGCCAGCTTTTTAATGGCTGTAGCACCTGGGCCATCAAATGCATTTTTGATGGCACAAACATTTGCTAATGGTCGAAGCGCCGGCATGCAAAGTGCTTTTGGTTTTGCATTAGGTGGGGTTATTCATACTCTATTTGCTGTTGTAGGCCTAAGCGCAGTCCTAAAAGCTTCCCCTAGCGCCTATGCCGCAGTGCAATATGCAGGCGCAGCATATTTATGTTATTTGGGGTTTATGATGATTAAAGGCACGCTAAAGCAGCCAGAACCTATATCTGAGGGCAAGCAAACCGATAAACCGCATATAAGTACCAGTAAAAAAAGTAATGTCATGTTTCAAGCCATGATGACTGAAGTGCTAAACCCTAAAGTGGCGCTGTTTTTTATTGCATTTATTCCGCAATTTGTAGATCCAACGCTTTCATCTGCTACTTTTCAACTCGCTTTTTTTGGCTTACTTTACCCTCTTTTTGCTTTTCCGATTGACTGCACGTATATTTATTTTGGCGACAAAATTGCACAGTTTTTTAGACGTAACCCAAATAGCCAACTTTGGATTGATAGGATCACCGGCATTGTATTTATTGCCCTTGCTATCAATCTATTATTTTAACTAACCTGTACTTTGGTTAAGAGATTTATTCTTCCGAGTCTAGGTTCACCAATAAAAAGAATTAGCATGGAACAAAAAACACAATCTCTTCCCGCACAAAAAAATATTGCTTTAGTTGCGCACGACGGTAAAAAAGCAGCATTAAAATTATGGTGTGAAAAACACAAAGAAATACTAAGTAAGCACACTTTATATGGCACAGGTACTACCGGGCATTTAATTCAAAAAACCACGGGACTTGATGTAGTTCAGCTTTTAAGTGGTCCTATGGGCGGCGATCAACAACTTGGCGCTAAAATAGCAGAACATGAGATACATGTTTTAATATTTTTTTGGGACCCACTAGCATCACAGCCTCATGACCCTGATGTTAAAGCACTGCTGCGTTTAGCCGCTGTTTGGAATATTCCGGTGGCGTGTAATGAGGTGAGTGCAGATATGTTATTAAGCTCACCACTTATGGATGTAGAGCTTGAACGTACATTGCCAGATTACGAAAAATACCTCGCAACCCGACAAATAGATCTTTAAACCTCAATTGTAATCTAGGTTATTTATAAAGCATGCTGGCCCATTTAGTCAGGCCAGCAGTTACACTACCAAAGTGATCTCCGTTAACCATTTTTATATTGCCTAAGTGCTCACTTAAAGCCGCTTTAATCAATGGTGATTGTGCACTGCCACCTGTTAAGTAAATAATGTCTGGCGTGGTCGCAGCGTCGCTGATTGCTTGTTTTGCTAAAGTCACTATTTGACTAATACTACTCTCAACGGCAACAGCTAAATCGCTTACCGATACATTTTTATTCAGCCCACTATCTAAAAAGCTTAAATCACAATCAAACGCACTAGCTGATGAAAGTGCTATTTTAGCCGCTTCACCTTGCTGTACTAACTGATGACCTTGCTTGTTTTGCTGTAAATGTATTAAACGCTTATAAAGCTCAGGTGCACTTACATCACGTAATTGTGCATTTAGCTCTCGGGTATGGCTTTCACTATAAAATTGACTTTGTAAGTTTACATCGTTAATTTTACACGCTTGCCAAAACGCTTGATTAGGCAAAGGTAGACCTGATTTAAACGTACTGCCTAAACCCAATAACGGCATTAAACCATGAAAGCTCAAAGCAATATCTAAATCGTTTCCGCCAACACGTTTACCACTGTGAGATAAAAAATCGCTATCGCGCTGGCTATTTCCTCTAAAGCTTGGGCCCATTTGTACAAATGAGCAGTCACTTGTACCACCACCAATATCAATAACGAGTACTTTTTGATCCTGAGTTAAATCACTCTCGTAATCGATACCCGCAGCTAGTGGCTCATATAAAAACTCTACGTCTTTAAAACCAGCACGTTTAGCAGCACGCTCTAAAATACCGACCGCTTGTTGATTTGATTGCTCGCCACCCACAGCTTGAAAGTTTACTGGGCGACCAATCACTGTTTGTGTAAGTGTTTTACCTAAAGAGAGCTCAGCGCGTTGCTTAATTTTTAAGATCATCGCGGTTGCAATATCTTCAAAAAAGTTAATTTGACCTTGCTTTAAACCTGTTGCGCCAAAAAATGATTTAGGGGACTTAACAAAGTAGCCTTCTTCAGGAAACTGCACGTACTCGCTAATCGCTTCACGACCAATAAATAGGGTTTCATCTGAAGGTTGTAAATCAAGGTCTGACTTAATACGAGGTAAGGTATTTAATAATGCTTGGCGCTGCGTTAAAAAGTCATGATCATGGACTGTGCCATGTAAGTGCTTAGCAACAAAGTCAACAACCAAGGCACTGTGATGAGTGTAAAGTGTAGACGGTAAGTAATGTTTTCCTTGCTCTAGCGGTACTAATTGAACATTACCCTCGCTCATTACACCCATAGCACAATTAGAACTACCGTAATCAAAACCTACAAACATACTTCACCACACATTACCAAAAAGGCCGCGCAATTTAGCACACTTTGTAAAAATTATAAATGTTATAAACTATCTCTTACTCGTAAAAAACTAGCAAAACGCGGTAAACCGTTTTTTGTTAATCCATGAAATCGGTACGTTACAGTACTACCAATCTCCGGTGGAGTGGCGCGCTCTGCATCATTAAACCCAGTACCAATTGAAAACACCTGCCCTTGTGCTGTTTTTACCCTTAATGCCCCTAACATACCTTGGTATTTGCCTTTGCCTGGTAAGTGCGCAATTACAACCGCTTCTGCATCTAAATAAGGCTTTAATTTTAGTAATGCACTGCTTCGCCCATTGCTGTGCTTAGCACTAGCCAAATGTAGCATTACGCCCTCGCCGCCCTGCTTAGTTATGTTTTCAAAATACTCTGTGAGCTGCTCATTATTAGTAAAGCTATATTGAACTACAACGCTAATGTGCGGCGAGTTTAGGCTAGTAATAAGCTCATTATAGTTTTTATAACGAGTGCTAAAAGGCAGATTTTCATCTGGCATATCAAATATTTTATAAGTAATAGTTTGCCAATCATGATTATTAGGTTTTTTAGTTCTTACTATGCCACTAAGCGCAGAAAAGTGCTCACGCTTGGTCCATAGCTCACCATCAAGCCATACATTTGGCAATGGCGCTGTAAACCAACTCGGCGCATTGATAATATTGCCCTTGCGAGTAACAAACTGCGTGCCGGTCCATATAGCTCTTACGCCATCATATTTTTCACTGACTAAATACTTACTTACATCGTAATGTTTAGTTTCGTTATATACTTTAGCCAGTAAAACAGAGGGTTGTGCTGCACTTATACATTGCGTAAAAAATACAACAACAATTAAAAGCAGGTGTTTAATAGTAAACATTGGCGCATCCAAGCAAGTAAAAGTTGGCTTAAACTATAGTTGAGATTGCACCCATTGCCAAAACTCATCTAAGTTACTCATTTTATAGGTAGCTTGGCTAAAATCGTGATCTTTAGTGTGGCTATTAGCAATGGCTACAACACGTAACAAGGCGTTGTTGGCCGCCGTAACGCCAGTAAATGTATCCTCAACGGCTATTGCATTGCCTACCTGTATATTTATCTGCTTAAGTGCCAGTAAATATGGGTCTCCAGCAGGTTTAGGATTAGTTACATCGTCTTTTGTTACCACCGTGTCAAACAGCTCATAAAACCCTAAACCTTTAAGTATTGGCATGGCTTCACTTTTAGCACTACCTGTTACTAGCGCCATTTTTAAGCCACTACTTTTTACCGCTTTCAACGTTTGCTCAGTAAACGGCATTAGTGGCGGTAAATGTGTTATTACATATTCACCAAATAAACGGTATTTTTCATCTGCTAAAAATTGTGCGGTTACTGATAGATTATGCTCTTGCTTGATGTCGATGGCAGCTTCTAAAGTAGGACGCCCCGAAAAACGCTGACAAAAATCACTTTCTAAATAACTAACACCATAAGGCTTAAGTAGTTTACTCCAACATATAAAGTGCATGCTTTCTGAATCAACTAATGTGCCATCCATATCAAATAATACTGCTTCTAATGTCATCCTCATCCCTTATTTAACCTAAGCCAAATTTTGACAATAAAAAAGGCACCTAAGCGCCTTTATTTATACTATTACTCAGCCAAACCAGCTGGTGGCTCACCCGTTGCTTCTTCACCCGTATCAACATCAACAAGCTCGTAGCCGCGCGTTTTACGCATAACTTTAAGTACAGGCTTTTCAAATGCTGTTTTTAAACGATCTGAGTCATCTTTCAACTCATCAAGTGTTGTACCAAAAGGGGCTGCGCCTGTTTCTGACCAGTTAGTCACTTTACCGTTCAAGTTATATTCTACTTCATGTATTTGATATTGCGCTGCTTCATCTTTCGTTGCTTCACAAAAAATTACACGGTAATTCCAAAATCCAGCCATTGCTCTTCTCTTTAAATAAACCAATTAGGCGCTACTTTAGCAGCTCTAAAAGGGGTTATACAAATAAAAAAGCCTGCGCAATGCAGGCTTTTAAAGTAAATACTTTTAGCTATTAGTTAGAAAAATCTAACTTTAAACTCAGCACCTACGTAACGTTCTTCGTTAACAATACCCGTATTGTTATTAAAGTCTACAGCTCCAATAACTTGTTGCTCGTCAAATAAGTTACGAACAAAAGCGGCTACTTCGTATTCGTAATCGCCTTCAGACCATGTGTAACCTGTACGCAAACCTGTTTCAATAAGCTCTTTACCTTCAAACTCTACTGATTCGTAAAGGAACATATTGATTTTACTACGATAAGAAATATCACCGCTTGCGAAGAAGTTACCATCGGCAAGTTCTTTAGTGTAGCGAAGCGTAAAGTTAGAGATCCACTCAGGAGCATGCGGTAAGCTGTTACCATCAAGTATTGCAAAGCCTGAATTATTAATTGGATCAGTCACGTTTAATGTAACACGGTCAGGTACAGGTATGGATATACTGTCATCTTTTATTTCAGTTTTATTGTAGCTTAAGTTAAATGTTGCATTAAACTCATCACTTAGTACCCACTGTGTGTCTAGCTCGAAGCCGTAGCCCGTTGTTTTGTCTGCATTGATTAAGCTACTAGAGTTTGTATCACCACCTACAGCGGTAAGTTGCTGATCATCCATTGTGTAATAAAATACAGTTGCATTAACGCGACCTTGTCCATCTAACACGTCTGATTTAATACCTGTTTCGTACGATGTTACAGTTTCAGAATCAGCTATTGTTACTTCTTCATTAAACAAAATACGCCCTTGCAAACTTGGTGCACGGAATGTGTTTGCTACACGTCCGTACCAGTTAACATCATCGTTTACTTTGTAGTTTGCAGATAAATCCCAGCTTACATGGCTATCGCTTACGTTTTCAGGAATCAATTTTGGACCAACGCCAAATTCGCTAAGTGGGCTAAGTGTGCGGTCAGCTACAAAATCTTTTTCATCATCTGAATAACGAAGTCCAGCTGTTACTTTTAAATCATCAGATACGACATAATCAACAGAGCCAAATACTGCCCAAGCAGTTGTATCTTGTTGCTGACGAACAAAGCCATTTAAAGTACCATTATTTGAAGTGTCATAACTAAAGTTTTCAATCGTTAGTTCTTCATCAAAGTAAAATACACCTACTTGATAATTTAAATCACCATCAAAGTTACTAGATAAACGTAGTTCTTGCGTTAACTGGTCATGATCTGGAATGCCATCAGCACTTTCTGAAGAGAAAGGAATAAAACCAGGTCCCATAGCAACTGGAACGTCATCTATTGAGAAGCCACCGTAACCGCCGTCAATATCAGCGCGCGAATATATTTCAGCACTTTCCCATGCGGAGATAGACGTGATTGTGTGGTTTTTAAGTTCCCACTCAAGCTTTAAGCTTGCACCTTCAGATTCTACTTGTTGAGTAGAACGAGATGCTGCATCTTGATAAACAACATCACTTTCGTAATTATCTACTAGCTCGTTAGTACCCGTTTTAATTACATTTGCACGAAAGGCAATTGGCGAGCCATCTAAATCACGTGTGTGATAGTTTAATAAAGCAGTAAAATCGTCGCCTTCATATAAAAACTGAACACGTGCCGCTTTTTCAGTGTAACCACCTTGCTCGTCTTTAGCTTCAAAGCCTGGAGCTTGGTTATCAATGTAATCGTCTTTATCTTGCCATAATAATGAAACACGAGCAGATAAACGGTCAGTTAAAGCACCACCTACAGCACCACTTGTGTCTACAGCGCCACGGCTACCGTATGAAACAGAGCCATAACCATCAAATTCTTGGCTTGGTTTAACAGAATCAAACTTAACAAGGCCAGCCGGCGTGTTACGTCCAAATAAAGTTCCCTGTGGTCCACGTAATACTTCTACGCGTTCAACATCAAATACTGGGAAGCCTTTTAAAATTGCATTTTCTTGAACTACTTCATCAACAACAAGTGATACTGGTTGTGATGCATTCAAATCGAAATCGGTATTACCTAAACCACGAACGTAAAAGCGTGGGAATGAACGACCAAATGAAGATTCAATAGATAAACTTGGAATTTTCGCATTTAAAAAACGAATATCCATACCAGCTGAGCTATACGCATCAAGGTTATCACCTTGTAGAGCAGATACTGCTACAGGTACTTCTTGAGCGTTTTCTACACGTTTACGAGCTGTTACTTGAATAACTTCTAGTTGATTACTTTTTTTAGCTGTTTTTTCTTCAGCAGCTAAAGAAGAAAATGAAGTACCTGCTACTGCAGAGAACAACGTTGCATTGATTAGGGTAGCTAACGTAGATCTTTTCATTGCTTTCATGTTGGGTTTAACCTTTTTTGTGCACTCTTGTTCAACGGTTTTTTGTGTTGCGCAATGTATTCATTGCGGGCTCGTTCAATTTTTCGCGACTTGCGTCATGCGCGCGGACCTTATTACCGAGAGTACAAAAACGATGTTATAAGGCTGAACGAACGATTAAGATTATACCATTGTGTGACAATTTTACTGCATAAATATAGACATAATTAGAAACTTTTTTGCAACATTTAACTACAAAATTACGTGTTTTTATCAAAATTTAGATGCAAAATTCCAACACAAAGGACATATGTCCTTTATTGGATTTAATAAAATGGAGTAGGAAGAAGGGATTGTTTTACATGTTAACCTAAAATAGAAACACCTGTGCTTTTATTAAAAGCCCGACTTTAGTCGTAACACCGATCAGTTAAGGTATTTTTGATCGGTTGACCGATCTTTTGGTTGCTTCACAATACCCTTATCATCTTTTGATTATGAGGGT
>NZ_WTLA01000025.1:0-54620 GCF_011378845.1 Pseudoalteromonas sp. Z9A4
AAAAAAATCCGTAGTTAGTTTCCTAACTACGGATTTTGCATGATCGTTTGGATCGGTCAACCGGTCATTTTCTTAACTGATCGGCATTAAGCTTTAGGCTCCTTTTTTTGTGCTCTAGAGTAGTTAATAAAATAACCCAGCGACTATTACATCAGGCAGTTAAGGTTTAGGCGCTTCAATTACCCAAGGCTGCGAAAACCAAAAATAATCACCAGGGCTAGAAATAGAAGGGGCCGTACAATTAAAACGAGATCGCCCTTTATTAAGCACCTTTGGTGAGGTTATTTCGACTGTATTTTTATTTACCCATTTTAAATCTGCTTGGCCTACGCTTGATACGTAACAGGCAAATTGGCTTTTATGAAAGTCACCCATTTTAAATTCAATTGTGAGCGTGGGTGGGTTTTGTTGTGTAACGCTATCTTGATAAGTTAAATTGGTGATATTAAACGCGCGTGAGTTAAGCTTAGTAATAAGAGTTTCTAGTTTGCTGTAAAAGCCTGATGCAGGAAAACGTGGTAAGCGGCTAAAATTAGAGTCTTTATTTACAGCGCCGGAGTGCTGACCAATACCCACAAAACCAAGCTCTGTCACAAGTGCTTGCAGCTCGTTATTAAACTCACCATACGGGTATGCTAAGTATTTATAGTCGTGGCCTATTTCTTCTTTTATACGCTTTTGAGAGCTAATAATATCTTGCTTAATACGTGATTGCCATTGTGCATCGGTTTCGTTTTCAAGCTTAAGGTGTAAGTAATCATGTTGTCCGCTATGATTGGCTATTAATGCCCCTTTTTTAGATAATTCTTTGAGCTTATCCCACCCCATTACGTAGCTCATGCCCTCGTCTATTAATTTAGGATTTACAAAGATAGTGTACGGGTAGCCAAACTTTTCTAAAATAGGCGCGGCTTGTTCATAGTTATTGTTATAACCATCATCAAAGGTGATGGCGACAGTTTTATCAGGTAAGGTTTCACCTTGCTGAAGTGCGTTTATTAAGTCATTAAGAGGAATAACGTTAAAGTTGTGCTCTTTTAAATAGCTCAAATGTTTAGTGAATGTATTGGCGCTAACGCTTGTTACAGCAGGTAGGGTTTCACTAACATGATGATACTGTAAAATAACGGCTGCTTGAGCCCGCACAGATACACTAATGAGGATAAATAATACTAAATGAAACAATTTCTTATACATAATAAGGCACACCATAAAAGCTTGCTGTTGTTAGCGGGTCCGATGATACTATCAAATATCACAGTGCCGTTGTTAGGAATTGTTGATACTGCTGTAATTGGGCACTTAGGAAGCGCTCATTACTTAGCGGGTATTGCCCTTGGCTCTGCAGTTATATCTATTTTATTTTGGCTTGCTGGTTTTTTAAGAATGAGTACCACGGGGCTCGTGGCACAAGCATACGGAAAAAACGATTTAACCCAACTTGCCGCTTTACTTAAACGAAGCTTATTGCTTGCAAGCGCAGTGGCTGTGCTATTAATTGTGTTATCCCCATTAATAAAGCACGCTATTGCTTACCTCTCCGCCGCCAATAGCGATGTACTTATCCAAGCGTATCAGTATTTTAGCATTCGTATTTTTAGTGCTCCAGCAGCATTGTGTAATTTAGTGTTACTGGGTTGGATGCTTGGTGTGCATTATGGTCGAGGCCCATTTTATTTATTACTCGTCACTAATATCGTTAATATAGTACTCGATATTTATTTTGTTGTTTATTTAGATTGGGCAGTTGCAGGCGCTGCGTGGGCTTCACTTATTGCTGATTATACGGCTTTAGTATTTGCACTGTTTTTAGTGGTTAAACTAGCTAAAAAACAAGACATTGATCTAAATGTACCGAATTGGTTGAGTATTAGCAAAATGGCTGAATTATTGAGTTTGAATAGAGATATATTTATTCGCTCTTTAATACTGCAATTATGCTTTAGTTTTATGACGTTTTACGCAGCGCGTATAGGCGAAACAACATTAGCTGCTAATGCTGTTTTACTTAACTTTCTAATGTTGGTGAGTTTTGCTCTTGATGGCGTTGCTTACGCGTCTGAGGCAAAAGTAGGGCAAGCTAAAGGCCAAGGAAGCGTTAAAAATATAGAGCTTTGGGTTAAAATAAGTGTATTTTGGGGCATGCTTTTTGGCGTCTTATATAGCGCTTTTTTTGCATTATTTGGCAGCGGTATAATCAAGCTTTTAACCAATGTGCCAGAGGTTATTCAAGAGGCAACACACTATTTACCATGGCTAATAGTGTTGCCTATTTTGGCCATGAGTTGCTTTTTGTTTGATGGTGTTTTTGTAGGGCTTACGCGAGCAAAGAACATGCGTAACAGTATGATACTTTCAGCAGGAGTTGGCTTTTTTGGTGTGTTTTGGGTGTTTATAGACTGGCAAAATAACGGGTTATGGCTGGCTATGAGCTGTTTTATGTTAATGCGCGGGCTTACATTAATAATTAAATATCACCACTTAAAAATAAATAATCAGCTATTAGATTAAACTAAATAAATGGTTTATTTCCAGAGATCGGGGTCGTGGTGTTTAGGGCCCATATCTTTTAAAACTTGTGAAAAACGATTAGCAAAAATACCGCAGTAGCCCCAACCGGCAAAAAATAATGCGGGGAGTAAAATTATAACGCCAATTATTTGTAAGCTGTAGTGAGTGTAATACCCAATAGATACGAATATCACGGCTAGCACAAACAGTGCTAAGCCGCGAAAAAAGCGCTTTAAGCTCAGCTTAGGGTTGCTCCCTAAGCGATAAATAAGCTGCTTTAGCATTTAGAAGGCCTAATAGTAAGAGTGATCGCCCGCTTCGTGCTCTGTTATATCAGCAACACCGGTGATTTCTTCAAACTTAGCTATCATTTCTTTTTCAATGCCTTCTTTTAGCGTTACATCGATCATAGAACAACCGTTACAACCACCACCAAACTGAAGTATAGCTATACCTGCAGCTGTAATTTCAACAAGGCTTACTTGACCACCGTGGTTAGCAAGTTGTGGATTTACTTCGGTTTCTAGCATGTGCTGTACACGTTCGTTTAACGATGCATCGTTACCTATTTTACGCGCCTTTGCATTTGGTGCTTTTAGCGTTAACTGAGTACCCATTTTGTCGGTAACAAAATCGATTTCAGCTTCTTCTAAAAATGGAGCACTTTCAGCATCTACAACGGCATCAAAACCGTTAAAGTTTAGGCGAATATCGCTCGCTTCTACAGCGTCTTCTGGACAATAAGACACACCACATTCCGCTTGTGATGAACCAGGGTTTACAACAAACACACGAATATTGGTTTGTTGTGATTGATCTGCTAATAGTTTAGCAAAATGCGCTTGCGCTGTTTCGGAAATAGAAATCATAAAACCATCTATACTTGACTAAATTACTCGGATACTGCGTATCATACTCCGCTCATCGTGTTGCGGCTAGTGTTGAGCGTAAAAAGTTGGCATCTATTTTAAGCAATGGTAGCGTGCAAACAACGAACATTTTTTGAGTGATTTATATGCGTTTGGTATTAACATTAATGGTGGTGTTGCTTAGCTTTTCAAGTGTAGCTAAGCCACTTTCGTATTATTTTGAACAAGATGTAAAATTTGACCCTTCAATTCCTACTCCTGAGCAAGTACTCGGTTACGAAGTAGGAGAGTGGCACGTGAGACACGATCAGCTCGTACGTTATATGGAAATACTTGCTGATAAAAGCGACCGTATAAATTTTGAGGTGATTGGCCGCACGCATGAACAACGCCCGTTAGTAATGCTAACAATTACTGCTGCTGATAAGTTATCAAGCATAGAGCAGACACGCCAAGCTCACTTAGCACGCTTAAGTAATAACAGTGGTAAAGCACAAGACGACCCTGCTGTTGTATGGATGGGATACAGTGTGCATGGTAATGAGTCATCAGGTAGTAACTCATCTTTGCTGGTGGCATATTACTTAGCTGCTGCACAAGGTACTGAAATAGATGAGCTATTAAATAACACGGTTATTTTACTCGACCCTTCACTTAATCCTGACGGGCTTGCTCGTTTTGCTAATTGGGCAAACAGTAACCGAGGCATGAACTTATCAAGTGACCCTAAAACCCGTGAACATGTTGAAAACTGGCCAAGTAGTCGTACCAATCACTACTGGTTTGATTTAAATCGTGACTGGTTATTACTACAGCATCCTGAATCGCGCGCGCGTATTGCTAAATTTCATCAGTGGAAACCAAATGTCTTAACCGATTTTCATGAAATGGGGCCTAATAGCAGTTACTTTTTTCAACCAGGTATTCCAAGCCGTAAACACCCAATAACACCTGATGAAAATGTAACGTTAACTAAAGCGATTGCTAACTATCACGCAAAAACGTTAGATGAAAACAACGCACTTTATTTTACTGAAGAAAGCTTTGATGACTTCTATTACGGTAAAGGTTCAACCTATCCCGATGTAAATGGTGGCATAGGCATTTTATTTGAGCAGGCAAGTTCTCGTGGACATATTCAAGAAACTATAAATGGACCTTTGAGCTTTCCTTTCACTATTAAAAATCAACTGTTAACGAGTTTATCTACCTTTAAGGCAGCAGTTGATAACCGCCAAGCGTTATTGGATTACCAAGCTAAATTTTATAATCAGGCTACTGATTTAGCCAGCGATGAAAGCTTTGAAGGTTATGTTGTTGAAGGTGCAAGCGACAACACCCGTATTAAGCACTTTTTAGAATTGTTAAAGCAGCATCAAATTAACGCTTACCCACTTACTAAATCATTAAAAGCAGATGGTAAGAATTTCAGTACACATAGCTATTTTGTACCATTAGCACAACCACAATATCGTTTGGTAAAAGCGATTTTTAGTGAGCAAAAAAACTTTGCTGATAATACTTTTTACGATGTATCTGGCTGGACATTAGCGCATGCGTTTAATTTGCCATTTTCTAAAGTTAAAAGTAGTTGGGGATTAAAGGTTGCTGATAAAGCATGGGAAAAAGTAGCAACCCCATCATTTTCTTCACTCACCGAAGGTTACGCATTTGGTTTTTCGTGGGATGATTATTTAGCACCTAAAATGTTAAATAGCTTATTACAGCAAGGTATAAAAGCACGTGTAGCGCTAAAAGCATTAACGGCTAAATCAACATCAGGAGAAATTAATTTTAAACCTGGAAGTATTATTATACCGGCTGGACTACAAACAAATACAGATTGGATTACCTTGCTAAATAAAGCACAAAATGAGTTTGGTATTGCAATCAAACCGATTACATCAGGTTTAACAAGTAAAGGAGCCGATTTAGGGTCGCGATCAATGGCGGTTGTTAGTGCTCCAAAAGTACTGCTTATTGGCGGGCAAGGCGCAAGCCAGTACGAAGTCGGCGAAGTGTGGTATTACCTAGATCGCTTTGTAGGTGTTGCACCAACAATTGTTGAAATGAACCGCTTTAGTTCACTCGAGTTAAGTGACTACAGTCATATTGTGCTTGCTCATGGCAATTACAATAGCTTATCTGATGCCGACAAAGTTGCTATTAAAAGCTGGGTAAGAAAAGGCGGCGTTATTTGGGGTCACAAAGGCGGCGCTAAATTTTTAGCTGATCAGCAATTACTCAAAGCAAGCTATCTATCACGACAAGATGTAGCAAGTGCATTTAAAACGACAGATTTAAGTTATGGCGATAAAGATCATTTAGCAGGACGTCAACGCATTGCAGGTGCTATTTTTAATACTAATGTAGATTTAACTCATCCGCTTACATTTTCACTTAAGCGTAATACATTGCCCGTATTCAAAAACAGTACTTGGTTGCTAGAAGCTTCCGATGCTCCGTTCGTAAATATACTTACCTACACTAAAAATCCATTATTGGCAGGCTTTACCGATGCCGTTAATGTTGAGCAAGTTGCTGGCGGCGCAGGCTTAATTGCTCACTCATACGGACGAGGTACAGTAATAGGCATGACCGATGACCCTGTATTTAGAGGTTACTGGTATGGGACTAGTCGACTACTAAGCAACGCTTTATTTTTTGGCCATACGTTTCGTGCAAATGGCGAATAATACTAATTCGCTTAAATTAAGTGATCTATTTTGAGGATGGAAAAACGTGTTGAGAGCTAGGCAAAAAATTCGCTATTTAGTTGTTCTCGGCAATTGCTCCTGCATTGCTCTACCTTCTGCATCCATGCAGTCGTAAATGAAAATTTTTTAACTCAGGTAGCGACACGTTTAGCCCCGTAAAATGATTAAGTATTATTGCGGATTGGTATAATACTTTTTAATAATTAAATAGGCGTTAAGCAAGTTGTAAAAGCCCACACTTGTTTAGCGCCTGCTTGTTTTAGTGCACTAGTAGCTGCGTTTAATGTTGCCCCTGTCGTCATCACATCATCAACAATAGCGACTGTTTTACCGTCCATATCCTCTGTACAAATAAAGGCATTTTTTAAGTTTTTAATACGCTTTGCTTTAGATAGCTCCGACTGGGCTTGTGTTTTTTTATCGCGAATAAGTACGTTACTCACTGATGCGTAATTAGCTAAACATGGTTGCCAAACTTGGCTTACCTGATTAAACCCGCGAGTAATGAATCGGCTTTTATGAAGAGGTAAAATAATAAAGGTATCTGGCAAAGTAGGGCTTTGCTCAAAAAACTGCGTTAATTGTTTTTGTATAACTTGCTGCAATGCCTTTTTATAATGAATTTGATTATTAAATTTTAGCCTTTTAAGCCAATGTTCAAAGGGAGGTTGATAAAAAGCACAGGCAAATAATTTATCAAACTCGCAATTAGGAAACATCTCAACAATATCGGGTCGATGCAGTAAATTCTTATGCTTACTAAAATCAAACAATGGTAAATCTTCAAGGCAATAATCACAAAGCCCTAAAGAGGTCGTAATCGTATTTTGACATTGCACGCAATAAGAGGGAAATAACCAATTTAAAACGGCTTGTTTCACTGACTCGCTCCTTGCATTGCAATCGCCTTTTTAAACGTTATGATGAGCCTAAGTTTGGTAAAGGTTAGGCAAATATGCAAAATGAGTTAGTGTTATTACATGGTTGGGGAATGAATCAGGGCGTATGGCAGTTAGTACAGCCAGAACTTGAGTTTTTATATTCAGGAAGTGTACGTAGCCTTGACCTACCTGGGTTTGGTAATAGCCATGTTTGCCCAAGCCCTTATACTTTGCATGATGCAGCTGAAACTTTAAGTAAGCAGTTAAAGCCGAAGACCATTTTAATGGGGTGGTCGTTAGGTGGATTGTTTGCACTTTATATTGCTAAGCATTGGCCTGAAAAAGTATCAAAAGTTATTTTAATTGCATCGACTCCTTTCTTTGCTGAGGCAGATAATTGGCCCGGAATAAAAGCGAATGTATTGGCGCAGTTTAAAGAGCAGTTAGTTAATCATCGAGAAAAAACAATAGAGCGCTTTTTAGCTATTCAAGCGATGGGTAGCGAGTCGGCGCGTGATGATATAAAGCTGCTTAAACAATTACTAAATCAGTACAGCGCACCACAAAGCGACGCCCTGAGTGCTGGTTTAGATATTTTACAAAACGACGATTTACGCGATTTATTTGCTCATTGCCCAGTACCTATCAAAGGAGTATTTGGCCGACTTGATGCCTTAGTGCCTTATAAAGCAATTAGTGAAATGTCAGTACTAAATACTGAGTTTGAATACGAGGTGCTAGATAAAGCGTCGCACGCGCCATTTATTTCTCATAAAAGTGAGTTTTTATCTGTCGTTAAATCAATGCTTTAAAATAGAGCTAAGAATAGCGCTGTTTAAAGCTTTATTTTGAGCAGAACCTGAGCGATAATTAAACAATGTTTATTTGGTGGAGGTTTTAATATGCCAATCGGATCTGTATTTAATAGTGGTGTAGAAGGGTTTAATCGAGCTAGCCAAGGTATTGAAAAAGCCAGTGCTGAGATTAACCGTGCCAGTATAGAACAGCAAGATGACGCGCAATTAGCGCAGCAACGTCAGCTTACAGCAGCACGCCCTGAAGAAGCTATTACTGCACCTGTAGCACAGCCTGCTCGTGTTGATGAAGCACTTGTTAACTTAAAAGTTGAAGAGTTTAATGCCAAGGCAAATACGCAATCAATTCAAACGGCCGATGATGTACTTGGCACGTTAATCGATATTAAAGTTTAGTATTATGAATATTGTCACGCCATTTCCATCTATTAATATAAACACTGCAAATGTTTATACGGAAACTGCACGGCGTGACAACCAACTACGCGAAGTTATTCCTGCTCCCGCATCTAGTAGCGCAAGCAATACAGAAACCAAAGCGCAAAGTGATTCTGAAAAAGCAAAATTACCAGGCAGTAGCGATGGTGCGACGTATAACGCAACGGGGAAAATAGCAGACGAAAAGTCAGTTCAGCAGCGCGATGGAAACTCAGAAAACCCTGAGGGCTCTGAGGAAGAAAGTGAAGCAATTGAGAAAAAAGAATCTGAGCAAGAAGAGCTGCAATTAGAACAAGAACAACAACAAATTACAGAGCTAAAAGCACGAGATACTGAAGTACGAATACACGAGCAAGCGCACGCTTCTGTAGGTGGGCAACATGCTGGCTCGCCAAGCTATGAGTATCAACGTGGCCCAGATGGTACTAACTACGCAGTTGGCGGAGAAGTACAAATAGATGTGTCAGAAATTCCGGGTGACCCGCAAGCGACTATAGACAAAATGCAAACGGTACGAGCTGCCGCATTAGCGCCTGCAGAGCCTTCGGGAGCTGATCGCTCTATTGCCGCAGATGCTACGCAAAAGCTAGCAGCGGCTCAAGCTGAGCTTGCACAACCTGAAAGAGAAGACGACGAAGACGCAAAAAGTAAGCTTGAAGCTTCATTCTCTAGCGATGAAAGCAACGATACAAAAACAGCTAAAAGTGATGAGCAAACACGTGATGCCGATGTTGAGGCACGGGCGGGGCGTATTGCTAACTTTTATCAAATGGCTACATCGCCAGCGAGCCAAAGTAGTTTTTCAGCGTTAAGTTAATAATTTAGTAAAACGTAACCACAAAAAAACCGCTTACGCGGTTTTTTTCGTTTTAGCTTAGCTGTACAACTATTATTTTTTCACTTTAGCATTAGCGAACGCATCGGCAAATGCATTACCCATTAACGCATTACCGTTGTCACGTTTAGGCTTTGCAGCGCGAGGTTGCGAATTATTAGCACGTGCTTGTGGCTTTTGCGTAGCTGGCGCTGCTGACTTATTACTTGTGTCAATGTCGTCATCTAAGCGCATAGTAAAGCTTATACGTTTACGTGCAGCGTCTACTTCAACAACTTTAACCTTTACAATATCACCAGCTTTAACAACTTCACGCGGATCTGATATAAATTTATTCGTGATTGCTGAAATATGCACTAAACCATCTTGGTGAACACCTACATCAACAAACGCACCAAAATTAGCAACGTTTGAAACCACGCCTTCTAAAATCATACCTGGTTTTAGGTCACTAATTTTTTCAACACCGGCTTTAAACTCAGCTGTTTTAAATTCAGGACGAGGATCTCGGCCTGGTTTATCAAGCTCAGTAATAATGTCGGTAACGGTTGGTAAGCCAAATTTTTCGTCAGTGTAATCGTTTGCAGCAAGTTTAGTTAAAAAGTCGCTGTTACCAATTAGGTTACTGACATCTACGCTATTGCGTTCACAAATACGTTTAACAACAGGATAAGCTTCAGGGTGAACTGATGAGTTATCTAGAGGATCGCTACCATTGTTAATACGTAAAAAACCAGCCGCTTGTTCAAATGCTTTTGGCCCTAAACGCTCAACCTTTTTAAGCTCACTACGTTTAGTAAATGTGCCGTTAGCATCGCGATAATTAACGATATTTTGCGCTAATGTTTTGTTTAAACCAGATACGCGTGTAAGTAGCGGTACCGATGCCATGTTTAAATCTACGCCTACTGAGTTTACACAGTCTTCAACTACTGAAATAAGGCTTTGGCCTAATTGGCTTTGCGATACATCGTGTTGGTATTGGCCAACACCAATTGATTTTGGCTCAATTTTAACAAGTTCAGCAAGAGGATCTTGAAGGCGGCGCGCAATAGAGACAGCCCCTCGTATAGAAACATCTAAATCTGGGAATTCATTAGCTGCAAATTCAGAAGCTGAGTAAACCGATGCACCCGCTTCGCTAACCATAATTTTACTAAGCTTAAGTTCGCTGTTTGCTTTCATAAGCTCAGCAACCAACTTATCTGATTCGCGTGATGCAGTACCGTTACCAATCGCAATTAGCTCAACTTTATGCTGACGACAAAGTTGCTCTAACGTACGCACTGATTTATCCCAATGATTTTGTGGTGCATGAGGGAAAATAGTTTGTGTAGCTAGTAATTTACCTGTGCTATCAACAACGGCAATCTTACAGCCAGTACGAAGGCCTGGATCAAGACCTAAAGTAGTACGAGGGCCTGCAGGTGCTGCCATTAATAAATCTTTTAAGTTTTTAGCAAATACGTCGATTGCACCAGCTTCTGCTTTTTCGCGCATTGCTGCAAAAAATTCATTCTCTAGGTGTAATCCTAACTTAATTTTCCACGCCCATTGCACAACGTTTAATAACCAAGGACTTGCCGCTTTATATTTAATATCTAAACGGTAATGGTCAGCAATCATGTTGGCACATAGTTGCGCTGAATTTTCAGCGCTAGGCTCTGGATTAACATTTAACTGAAGTACACCTTCATTTCGGGCTCTAAGCATAGCAAGCGCACGGTGAGAAGGTACTTTTTTGAGAAGTTCTTGATGCTCGAAGTAGTCACGGTATTTTGCACCAGCTTGCTCTTGGCCTTTAATTACAGTGCTTTCAATTGCGCCGTTTTGGCTTATGTGACTTCTAAATTTAGCAAGTAATTTTGCGTCTTCAGCAAAGCGCTCCATCAAGATAAATTTAGCGCCTTCGAGTACAGCTTTTGTATCTGCAAAGCCTTTTTCAGCACTTACAAATTGATCTGCTTGTTGCTCTGGGTCAAGGTTAGCATCTTTAAATAGTGCATCTGCAAGAGGCTCTAAACCAGCTTCAATTGCTATTTGGCCTTTAGTACGGCGCTTAGCTTTATAAGGTAGGTATAAATCTTCAAGTTCAGTTTTACTTTGTGCATTAGTTATATCGGCACTTAGCTCTGGCGTTAATTTATTTTGCGATTCGATGGTCGATAAAATAAAACTACGGCGCTCTTCTAGTTCACGTAAATACGATAAACGCTGCTCTAAAAGGCGTAATTGGGTGTCGTCTAGGCCGCCGGTAACTTCTTTTCTGTAGCGGGCAATAAAAGGAACAGTTGCGCCTTCATCAAGTAATTTTGTAGCTGCAACAACCTGTTGCTGCTGTGCGTTTAACTCACCGGCTAAACGTGCAGAGATATCGCTCATGCAAAAACCTTTTTATACAATAAAATAAGACCAGAAGCGTGTTACTGGCGCCGTTAATTGCTTGAATAATATCACAGGAGGTAGTAATAAAAAGCTCTTAAAGCAAGCTATTTCACTTGCTTTAAGATGGTTGGGAGGGGAGTAAATCAATTCAACTAAAAGAGCGCCCTAGTGAGGGTGCTCAATGTTTTCTAATACTTCACTGAAAGAGTGAGCAATAGGGCTAATATGCAGTGGAATATGTAATGTTTTAGCTATTTGGCGAGCTGAAATTAAACCACAAATTTCGCTACTTGCTGTTGTTACTAATAAAAACATTACACCTTGATGCTCCATTGTTTGCAGCGCATCACCAATACATGCATAGCTTAAACTTTGCATGCTTACACCTGTAAGTCGGCTAATTGGCGTCATAATATCGCGCAAGCTTACTTCACTTCTTGGGGTATTTAAACGCTCTGCAATAATAGTAATTTTAGAGCTTTGCAAATCGGCGCTAGAAACAAGACCAATCAATTTTTGGTTCTCGTCGGTTACTAAAACAAAATCAGATTGTTGCGAGCTAACTTGTTTAAGTGCATCTGTAATCGTTGTTGTATGCTCTGCACGAATAGGCGTTTTTTGAGTAAAGTTATTTACCATTTTTAGCGCTGGAGATGATAAATCAATCAATGGTTGGTCATCTGCAAATGTGCTTGCAATAACGCCGTGAGAAACATTTTGAGTACGTAATTCTTTAAAGTTAGACATAGTAGTCACCTTAGTAGTTATAAAATTTAATTAAGTTGTAAAATAATGAATTAAATTAAATAGCTAGGTGGTCCGCGTTGGTACGCAGTGCTAAAAGGTCTGTTTAGGTTGGTGCTCTTATAAAAAGAATCTACGACATTAGGAAGTGGTTGAGGCGACCTAAAGGTAATAGTATTAACGTGAGAGTCTACGTCAAAATCGAGGTTTGCTTGGTCAGGAATGTCACAAGCAATAAAGTGATTAGATAGTTTAGCGTTATCAAGGTTTACTTCAGTGTTACTGGCATGCAGCGTCAAACTTACACTCATTAAAAGTGCAAACAATACGGCATTATTTAATATGCGCTGTACTATGTTTGACATAACCACGACCTTAATTAACTGCTTTCAAATTAAACAAATCAACTTGAATAATTCAGTTATAGCTTATTGGTTTAATTTACACAATCAAAAGTTAACATGATCTGAATCAAAACTTTTTATTTCTTTTTTTGGTAATCGATACTGTTTACATACCACTGCTTTTTACCCTGAGGAGTAGGTACTTCAAAATCGTCATCTACTTGTTTTTTAATCAGCGCCCGCGCCATAGGTGAGTCTATCGATATGTAATCTTTTCGGTCGTAAATTTCATCAGGTCCGACAATTCTGAATTTTTTAGTTTCATCTTCTTCGTTTTCAATTTCGACCCATGCACCAAAAAACACTTTTCCATCTTGAACGGGAGAGTAGTCGATGATTTTTAAATCAGGTATGCGTTTGCGTAAATAGCGTACACGACGGTCAATTTGGCGTAGCAAACGCTTGTTGTACTGATAGTCTGCGTTCTCAGAGCGATCTCCGAGGCTGGCTGCCCAGCTTACTATTTTTGTTACTTCTGGGCGTTTAACGTTCCATAGTTGGTCGTGTTCTTGTTGTAATTGTAAGTAACCTTCGCGGGTAACTAAATTTGTTTTCATGGTGAATTCTTTATTAGCTCTAATGGTGTGCACGTTATTAAATTTGCCAAAACTTGTCGAGCGTAAAATGTAATAAAGTACGAGTAAGTAAGCTTTGAAATGTTCAGTAACAATCTAAGCAAGTAATTAGTTTTTGATTATTAAGTTTTTCATTTATATTAACTAGTAATTGGATATAAAAATAAGAAAGAGATTATGGGACACGAAACCACAAAAGTATTAGTTGTTGATGACGATATGCGCTTACGCAGTTTGCTTGAACGTTATTTAGTAGAGCAAGGCTTTATTGTTAGAACCGCAGGAAACTCGGAGCAAATGGATAGACTCCTAGAGCGAGAAAACTTTCACTTAATGGTTCTCGATTTAATGCTCCCAGGCGAGGATGGCTTATCTATTTGCCGCCGTCTACGCCAAAAAGAAAATGAAATTCCTATTGTTATGCTTACTGCAAAGGGCGACGAAGTAGATCGCATTATTGGCCTTGAACTTGGCGCTGACGATTACATTCCAAAACCATTTAATCCACGAGAGCTACTTGCTCGCATAAAAGCCATTTTACGTCGCCGCGCAAAAGAAGTGCCAGGCGCACCTGCTGCTGAAGAAAACTTAATCGCTTTTGGTAAATTTACGCTTAATTTAGCAACGCGCGAAATGAGTGAAGGGGATAAAACAATATCGCTTACCAGTGGTGAGTTTGCAGTGCTTAAAGCGCTTGTTTCGCATCCACGTGAGCCACTTAGCCGCGATAAGCTAATGAACTTAGCGCGTGGCCGCGATTACAGTGCGCTTGAGCGAAGCATTGATGTGCAAGTGTCGAGACTTCGCCGCATGATCGAAGTAGATGCTGCCAATCCACGATATATTCAAACCGTTTGGGGTTTGGGGTATGTGTTTGTTCCCGACGGTGAAAAGTAATATTTATGGGCATGTTTCCGCGCAGTGCTTTTGGACAAACTGTTTTTTTAGTGGCGGCTCTGCTGCTCATAAATCAAATAGTGTCTTATGTTACGGTTAGTTTTTATGTTGTAAAACCAACCATTGAGCAAGTTAACTTGATGCTTGCTAAGCAAATTAAAACAGTATTCATTGACTGGGAAGATGGCGTTGAAATAAACGACGAAGTATCTGCAAAGTTTTTTGAAATTACCGGCATTGAAGTCATGACGCAGCGCGAAGCAATGCGCCAAGGGCTTGGGCAAAGCCGCGAATATTCTATGCTATCGCGCAGCATGACTGAGCAACTTGGTGGTTATTCTCGTGTACGTATTAGCCAAACTGATCCGTTGATTTATTGGGTTGAAGCACCGCAAGCGCCAGGTTATTGGGTAAAAGTACCGCTTAAAGGCTTTAAAGAGAACAACTTAGAGTTTTTAACTTTTTACTTATCAAGTATTGGCTTTTTAAGTGTGCTGGGTGGGTGGTTGTTTGCAAGACACCTTAATAGACCATTAAAAGCACTGCAACAAGCTGCAGTGAAAGTGGGTAAAGGCGACTTTTCTACCAAGTTAGAAGAACAAGGCTCAACAGAAGTAATAGAAGTAACGCGCGCGTTTAACCAAATGTCGCGCGGAATTGCCGCACTTGAAAACGACCGCCGTTTACTAATGGCCGGTGTATCTCATGATTTACGTACGCCGCTTACGCGTATCCGTTTAGCCACCGAAATGATGGTTGATGAAGATGATTATCTTCGTGAAGGTATTATTTACGATATAGAAGACATGAACGGGATTATTGATCAGTTTATTGAGTATCTACGCCACCATAAACGTGAAGAACTAAGTTGCGAAGATATCAATGCTTTAGTTGCCGAGGTTGTCAATTCTGAGCTTCAGCATCAACGTACTATTACGTTTAAAAGTAATCCAAATATAGGCAATATACCGTTAAGCTCTGTGGCTATTAAACGTGTAATTACCAACATGATTGGTAATGCGCTGCGTTATTCTGAGGGCGATATTGAAGTACTTAGCTACTTTAATTCAAACAAAAAGTATGTAGTTATCGCTGTAAACGATAATGGCCCCGGCATTCCTGAAAACGAACTAGAGTCTGTGTTTGAGCCCTTTAAACAAGGCGATGCAGCTCGCGGAAGTGAAGGCAGTGGTTTAGGCCTTGCTATTATTAAACGCATTGTTGATATGCACGACGGTAAAGTAAAGCTAGAAAACCGCCCAGAAGGCGGTTTAAGTGCACAAGTATATTTGCCAATAAAGGTCTTGAATTAATTTAAAAAATACCTAAAGGCGCTTTTAGACTATTGAATTTTAATATCAAGGAATAAATGTGGTTGTTAAGGAAGATGATAAAATATTTTTAGATAGACCAATATTCGTATGGGTCATTTCCGGGTTAATTTTATTTTCTGTATTGTGTTTCTCAGTTGAAACATTGCCAGACTTAAGTAGTGAAACAAAAGTATTTTTAAAGTACTCCGAACTGTTAATTGCTGTAATTTTTACTCTTGAATATTTAACAAGGGTTGCCTTATCGCAACGCAGGCTAAACTTTGTTTTTAGTTTCTATGGAGTTGTGGATCTTGTTGCTATTTTACCTTTTTATCTAGCATTTGCTGTAGATTTAAGGACATTACGCTTAATTAGGCTATTAAGATTAGTTCGAGTATTGAAGGTAGTAAGATATAACACTGCTTTACTTCGATTTGCGAGGGCTATTTACTTAGCAAAAGAAGAGTTAGTTATTTTTACAGGGATGAGTTTGGTTTTATTATATCTTTCAGCTGTAGGTATTTATCATTTTGAGCACACTGCGCAGCCAGAGGTTTTTAAATCAATTTTTGATAGCCTTTGGTGGTCAGTTGCCACATTAACTACAGTTGGATATGGCGATATCTACCCTATAACTATTGGGGGACGTTTTTTTACTTTTTTCATCTTAATGATTGGGCTTGGACTCGTAGCTGTCCCCACTGGTATTGTAGCTTCAGCCTTGTCTGCTGTCAGACGCGAAGATGAAGTTAGTTGCAATTTAGAGAACTAAATTAAAGGCCGCTATATTTTACTGCGGCCTTTAATTTCTATTTTAAAGTGCTTTAAAACGAATAGCTGTACCGCCACTAGTGGCTAATTTAAGCGTTAGTTTATCGCTTGCAGTTACAACACGTTTTTCGATAGCTAGATCGTACGGATTGTTTTTCCACTCTGCGCTTTTACCATCTTTATAAATTTGTGCTTCAAACTTTTTGCCTTGCTCTAAAAAGTCGAGTTTTACCTCAATTGTTCTGGCTTTTTCGTCAGTAACAGCACCTAGGTACCAATCGTTTCCTGAGTATTTAGTGCTTTTACGTTCTTTACGAGCGAATACAATAAAGTCGCCTACTTCACCATCAATAGCAATACTTTGCTGCCAATCTGTTGGTACGTCTTGAATGAATTGAAACGCATCGGGCTTAGCCAAATAGTTTTTAGGTAAGTCGGCAGCCATTTGAATTGGGCTATACAAAACAACATAAAGTGCAAGTTGTTTGGCAAGTGTAGTTTGTGGGCGGTTTGTATCGCCTCCTAAACCATTAAAGCTCATATCAAAAATACCTGGCGTAAAGTCCATTGGTCCTGCAAGCATGCGGGTAAAAGCAAGCATTGGTATATGCTCTGGTGGATTAGGAGGTGAACCCCATGCATTGTATTCTTGTCCGCGTGCGCCTTCGCGCGCAATCCAGTTTGGATAAGTACGGCGCAGGCCTGTATCTTTAATTGGCTCGTGAGTATTAATGCTAATTTTATGTTTAGCTGCAAGTTTTACGTTATAAAGGTATTCGTTAACCATAAACTGGCCGTCATGCCATTCGTGGCGAGCAATACCGTTTTTGTCTATACGTTTTATATTTCCGCCATCGGCTACATAACCTGTTTTTACTTGGCTTACGTTTGATTTTTCGTAAAGGGCAAAGGCATCTTCCATTTGGTCACGGTAGTTGCTTACATTGCCTGATGTTTCATGGTGGCCAATGAGCTGTACGCCTTTTTCTTTGCCGTATTGAGCAAGCGCTGCTATATCAAAGTCGTCGTACGGTTTGGTAAAGTTAAATACATCGCCATTAAAATACCAATCGCCATCCCAACCAATATTCCAGCCTTCAACGAGTACACCATCAAAACCATACTGCGCTGCAAAATCCATATAGTATTTTGTGGTTTGCGTAGTGGCGCCGTGTTTTTTACCGCTACCCCAAGTTTGCGTGTTTATATGCATACCCCACCAAATACCCACGTATTTGCCAGGCTTAACCCACGACACATCACCGATTTTATTAGGCTCGTTTAGGTTTAGTATTATATCTGAATTAACTAAGCCAACAGCGCTGTCGGCTATTTGAATGGTGCGCCATGGTGTTTTAAAAGCACCTTGTTTTTTAACTGCAACACCATCTGACCACGGCGTTAAATCGGCAGTGAACGTACCAGAGCGGCGTTGATTAAGCACCATGCCTGCGTAATCAACAAGTGCGGCTTCATGAATGCTAATATGAGTACCGTCACTTGTTTTAAACGTAAATGGTGTGTGAGCTAGTGGAGCTTCGTTAAGTGGAGTAGTGTTGTAAACATATTCGTAGCGGTTCCAGCCACGAGCAGGTATCCACCATGCTGTTGCATCATGACTATTGTTTATTGCAAATTCAGTCAGCTCTTTGGTTATTTCTGTATGTTCGAAGCCGGCTTGTTGTGGTACTTCGTATCGAAAACCTACACCACTATCAAATGCTTTAAATCGAATTGTGTAGGTACCTTTATTTGGCTCGTTTTTTGTAAAGGTAACGGCTACTTCGTTATATTCGTCAACAACGTTTTGACGTTCGCCCCAAGGTTGTTGCCACTGTGAGTTAACGCTTTGTTGTTCAATGCTTTTAATTTTAAAGCCATCGCTAAAAGCTGCTTGTGTTTTAAATTCAAACCCCAGTAAAGATTTGTTTATAACTGCTTTGTTTTTAAATTTTATTGCGTAGCTTGGCGTGTTGTTCTCGTCAGAGATGCTTACTGTTATTTGTGTGTCTGGCGATTTTAGCTCTACGGTTTGTCCGTAGCTATTACTAGCAAAGGCTAAAAGCACAAGTGCTGGTATTCTCATGGTGTGTCCTTAGATGAGTCGGTGGTGACATCTAAGGATAATGACTGTTGATGATTAATACGACTGCTTACATACGTATTCAATGTTTTAAAAAATAGAAAGAATTTGGTGGCTTAATCGGTCTATAATGTAAACAAATTGATAATAGCGACAAGAAAATGATAAAAAGCTTACTTTATGTATTTTTACTAAGTGTTAGTACTGGAGTTTTTGCAGCAAATATTACAATTAAAAATGCTAATAATGACCCATTACCTAATGCTGTTGTATGGCTAACTGCAGGAGACCCCTCTAGCGTTATTCCTCCAGAAGCACCTTATGCGATGACCCAGCAAAATAGAGAATTTAAGCCGCGTATTTTAGTTGTCCCACAAAATGCAAAGGTAGAGTTTCCTAATGCGGACTCAATCATGCATCATGTTTATTCATTTTCTAAAGCCAAAACGTTCGAATTAAAGCTATATAAGGAGCATCCAAAAGCGCCCATTACTTTTGATCAAACGGGTGTTGTTGAGCTTGGCTGTAATATTCATGATTGGATGTTAGGTTATATTGTGGTGGTAGATAGTACTATTTTTGCAATCACTGATGAAAACGGGAATGTTGATTTAAATGCCAATGCAGGCGAATACACGTTAAGTGTTTGGCATTCTGGATTTAGTGATATTAGTAAGGTTGAATCTCAAACTATTACTGTGGCTACTAACCCGATCACTTATAAAGTAAAGCAGGAAATTGCGGAGCAAATTGACTTTGCTACGGATGAATTTGATGACTATTAATCGCTTAACGAGGCTGGCATTTGTAGCCGGTGCTTTATGTTTTAGTAATGTGTTGTATGCACAAGTAAAAGGCTTGATGCAAATTAGAGCCGTGCAGGGTGACGATATACGTAGCTTCCAAGAGGGCGGCCTTGGGCTATATCGGCACGATACTAAAAGCGACGAACTTATTTTATCCCAAGGTATTTTAGATTTTAATGTTGATTTAGCATCTAGTTGGTCGGCTCATGGGGTGTTAAATACGAATCAAGATCCTGACGTTGGCCTTGGTTTTACGCAGGCTTATATAAAGTATCAGCCGCTATCTAACAGCAACTATAAATGGCACATGCGCGTGGGGGGCTTTTACCCACTTATGTCGCTTGAAAATCCTGATATAGGGTGGACTTCTCCTTATAATTATACAAACTCAGCTATTAATAGCTGGATAGGCGAGGAAGTACGCACTGTTGGCGCAGAGGTAACGATTAAGCGCCCAGCAAAACGTTTTAACAGCGCTCATAGCTTTAGTTTTGTAGGTGCTACATTTAAAGGCAATGATCCTGCCGGTACTTTACTTGCGTGGCGTGGTTTTGCATTACACGATAGACAAACTACATTTAACGAAAGTATTAAATTTGCGCCTATAGCGGCATTAAATGCATACGAATTACGTTGGCAGGCTAATCAGGTTTTACCGTTTGAAGAAGTAGACGGTCGTTTTGGCTATTACGCTGGCGTACATTGGGATTACTTAAAAAAATCACAATTTCGAATTTATTATTACAACAATAACGGTGACCCAACCACACTCAATATTAGTACAGGGCAGTATGCTTGGGATACTCGCTTTACAAGCGCTGCTTGGCTTTATAAGTTTAATAGTAAAACACGTTTAATAGCACAGGTACTTAATGGTAAAACTGAAATGGGCAGTAACGCATTAATTGATAATGCTTTTTATAGCCATTATTTAATGCTGAGCCATAAAGAAGGCAAACATCGAGTTTCAGTACGTTATGATTATTTTAAAGTTACTGACAACGACACAACCGCGTTTGACCCTAATGCAAGTAATGGGGAAGGCTTAACCGCAACATGGCGCTACCAGCTCACTAATAAACTACAAATAGGGGTTGAAGGTTCTGCACTTAAAAGTGTTGCAAAAAATAGAGAGCCAATTGGATTTAATGAACGAATCTCGCAGCAGCAAATAATGCTAAATGCGCAATGGCGTTTTTAAAAGTATAAAAAAGGGAGCATTTAAATGCTCCCTTTTTAGTTTAATAAAATTGGTATAGATTATACCAACCTGCATAAATTTTTGATCAATTTAACGAATTAAATTGCACTATAACGTCGTTAAAAATTTTTTATTTAGAACAACTAGATACAAAAATTTTTGCCTAGTTCTAGCGTAATTTTCTTAACGTTAAATAGACCCCATATATAAGCAGATTGGTATTATTTTTTATCGAATGCGCGTTTCATGTAGTTAGGTGTAGCGAGTGCGCCATGATGAATACCGCTATTGTAGTATTCACTGTGCTCGGCTATTTGTGCCGCGCCATCTTCTCTAAAGCCGTCAAATGCTTGTGATTTACGTGCAAGTGTTACTGACCATAAACCGCTTGGGTAAATTGGTTGTGGAAATGGTAATGTTTGTAAATCCTTAAAGCCTACGCTTAACATTGCTTCGCGCATTTCAACTAATAGTGGCATGTGCATAAGTGGTGATTCACTTTGTTGTACTAAAATACCACCTGGGCGCAGTGCATCTAAACAGCTTGTGTAAAACGCATGGTTAAATAAACCCTCACCTGGACCTACCGGATCTGTGCCATCAACAATCACTACGTCGATAGATTCGCCAGCGGCTTCGCGCATGTATTTAATACCGTCGTCAAACATAACCGTTGCACGGGCGTCGTTATTAGATTCACAAAGCTCTGGGAAGTATTTTAACGACATTTGCGTTACTACTTCGTCGATATCTATTTGCGTTACAGTTTCTACGCCTGGGTGTTTTAATACTTCGCGTAAAGTACCGCAGTCGCCGCCGCCAATAATAACGACGTTTTTAGGGTTTGGATGCGCTAAAAGTGCAGGGTGGCTGATCATCTCATGATAAAAGAAGTTTTCGCGGGTTGTTACCATAGTACACCCGTCGATGATCATTAAATTACCAAAGTCTGTGGTTTCAAACATTTCTACCTTTTGAAAAGGAGACTGTTTTTCATCTAACTTTTTATTAATACGTAATGAAAATGCGCTGCCATCGCGGTCGCTAATTTCAGTAAACCACTTACTTTGATCTAAATTTGCCATAGTTACTATTACACTTTTTAGGTTGAGTATGAAAAAGGGGCAATTCTGCCAGTGCTTGGCGTTTTGCTCAATGACATTTTAACTGATTTGACGAATAAAGTTAGTTAGGAGTGAGTGAAAGTTCAATTTTTGTTAGCCTAGTGGATAGTGACGTATTAAAATGCGCCTTTATACCTAATTGACTAAAGAAGAGTTGCCATGACCTGGGGTTTAGAAACAGCACGCGCCACTTATAACGTTGCTCATTGGAGTGATGGTTATTTTGATATTAACGCACAAGGCGAACTGGTGGCTTACCCAGATGGCGACCAAACAAAACCGGCCATTTCTTTAACGCAATTAACAGAGCAGTTTAAACAACAAGGTTTAACGTTGCCGGTTTTAGTGCGCTTTACCGATATTTTAAAAAATCGTGTAGACACCCTTACTAACGCGTTTACGCAAGCGCGAGCAAATCGTGAATATAACGGAAAATACACCTGTGTTTACCCAATTAAAGTAAATCAGCAACGCTCTGTAGTAAGTAAGCTATTGGCGCATCCAAGCGGGCTTGTTGGCCTAGAAGCAGGCTCAAAGCCAGAACTTATGGCTATTTTGGGTGTAGCAAAAGAGCCAATCACAATAGTGTGTAACGGCTATAAAGACAGTGAGTTTTTACGCCTAGCGTGTATTGGTCAAGCAATGGGCCACAGCGTAAAAATTGTGGTAGAGAAGCTTTCAGAACTGACCACACTACTTGAAGAAATAGACAACCTAGGCATTGAACCGGCTATTGGTATTCGCATTCGCCTAAACTCAGTAGGCAAAGGCAAGTGGCAAAACACGGGCGGCGAAAAAGGCAAGTTTGGTTTAACAGCAGGCCAAGTACTAAGTGCTGTTGAAGTGCTTAAAAAGCATAATAAGCTGCACTTAATGCAAATGGTGCATTTTCATATTGGTTCTCAAATTGCCAATATTCGTGATATTCACCGTGCTTTACGTGAATGTGCACGCCACTTTGCTGAGCTTACACAATTAAACGTACCGTTAAATACCGTTGATGTGGGCGGCGGCTTAGGTGTTGATTACGAGGGCTCTGGCTCGCGTAGTGCATGTTCAATGAATTACACCGTAGAAGAGTATGCGCGTAACGTAGTGAATGCATTTGCAGAAGTGTGCGATCAGCATAACCTTACGCATCCGGCCATTATCACCGAGTCGGGGCGTGCTTTAACTGCTCACCATGCGGTATTAATTACCGATGTAATTGACGTAGAAAAAGCGCCTAATCATTTAAATCCAGAGCCACCGCTTGAAAATAGCGCATTAGTGCTTGATGAAATGTGGCAGTGTTTACAGCGTTTAAACCCGCGTATGGCACTGGAGATTTATCACGACGCTATGCACTTATTTAGCGAAGCGCACGATCAGTACGTGCATGGCTTAGTAAGCATGCTAGAGTGGGCGAAAATAGAGCAGCTTTACTTTACTATTTTACATCGTGTACGTGCATCGCTTAGTAATAATGCGCGCGCGCATCGTGAAGTACTCGACGATTTAAACGAAAAGCTTGCTGATAAACTCTTTGTTAACTTTTCATTATTTCAGTCGTTGCCTGACGTATGGGGTATTCAGCAGTTGTTTCCTGTTATGCCAATCGAAAACTTAACTCAGCCACTGACTCAGCGCGCGATTATTCAAGATATTACCTGCGATTCTGACGGGCAGATTCGTGAATACGTTGAAGGCGCTGGTATCGAAACCAGCCTACCAATACCAGAATATAAGCATGGCGAGCAATACCACATCGCTATGTTTATGGTAGGCGCGTATCAAGAGATTTTAGGTGATTTACATAACCTATTTGGTGACACTGATTCGGTGCACGTAGAGCTTAACGACGATGGCTACGTGTTAACCAATGCCATAAAAGGTGATAGCGTTAAGGATGTATTAAAGTTTGTTGACTATGATAGCGCCATTTTAGCTGACAACTTTGCGTACCAAGTTAATAAACTTGATGTATCGACGCAGTGTAAAGAAGGTTATTTAGCTGAGCTTAATGCAGGCCTTGAAGGCTATACCTATTTTGAAGATTAATTTGTAAGCAACTGAAAGCGCAGTATTAGTGGCTGCGCAATGTTTAAAGGAATGGAAGTAATGTCAGTTATTCGCAGTGTATTTAGTATTGTTTTTTACACAATAAACACACTTTTTTGGTTTGTGCCTATTTTTGTTTGTGGGCTTATAAAGCTTATCCCTATTAAGCCTCTACAAAAGCTTATGAGCTGGGCAGCTAAGCAATTTGCAACTATTTGGGTTACCTTTAATAGCTTAAATCAAGCGTTATTTACGCCAACTAAACTTAATGTAACTGGCCTTGAAGACCTTAAACTAAAAGATTGGTACCTAGTAATTGCAAATCACCAAAGCTGGGTCGATATTTTAGTATTACAGCGCGTGTTTAATCGTAAAATTCCATTTTTAAACTTCTTTTTGAAAAAAGAGCTTATTTACGTGCCTATTTTAGGTTTATGTTGGTGGGCGCTTGATTTTCCGTTTATGACTCGCACGAGTAAAAGCCAATTAAAAAAGAATCCAAAGCTGCGTGGCAAAGACTTAGAAACCACACGTAAAGCCTGCGAAAAATTTAAAGAGATGCCAGTAAGTGTGGTTAACTTTGTAGAAGGCACTCGTTTTACTACGCAAAAGCATGAGCGCCAAAATAGCCCGTTCCCACATTTATTAAAACCAAAAGCGGGCGGTATTGCTTTTGTAATGCAAGCAATGGGCGAGCAAATTACTAAAGTGGTTAACGTTACCATTCAGTACCCAGATGGTATTCCTACTTTTATGGATTTTGCTGGTGGTAAGGTAAAAAATATCAACGTACACGTGGAAGTAAGGCCGGTAAGCGAAGAGCTTATTGGTGACTACACAGGTGATTCTGAATTTAGAGTTCGCTTTCAAAGCGAGTTAAACCGCTTATGGGAAAACAAAGAGCAAACACTACAATCGCTCGAAAAAACCCATAAGTAAAAGGTAAAAATATGAGCTTACAGTTATGCTAAAAAAGTGGTTACCAAATTGGCTTAACGGCTTAATTGTAGGCTGCGTATTGTTTTCTAACATGATACTTTTTGGCTCGCTAGTATTTGTACTGGGCCTTATTAAGTTATTACTGCCTTTGCCTGTGGTTAACTCTATATTACACAGCGCTTACCGAGGTTGGTGTAACGGCAACCGTTTAGGGCTTTGGTTAGGTTGCCCTAACATTGTGGTTGATATAAGTGGCGACTTAAACTCAAAAAGTTGGTATTTACTTATTTGTAACCACGCGAGTTGGTTAGATATAACTGTACTTAGCTCATTACATGCATTGCCTGCCCCTAAGTTCTTTTTAAAAGACGGGTTAAAATACATGCCTTTTATTGGCACTGGTGCGTGGGCTATGGGTATGCCGTTTATGAAACGGGTAAGCAAAGCGCAGCTTGCTAAAAATCCAAAGTTGAAAGGGTTGGATGTAGAGCGCACGAAGCGTAGCTGTCGTAATTTTCGTCATCATCCTACTACCATCATTAATTTTGTTGAAGGTACACGCTATACGCCAGCCAAACATAATCTGCAACAAAGTCCTTTTAAGCATTTATTAAAGCCCAAAGCGGGCGGCATTGCTTTTGCGCTTGAAGTATTAGCCGATCAATTTGATGCCATGCTTAATACAAGTTTAGTATATAGCGGTAAGACAGATCACTTTTGCCGTAACTTGCTAAAAGGTGAGCTAGATTCTATTTATGTTTCAATAGACGTAACGCCCATTAATGACAATATGCAGGGCAGCTATCAAAGCGATGACGTATTTAAAGTTAATTTTCAACATTATGTGAATGAGCTATGGGTTGCTAAAGATCAGCAGCTTGCCGACATTTATGCTCAACAAGATTTACCTGAACCACAAATCAGTAAGGAAATTGAAACACTATGACCAACACCCATCTTCAGGAATTAATTGCTCCTTGGTTTGAAAAAGTACCCGACGCGGATTTTCTTAGCTCAATTACCGCAGTCTCAATAGGGATATTCTCTTTATTAATTGTTTACTTATTTACTCGTAGATTAATGTTACCTGGCATTCAAAAAATAGTGACGAGGCTTTCTCCTGAGCGAATTGGTGCGCTTTCTCCTATGCTTAATAAGCTAAATAAGCGTATTGCCGGAATGCTTTGCTGCGTATTGTTTTTAGCTACGTTTGATAGCGTATACCCAGTTAATGAAATTGCAGGAGAAATACTAAAAACGATAGGACAAGCTTTACTTATTATTTATGCTGGTTTTATTTTTAGCAGTATTGTGAGCATTGCGGGTACTATTTATAACCAGTTAGAGTTTGCCCGCGAGGTCCCTATTCAGGGCTTAATTCAGGTTGTTAAGCTAATAACCTTTATTGTGTGTGCAATTTTAATTGTGAGCATTTTTCTTGAGAAGTCACCTACTTATATTCTCTCTGGCTTTGGTGCTATTGCTGCTGTTACGTTATTAGTATTTAAAGACACTATTTTAGGCTTTGTAGCCAGTATTCAAATAGCAGCAAATCGCCTAGTAACCTATGGTGATTGGATTCAAGTAGAAAACTACGGCGCCGATGGCGAAGTAATTGATTTGGGTTTAAATACCGTAAAGGTACGTAACTGGGATAACACCATAACAACTATTCCAACTTATATGCTGGTAGCGGGTTCATTTAAAAACTGGCGCGGGATGCAAGAGTCGGGCGGTAGACGTATTAAACGCTCACTCAATATTGATATGCACAGTATTTGTTTAGTGGGTGATGAGTTTAGAAAACAAATTGATGCGGCTATTCCGCTGCACGACTATATTCGAGTGACGACATTACCTGCTCAGGTTTCTAATTTAGGGCTATTTCGTCGCTATGCTGAAGGCTATTTAAAACAGCACAGTAAAATTAATACGTCACTTACGTTAATGGTACGAGAGCTACAACCACTAAACCATGGTTTACCTATTGAGTTTTATTGCTTTAGTGAAGACAAACGCTGGATTTCGTACGAGCATTTACAAGCCGAAATAATGGACCATTTGCTTGCGGTATTACCCGTGTTTGGGCTTAGAGCATATCAAAGTGTAAGTGGACAATTAAGCCCACCTAACGAGCAACAAACAGATAAGCCAACATTTAGAGTGATGGCAAATAGTGTTGTAAAAGACCCACAGCAATAAATAAAGCTAAGAGCCACCAAATAGGTGGCTTTTTAAATCGCAGCCATGCAAATGTAATTATTACTAACGCAACTTGCCAAAGGTTATGCACCGCTGATGTCCAAATTGGCGAATACAGTGCAGCCGCTAAAAAACCTACTACCGCGGCATTAAGCGCCGCTATTGAGCTTGCAAAACGTGGCTTACTTGCCAAGTTAATCCAGCTCTTTTGGAATGCGAGTATAAGTAAAAAACCAGGCATAAATATAAGCAGTGTAGCTATAAGAGCACCCACTAAAGGTTGTTCTGTAGTAAGTTGTGCGCCTAAGTAAGTAGCAATAGTAAACATAGGCCCAGGCACTGCTTGTGCACTCGCGTAAGCACTTAAAAACTGATCATCACTCAATGCTGGTACGCCAGCTTGAAGTACCGGCAGTACTACGTGTCCGCCGCCAAACACCATTGCACCTGCCTGGTAAAAAGGGGCAAACAAAGCAAACTCATGTCCTAGTGGAATAAAGCTCACACCAAGTAAGAGCGCAAATAACCCCAGTGCAATCCAATTAATATTACTTTTTGTACTGCTAACATTTTCTGTGGCTGTACCCAGTTTTAATAAAGGCCATATAGCACCTATTGTTGCAGCGGTTATTAAAATAGCGATTTGAGTTCCCATCATTGGAAATAACACCAAAGCAAGTGTACTCATTACAGCAAGTAACTTAAGCGCAGCACTTGTACAAAAGCTTTTAGCCATACTAAGTGTTGCATCAGCAACTATAACAACGGCAAATAACTTTAAGCCTGCAATAATGGCAAAGTAAACAGCGTCAAACTGATGAGCACTCACCGCAAGCAGCACCATTATTAAAAACGAAGGCAGAGTAAAACCTACAAAAGCAGCTATACCACCCAGTACTCCAGCACGCTCAACACCAATAGCAAAACTAACTTGGCTAGAGCCAGGACCCGGCAGCGCTTGGCTTAAACTAATAAGTTGTGCGTAACGCGTGTTAGTTAACCAATTTAACGAGTCTACAAAGTGGCGTTTAAAATAACCTAAATGCGCAGCAGGGCCGCCAAAGCTCATACACCCTAGTAAAAAAAACTGTCTAAAAATAGCAATTAACATTGCGCCAATATCCTTTGTAAAATTCATTAAATTGTCACAGCGTAGTATGACATTTTTATTAAAATGACACATTAGTTTGAGGTCTGTTTAACAATCAAGCAAGATGCGTTGCTTTTAACACTCTCTTCATAGTTTGTTCATACATGTATTTGCATACTCTTGCTAAATTCTTAATGAATAGGGTATCACCATGACTTTAACTAAATCACTTTTAAGCGTAACCGTAGTAGCTGTATTACTTTCTGGTTGTGAAATGAATAACACAGGTAAAGGAGCCGCTATAGGCGCCGCAGCCGGAGGTGTATTAGGTAAGGCTACGGGTAATCATAAAGATAAACGTATTTTTATTGGTGCAGCTATTGGTGCACTGGCGGGCGCTGCTGTTGGCGACTACATGGATAAGCAAGAAGAAGCATTTCGTGATGAGTTAGCGGGTTCAGGTGTTGAAGTAGTGCGTGAAGGTGACAACTTACGTTTAGTAATGCCATCAAACATTACGTTTGCGACTGCTCAGTCTTATATTTCATCAGGCTTCAACGATACGTTAGATGCGATTGCTAAAGTAATGAACAAGTACGAAAAAACCTACCTTAGTGTGCAAGGGCATACTGACAGTACGGGTAAAGATAGCTTCAACATGAACCTATCGCGTGAACGCGCACAAAGTGTGAAAGACTACTTAGTGAACCAACAAATTATGGCTACACGTGTTAGCACTATGGGCTATGGCGAAACACGCCCAATTGCAACTAATGATAGTGCAAATGGCCGTGCTCAAAACCGTCGCGTAGAAATTCAGATAGTGCCAAATACCGAAGGTTAATCCTTATTAAACTGTAATTCACACAGTTTTTGATACAACGGGTTACTTGCTAACAACTCTTGGTGAGTACCCGTTGCTATGATTTCCCCATTTTCCATCACTACAATCACATCGGCATGTTTAACCGTTGCCAACCTATGGGCAATAATTAACGTGGTGCGGTTTTGCATTAAATGCTCAAGCGCAGCTTGTACATGGTGTTCGCTTTGCGCATCCAGCGCGCTGGTGGCTTCATCAAGAAGAAGTATTTCAGGGTCTTTTAATATGGCACGTGCAAGCACAATACGCTGCTTTTGCCCACCCGATAACCTCACACCCTGCTCACCTAAAAAGCTGTTATAACCTTGCGGTAACTGTTTGATAAATTCATCGGCATGCGCATACTTTGCTGCGGCATATACTTGCTCATCGGTTGCACTTGGGTTGCCGTAGCGGATGTTATGCATTACGTCGGAGCTAAATAAAATAGGGTTTTGCGCTACCATGCCCATTTTATTACGCAGAGTATTAAGCGATAAATCTTTAATGTTTACATCTTTAAACTTAATAGCTCCGCTAGCCGGATCGTAAAAACGTTGTAGCAATTCAAATAACGTTGTTTTACCTGCGCCAGAAGGGCCAACAATTGCCACGGTTTGGCCTTGATTTATATTTAGGCTTATTTTATTAAGCGCGCTTACGTCTGGGCGAGAGGGATAGTTAAAGCTTATATTTTCAAGCGTAATAGCAGGGCTACTACTATCTTTCAGTAAGCTATCGTCTTGTGGATCTAGTGGGTTTTCTATCTCACTTTTAACAGCAAGTAACTCAAGTAACCTTGCCGCCGCGCCTGCTGCACGTTGTAGTTCGCCATATACTTCAGCAACGGTTGCCACCGACATTGCCACCATAATAGCGTAAAACACAAACGCACCTAGCTCACCACCTGTCATGGTACCTGCAAGTACATCGTTGCCACCTACCCATAGCATAGCGCTAATGGCACTAAAGGTTAAAAAAATCACTACAGCTATTAAAAATGAACGTTGCTTAATACGTTTTTTAGCCACGTTAAAGGCTTTTTCGGTCTCAAGCGCAAAGGCATGCTGCTCTTGTGCTTCGTGGCTATAGCTTTGCACTACTTTAATATTTTGTATGACTTCTCCGGCATAGGTACTTATGTCGGCAATGGCATCTTGGCTAGAGCTTGCTAGTTTACGTACCTTGCGACCAAATATCATCATAGGGACAAGTACCAGCGGTACACAGGCAACAACTATTAAGGTGAGCTTCAAATTAGTAAACAACAACATAGCAAGTCCACCAATCAACATAAGTACACTGCGCAGTGCCATAGAAAATGATGAGCCGATAATTGATTGCAGTAATGTGGTGTCGGTGGTTAAACGCGACATAAGTTCGCCACTGCGGTTTTCTTCAAAGTAGCTAGGGTGTAGCGTAACAATACGATTAAACACGGCTTTTCGAATATCGTTACTGACTCGTTCGCCAATCCACGACATTAAATAAAAACGGCTAAAGGTACCGATCGCTAATAAGCTGATTAAGCCAATGAGCACCAGTACAGCTTGTTGTAATTGATCTTTGGAGCCTGCAATAAACCCATGATCAATAACAAACTTAACCCCCTGACCTAGTGATAAGTTAACCCCCGCAGTGACCAATAGCGCGGCTAGCGCAGCTACTACCATCCATTTGTAAGGTTTTATAAAAGCAAAAACAGGTAATAAGCTGCTAAAAGCTGCTTTTTCGGATGCAGAGGTGTTTTTTGACATAGTGGATTCTTTTTAAAGGTTAAGGTATAGATATGGCATCATCGGATTAAAAATCAATAGTATTAAATATCATCAATAAGGAATTGTTATGACAACAAAAATAATAAGTGGTGAATTTACAGTGGCTTTAGCGCCAATTGAAGGTTACGCCAAAGGGCAGCAAGGTATTAACTTAGGACGCATGTCGATTGATAAAACATTTAAAGGTGACTTAAATGCTACAAGCCAAGGCGAGATGCTTAGCGCAATGACGCCAACCCAAGGCAGTGCGGGTTACGTGGCAATAGAGCAAGTGATAGGTGAGCTTGAAGGTAAGCAGGGCAGTTTTGTACTGCAACACTTTGGCACTATGAATAAAGGACAAGATAGTCTTATTTTAAATGTTATTCCTGATTCAGGCACAAATGAGCTAAAAGGATTAACTGGCAGTATGAAAATACGCATTGAGCAGAGTATTCACTATTACGACTTTGACTACCGCTTATAAAATGGATAACAAACAATGCAAAAAATAGTAGAATTTAAAAGGCGTGGTTTTTTAGTAACGGCATTGATGTAGATGCTTTGAATGAGCGCATATACCACTTAAATCAAGAAGGTTGGAAAGTAATAAGTATAAATACCGCGACTGCTTTTCAAGGCCAAATAACGGCCTATATATTATTAATAGAAAACGATGAACTATAAGGACAAAAATGACATTAGCAGCATGGTTTAGTTTAGTACTTGTATGCATGATGGGTGCAATGTCGCCAGGCCCAAGCCTTGCAGTTGTACTAAAGCATACAATGAGTGGCGGAATGAAAAACGGTATGCTTGCTGCACTTAGCCATGGCATGGGTGTTGGGCTTTATGCGGCAGCTTCGTTACTTGGTTTGGGGACATTGATGGCTCAGTTTCCAACGGTATACCAAGTACTTGTATATTTAGGCGCTGGGTATTTAGCTTATTTAGGTTTAAAAATACTATTAGCAAAACCCAATAATGACGAACTGCAAGTACAAAAAAGTGAGATAAGTGCAGTTAAAGCATTACAAGATGGCTTTGCCATTGCCTTTTTGAACCCCAAGCTCGCTATTTTCTTTTTAGCCTTGTTCTCACAGTTTATTGACCCGCAAAATCTCACTTTAAGCATTGGCATTATTATGTGCTTAACCGTGTTTGTAATTGATACAGGTTGGTATTTACTAGTTGCAGTACTTACTGAGGTTTCAAAAAATCGCTTTGGTTTTACTAAGCAGAACCCATGGCTTGATAAAATACTGGGGGTTGTGTTTATTGCTCTTGCTATAAAAGTCGTTATTAGTTTGTAAGATTGAGTAGAGATTATTGAAGTTTGCAGAGTGTATTTGTAGTTATATAGATAAAGGATTAAAACAATGACAAAACATATTTTAAAAAGTGCATCTTTCGACCCGAAGGTTCAGCAATACTGGATGCTAATGGCCGCTTTTTTTAGTGTACTAGCGCTGGTGACTATTCCGTTGTTACCCATTGTTTTAGCGATTGTATGGCTGGTGGGCGGGCGAATACTCGCAGCTATGTCGGCTGACTTATTACCACAAAAATTGGTAGTTAAACGTGGCATATTATTTAAAGAAGAAAAATCTATTCCGCTTGAAAAAATAACAGATGTAGGGTTAAGCCAAGGGCCGCTCATGCGAATTTTTGGATTATATCGTTTAAGCTTTGAAACAGCAGGGCAGTCAGGAAATGGTGCTTTAGTGTCTTTGCTTGGTGTGGTTAATGCGAGTGAGTTTAGAGAGGCGATACTTGAGCAAAAAGATGTATTGGCTAATCAAGGTAAAACGTCGCAGCAGGCAACAGAGCAAAGTGAGAAAGAGCTACTGAGAGCACTTACTTATAGTGTTAAAAATATTGAGCAGATGCTACTTGTTTTAGTTGATGAAAGGCAGCAAAAGTAACCTGTTTTAAACTTGTAATACTTATAAGGATGTTTTTATGAATACGGATATAAAAAATATATTTAATAATCATCCTGAGGCAGCTAAAAGTACGCTTATACAATTACGAGAGCTAATTTATACCGTAGCACAAGAGCAAAACTTAGGAGCTGTTGAAGAGTCTTTAAGGTGGGGAGAGCCAAGTTATAACACAATAAATGGCAGCCCCATTCGCGTAGGCTTTAAGGGCTCATCGTGTTATTTGTTTTTTCATTGCCAATCAAAGCTAGTAAGCACATTTAGAGAGTTGTACTCTCATAATCTTACCTTTGAAGGAAATAGAGCAATTGTATTAAATAGTGAAAAGCCATTACCAGAGTACCCACTTAAAGCGTGTATTAAATTAGCACTGACTTATCACAGCGTTAAACACCTACCTTTGTTAGGCGCATAATTATAAGTACTTAGTAGATACTTAAAATACGCTACATATTTGATTTGCGTCACAGGTAATAACGGTTACGTTTTCATAACCAACACGCGTTAATGCTTCTGCTCCCAACGTTGCGCGTGCACCACTTGCGCAGTGCACGTAAATAGGGCGAGCTGCGTCTTTTTCTATTTCCATTAGTTTCATCTCGAGTAATCCACGCGGAATATTTATAGCGCCGGCAGCTGATTTTGTCGCGTGCTCTGCAGGTTCTCGCACATCAATAAGTAAACCTCTATTTTGTTCAAGCTCGAGTTTTGCTTGCGCTGCGTCAATACGGCGTTGGTTAGGTGTGATAATTTTTAGTAAATCAGGGATTGATGTAAGCATTAGTTTGTAAATCCTCTTTTTCTTAAAAAAGACATTAATGAGTGCTACTTGGTATAAGTAGGTTGAATTGAGTTAATACTTATAAATAACGTTAAAAACTGAAAGTTACTTTATATAAAGTAACTTAATAGTGCGGATACTGCTACAGCACTTCTGCCGATTAATAAAATGGCATCGCTAGTTTCATGGCTACCTTAACATTAGTAAAACCTAATGTTAATTATATTAGAACTTACTAATGTAAAAGTCTATACTTAAAAAGGTATCAAAAAGAGAAATAATAAAATGAATATTGAACAACTAGCTGTCAACGCAGAGCAAGCCGAACAGTTTTTAAAATTAATGGCTAACAAAAATCGGTTAATGATTTTATGTAGTTTATTACAAGGTGAGCAAAGTGTAGGTGAGCTAAACACAAATGTACCTTTAGCGCAGTCGGCGCTTTCTCAGCATTTAGCAAGTTTACGCAAGGCGAATATGGTTGTTACTCGCCGAGAAGGGCATACTATTTATTACTCATTGATCGACCCAAAAGTTGAGTCGATCATCGCTTTATTATATGACTGGTTTTGCCGACAAGAAGATACTAAATAAACGTAGCTATTTCATCGATAGATTTTTTATCCAGAGCATGAGCAGGTATTGTTGCATCATCACCTGGGTAGCCTGTAATAAGTAGCATGTATGGGCGTTCGTTATCTTTATCGCGATTACATATGTCGGTTAAAAAACTCATTGGCTTTGGAGTATGAGTAAGGGTTGCCAAACCACTGCGGTGCAAAGCTTGAATTAAAAAGCCGGTAGCTAAACCAACAGACTCATGCACATAATAATTCGTATTTTTATCATCGGTGCTTACACCGCCCTTTTTTTGACTAAATACAGCTATAAGCCAAGGTGCATGTTCTAAATAAGGCTTATTAGCATCGGTCCCTAACGGTTTTAGTGCATCTAACCATTCTTCACCTGCTCTGCCTTCGTAAAAAGAACGCTCTAATTTTTCGGCGGCTTCTCTTATTTGTTTTTTTACATCACTGCTGTTTATAGCCACAAAATGCCAAGGCTGATGATTCGCTCCACTTGGTGCTGTACCTGCTGCCTTTATACATGCCTTAATAATATTTTTTGGTACTGGGCGATCGCTAAAGCTACGAATACTATGACGGCGTTGGCTGGTGGTTAAAAACTCGTTAGCGCGATTTAGCATTTCGTCGTGTGGATATTCTATAAAGTCGTTTAATGGTTGGCTTTGGTGATCTTGCATGGCTTTTCGCTTCTTATAAAAAGTATATGTGGTTTTTATACCGAGTGAATACAGTGCAGGCAAGTGTTATGAGTTTAAATTATGTTTGTTTGTTGTTACAAATTTAACTAACAAGTAACTTATGTTCCTGTTTTTCTTGTGATATAAAACATTATAAAAATAATTACTCATATTCAAGGAAGTAAAAATGCTATCAATAACTGGGTTATCTAAAACCTACGATAACGGCGTACATGCACTACAAGGTGTTGATTTATCTATCGGTAAAGGGATGTTTGGATTGCTTGGGCCAAATGGCGCAGGTAAATCATCGCTTATGCGTACCATTGCAACACTGCAGTCGGCTGATTCAGGTTCAATTACTTTTGATGGCATTGATGTATTTAAAGACCCACAGGCACTGCGCCAACGCTTAGGTTACTTACCACAAGATTTTGGTGTGTACCCGCGTGTTAGTGCTTACGACTTACTGGACCATATGGCTGTTTTAAAGGGTATTCATAATAAAGCAGAGCGTAAAGAGTCGGTTGAAGGATTACTTGCGCACACTAATTTATATCAACATCGCTCAAAAGCGGTCAGTGGCTTTTCGGGCGGTATGCGCCAGCGTTTTGGTATTGCACAGGCATTACTGGGTGACCCTGATTTACTAATAGTTGATGAGCCAACAGCGGGGCTAGACCCAGAGGAACGTAATCGTTTCCATAACTTATTAGTAAGCTTAGGCGAGCAAAAAGTAGTTATATTATCGACCCATATCGTTGAAGATGTTGCAGAGCTTTGCCCAAATATGGCGGTGTTGGCTGGCGGTAAGATTTTACTAGAAGGTAACCCAATAGCGCTTACCGATAAGCTCCAAGGACAAATTTGGCGCAAAGCTATGATCCAAGAAGAAGCGCAAGAACTTGAGCCGCAATTACCGGTTATTTCTAAGCGCCTATTTGCAGGGAAAACAATTTTACATGTAATAGCAGAGCAAGCCCCACAAGGGTTTGAAGCAAGTAATGCAAATTTAGAAGATGTGTATTTTTCTACTCTGCTTAATCATCGTAACAGCCAAGTAGCATAAGGAGGCGTTATGTTTTTTAATATGCTCGCGTTTGAGCTGCGCTACTTTGTGCGCCAGCCTTCGTTTTATGTGACCTCATTAATCTTCTTTTTTATGGCGTTTTTTATAAGCTCTAGTAGTAAGTTCCCGTTAGGTGGGGCGAATGTTCATATGAACTCGCCTTTCTCTATTATGCTTTTAACCGTTACATTTTGTACACTCGCTATGTTTTTAGTGGTTAACTTTGTTGCCAGCTCTGCTATTCGCAACAGTGAAAGCAAAATGGATGAGCTGGTTTTTAGTAAGCCTGTTAATCCTGTGCCTTATCAAGCAGGGCGTTTTTTTGGTTCTTACTTAGTTGTACTTATTGTGTTTTTAAGCGTGCCATTGGGTGTGTTTTTAGGGTCGCAATTTGGTTTATTGGTTGGCTGGCTCGATAGCGAATTGGTAGGTCCTAATAAGCTAATGTACTACGCTGCGCCTTATCTTTATTTAGCAGTGCCAAGTTTACTGGTGCTTTCGGCTATTTTTAATAGTGTAGCGGTCTATTTTAAAACCATGATGTCGGTGTATGTAGCAGCTGTTGTGATTTTTATAGCCTATCAAATTGCCGGCGTTTACTTTGATGATTTAGCATTTAGAAATATTGTTGTTTACGCCGACCCATTTGGCTCTGGTTCGTTAATTGATTTAACACGTTATTGGACTGTAAATGATAAAAACACAGAAGTTCTAACGCTCACAGGTGACCTTTTAGTTAACCGTATATTGTGGGTGGCAATCAGTGTTGCAATGTTTTTTGGCCTTGGAAAGCTAAGCAATCGCATAGTAACTAAAAAACAGAAGAAGCAATTTAAAGTCTCTGCTTTTGTACAAAATAAACAAGCTGCACTTATCAATAGTGCTAAAAATTATAAATCAGCGGGGGTTAGTACTAAATCTCAGCTAATAATGCGCAGTATATTCGAACTTAAACAAGTTATATTTAGTGCTCCTTTTATGATTTTAGCGGGTGTAAGCATTGTAACGCTTATGATCCCACTACTTGCTCCTATTGGCGCCTATGGCACTACTAACTGGCCTTTAACTCAGAATATGGTAAATGTTATTAGTGGTATTTCCGGTTTATTTTTGTTTGTTATTATCGCTTTTTATAGTGCTGAGCTTGTGTGGCGAGAGCGACAAAGTGGCATGGGCGATATTGTTGACAGCTTTCCGGTACATAACAGTGTTTTTTGGGTGTCAAAAATACTGGCTTTAATCGCCGCTATTTCTGGGTTGTTTCTAGTGGGAATGATACTCACAATTACAGTTCAGTTATTTAAAGGTCAATTTAATTTAGAGCTAGGACAGTATTTATTTAGGATTGTTTATTTATCGATTTTACCGTTAATTATGCTGACGGTACTCGCCTTCTTTTTACAAATTATTAGCCCGAATAAATATGTAGGAATGGGCTTGTTTATTTTGTATTACATAGCGCAAAAAGTAATGGGTTCTTATGGGTTTGAGCACCATATGTATCACTTTTCGCAAAGCAGTAGCGTACCGTATTCTGATATAAATGGTTATGGGCACTTTTTACAAGGCGCGCATTGGTACACATTATATTGGGGTGCGTTAAGTCTTGTTTTAGCGATTGTTGGGTTTGCGTTATGGCATCGCGGTCCTTCACAAACGCTGCGCACACGCTTGTCTATGCTTCGTTATAATATGTTGTTAAAAGGGCAAGCGGTTGCGGTTATTAGTGCATTAGTGTTTGTTGGTGCAGGCTACAATATTTATAACAACACGCGAGTTTTGAATGAGTTTACTACGAGCGATGAGTTTCAAGACAAGCAAATAAGTTATGAGCAGCAGTTTGCACAATACAAAGACTTAGCACTACCTATGGTGACCGATGTTGATTTAACTGTTGATATTTATCCAAAAAAGCGTGCTTTAAGTGCTGTGGCAAAAATTAAATTTACCAATACCTCTAACGAGCCAATTACGCGAGTTTTGATTACCTCACCTCAACACGCTAAAAGTTGGGATGTAGCCATGGCTGGCGGAAAGATAGTTGAAAAATTACCAGCGTTTTATTCAGCATGGTTTGAGTTTGAGCAGCCGCTTATGCCAAACGAAGTAAGAGAAGGGCAACTGTCGGTTACTCGTGATCATACAGCCTTTACCGATAAAGACTCTGATACACAATTAGTTGCCAATGGCACTTTTATTAATAATTGGGAACTCCTTCCTAACTTTGGTTATAACCGTGGTTTACAGGTAGCTGATAAATTTGAACGTCGTAAGCATGATTTACCAGAACTTGAACGTGCCCATAAGCTAGAGGACAGTCAGTACTATACACAAAGTGATTTAGGTGCAGCTAATGGGTTTATTAACTTTAAGGCGACGGTAACGACCGACGAGTCGCAATTTGCTATTACCCCAGGGTATTTACAAAGTGAAAGTGTAAAAGAGGGGCGCCGTACCTTTGTTTATGAAATGGATGCGCCCATTTTAAACTTTTACGCGGTGCTTTCGGCAGAACTTGAAAGTAAAAAGGTTGAGCATAATGGGGTAAATATTGAGGTGTACTACCACAAAAATCATGCATGGAATGTTGACCGTATGATTGAGTCGGTACAAGACTCGATAGATTACTTTACACAAGCATTTGGGCCGTATCAGCATAAACAACTACGTATTATTGAATTTCCTAAATATCGCTCGTTTGCACAAAGTTTTGCCAATACAGTGCCATACTCCGAAAGCATAGGGTTTATTACAGACTTAAGAGATGAGAGTAAAGTTGACTACCCTTACTATGTTACCGCACATGAAGTAGCGCACCAATGGTGGGGGCATCAAGTATCGGCGGCTAATGTAGAGGGGAGCGCGGTTATTTCTGAAACGCTTTCACAGTACAGTGCGCTTATGGTGCTTGAGAAACGCTTTGGCGCAGAGAAGCTACGTAAGTTTTTAAAATATGAGCTTGATAGGTACTTAATAGGGCGTACAGGGGAAGCCTTTGAAGAAATGCCACTATATAAAACACAGTCGCAACAATATCTTCATTACAATAAAGGATCAGTTGTGATGATGGCGATTTATGATCGTTTAGGTGAAAAACGTTTAAACAATGCACTCAAAGCATTTTTAAATGAATTTCAGTACCAGTCAACGCCATACCCAACTACGCTTGATTTACTTAGCTATTTAAAACAAGACGCAACGCAAGCAGAACAAAGTTTTATTGACGATCAGTTTAAATATATCACTTTGTATGAGCTTGAGATGAAAGACGTTTCAGTTACAGATAGCGTTGATAGCGAAGGATTTTATACTGTAACACTTAGCGTAGAAGCCGTTAAACAGCGTGCGGATGGCCAAGGTGAAGAAACTGAACAGCCGCTCGATGAGCTAGTTGATATTGCATTGTTTAGCGACGACCCTGAAAACTTACTAGCTGAAGACTTTGTTATTTACTCGAAAAAGCATCAAATAGTATCTGGTACCAATACTATTGAGCTTAAAGTAAAAGAAAAACCATTATTTGCGGGGGTTGATCCTTACATTAAGCTGGTCGATAAAGACAGTAAAAACAACTTAGCTAAGTTTTAACTGCTATTTAAATAACTATTCTTTTAGTTAACTAATCTGTACACAGGTTAACTACTTCAAAGGCCGCATTTATGCGGCCTTTATGTGTAATAAATTGTATAAAACTTCATAGCGATTCTACATATTCCTCACAGCTTTTTACGCTAATATTTTATGTTTTCTTATAAAGTTACCTTACTGGTATTTAGTTTATAAGGAAGAGTATGAAACCATTAATTATAGGGGCGATAGCATTAAGCCTCAGTGCTTGTTCTGTGGTAACCATTCAGCCACAGGCAACAGCAAAAATAACGAGCCAAGCTAATTTCGAAGATAGCCGCCCATTTTATTTATGGGGATTAGTGGGTGAGCAGCGGGTAGACGTAAAACAAATATGTTCAAATACACCGGTTATTCAAATGCAGTCACAACAAACGTTTAGCGATGGAGCGCTGAGTTTAATTACGCTTGGAATATACTCGCCCCATACCATTAAAGTGTGGTGCCAAGAGCAAATACTAGGGGAGACATTATGAGTATCAGCTATTTGCAGCCGGTTGCACACTGATTATTTTAACGGGGTGTACAAATATTTACTTTGATAACGGTATACAGAGCAAAGTAAGCAATAAAACGCTAAAAAGCTCACAGTGGCATCATAATTTTGCACTTGCGTTGTACGAGGGATCAGAGCCGTTAGATTTAACAACACATTGCCCACAAGGTGAATGGCAAAGCGCTCATACGTATAAATCGTTTACTAATGGTTTAGCTGAGGTGGTTGTGAATCAAATCGGCCCAGCTTGGTACCCTAAAACAGTAGAAGTACAATGTAATAAGGTACCATTTAAGGCAAAACAGCTATAAAACGAGAAAAGGGCCAAAAGGCCCTTCGTGTTGCAGCAAGTAACACATTCTTTCTTATAAATTAAAGTCTACAGAATAAGCAACGTAAGCTTTAATATCTGAATCATCCATATCTGTATCAGACAAACCAAAAGTAAAACCGTCTTTCGAAATTGATACACCGTAATCTAAGATATTATCATCGCCAATAAAATCACCAGAGTAATGGCCTAAGTGAAGTGCCATTTCAGTGCCGTTACTGCCAACAGTAAAACCGTAGTCAGCTGTCAGGTAAAGTGAATCACCAAAGTCTGTACCATCACCACTTGCAGCTGATGTTGCTAATACAGAAGCACCAAAGGTAAAGCCTTCAACACTGATGCTACCGTAAATTTCAGAGAAATCTGCGTCTGCTTCAGAAGCTGCGTCTGGGTAAGCGTAATAAATATAACCAACATCGTAGCTAACACTTTCGTTAATATCGCCACCAAAGCCTGCATATAAGTCAAGCTCATAGGTCATTTCATCTGCCCACGATGCATTTGAAGCCCAAGTACCTGCATAAAAGCCCGATTCATTGGCATAATCAATACCGCCTGAAATAGCTGCATCGCCCCCAGTTTGCTCTTGACCACGCCATAAGTAGTTTGATGTTGCCGCTGCATTAGCAGTTACTTCAGCATGTACGGCTGTTGACGTTAAAGATGTTGCGCCCATTAATGCTATAGCACTTATAGCGATGGTTTTTTTTAGTTTTAGCATGTCCATTTCCCGTTATATGATTTTTGCTCGCCAAGGTTTTTATTATGTAATTGGAACCTTCAGGCTGACGGCTTTTTATTGTTTAACTAACGGGATAATTGCACTGTGTGTGCCAGCTTCATTGTTTTTTATTAAAAATTATTTTTTATGTATTAAAAACATGAGCTTGAATTTTATGAATAGGATAGGGATATAACATGAAGAAAGATGTTGCGCACATTGCTGGTGCATAAATTAACCTAGCCGCACCATAAAAGTACGGCTAAATTAGAAGATTTTAACCGAATATAGTGCGCATAAGGCTAATTGTTTCGTTTACGCTGCGACCTTTTTGTACTTCACTCACAATTGAATCACGTTTACTGCGAATGTGTTCAGGAATATCGTCAGCAGCAAGAGCACGGTCTACTAATATTTCTGCAGACTCTTTACCTCTACGCTGAGTTTTACCTGTTGTAGTTGTAGTACGTTTAGGCTTGGTTAGCAGTTTAATGTAGTTAGAGTTATCTGGTGTTTTAGCATCAGCGTAGTGAAAGAAACATGGAATTAATGCTTTAATAGCAACCAATTGTTCTTCTAACTCGTTACTAGGTTTAGCCATTTTGTACCATGACATAGCTTGAATACCTTTTACGATATCTTGCCAGTAACGCTCAAAATCACTATTTTTAAGTTTAGAAACACCAAGGGCACCACATAATGCATCTAATCGATTATTTGTAATCGGAGTAAATAAATCAGGGCGACGCATTGCAAGCAGTCGTGTTGCAGGCGCAAGTGTTGGTTTTTCGTTATTGTCGGTGAATATTTTTGAATAAGCAGCAACAAATTGTTGATATTCGTATTGAGTAATATCACCTTCAAGTGGAATATTCACTAGTGCATCGTCAAAAGCACCTGGTAAATCACCAAGCATTTGATGGAAGCTCTTTGCACTCTTTGTAGATGCAAACCATTCAACGTCAAAGTTGTATGTGCTTGGATCAAGTGATGCCATGTGCTTACCGCTAAACGCAAGTAAGTCTTCAGGAATCATATCTTTAAGAGACTGTTCACGAATGCTTTTGATGTAGTCTACCAAACGAAGCTGTTCGTCAAGTGCAATAACGTCTTTGTGTTGTTCTACAAATACACTTACAACAGGCCACGGAGCAATACGTAAAGTTTTAACCTGTAAAAAGCTGATAGCTGAAATAAGCTGATCGTGTAGCTTCTTAAGTACTGGTAACTGCTGTGGCTCTAGCAAATCGTAGTTCATACGATCTCTGCTTGCACTTAGCAATTCGTAACACCAAGGTAAAAAATCATCAGGGTGGTTTTCTACTTTCACGGCCATAAGGTTAAGGCTTAATTCTGAAGATTGCTTCAGAATGTTCTGATAGATTTGATTTTCTTGTTCGCCTAGCGTCATTTTTGACGGTGAAATTAGCAGTTTTTTCATGCCTTGTAGAATCTCCGGTTTAGATATATATTTTTTTTGCTGGTCTATTTTAGCGCAATTACGCTGATAACAACAGCGCTGTCCTCCATACGTTGTAATTGAAGTAGCTAAATCGGTGTTTTTGCTAATAGAATGAGACTAACGCTTTACATGTATCAATCATTTTTATCTAGTACAAAGAGACTTTCAACTGAGGTATTAAAATGCTTTGCTATTTTTAGAGCGATTATTACCGAAGGGGTAAATCGTGCCGTTTCTACTGTACTAATAGTCTTACGTGAAACCGCAATTAGATCAGCCAAGTCTTGTTGAGAAAGGCCTGCTTCTTTGCGGTATTTTGCAATTTTATTTTGCACTTTTGCTCCTAATCCTTGCTTTGCCAAAGAATTGATACGCCGTATATTAGACTCATTACAGCAAGGTAAAATGTAGCCATCATGCTGTGAGATACTTCTAAAGCAAGAGTATCGGAGAGTAAGTACACGCCACCCATACTAAAAAGTAAGCCAAGCACAACATGTTTATAGGCAATAGTGTCGATGGTATTTAAATACTCATCTTTATATGTAAGGTGGTATTTCATTCTCCATGTAAACCCGCCTCTGATCACAAACATAAAGAATGAACCTAAAAAAGCAGCAGTTCCTAAAAACAATAGTGGGGCTGATGTTTGATTAAGCATTGGGTAAACACTAATGATTAATAAAGTGACCCCCATGAACAATGAAAACCACGCATTTTGGTCCATAAATTTTTCTTCACTTTTAATATCGTAATTAGACATAGCTCATTTCCTTTTAAAATTTTTACAATATGTAACCTTAAGGTTTCATTGGGTCAATATTTATTTGTAACCTAAAGGTATCAAAATGTTTCAGGAAAGATTCATATATAACAGGTAAAATGGTTTTAGTGGCTTTTTTACATCAACTACAATGATTTTAAGGCTAACACTCGCTATGATAAGAACATTATTTGCACGTTTGAAAGGACGATCATGAAAACCTTACTTAAAATTGTAGGTGTAATACTTTTACTATGTATAGCACTAATTGTTGCCGCACCGTTTTTAATTCCTACTGATACTATTTTTAATAAAGTGTCGCAGCAGGTAGAACAAACAACTGGGCGCACTCTTACTATTAAAGGTGATAAAACACTTAGCGTATTCCCTGCATTAAAGTTAGAACTTAACGACGTGCATTTTGCAAATATGGAATCAGGTTCGCGCGCCGATATGGCGAGTATGAAACAGCTTGCTGTACACATACCTTGGTTTTCATTATTTGGTGGTGAGTTTAAATTAGATAAGTTTGTTATAAACGAACCAAATATCCTATTAGAAACTGACAAAAATGGTAAAGCTAATTGGCAGTTGTTTGATGCAGTTGCAGAGCAACCTAAAGAGCAAAGCCAATCAGGTGAAGCGATAAAGCTTCCAGATAACTTTGATATTGAGTTAGGTGAGGTTGCTATTTATGGCGGCACATTTACTTATCTAGATGGTCTAACAGGTGCTAAGCAACAAATTAGTGATTTAGAACTCGCTATTTTACTTCCATCACTTCGTAAAACATTAGAAGTAAAAGGGGGTATTACTTATATGCAGGAGCGTTTTGAGCTTGATATAAAATTAGATACTCCTGCTAAAGCAATTGAAGGTGCTACTTTTAATGTTAAACAAACCTTAGATTCTCGTTTAGTTGATCTAACGTTCGAAGGGAGCATCGCTGGGCAAGGACAAGATATTAAAGGTCAGTTATCACTAAGCGGTGAGTCTGTTAAAAGTATTGCAAAATGGCAAGGTGTAGAGTTAGACGCTAAAGACAATGCTTTTAACGCATTCAGTGTAAACGGTAAAATGCACCTAGCAGGTGAGGAATTTAATTTAGACGATTTAGTTGCGACGTTAGACGCATTGGAAATAAAAGGTAAGAGCGAGCTTAACCTAGGTAAGCGTTTAGCTGTAAATGCTGATATTGATTTAGGTATGCTTGATTTAAACCCGTACCTACCTGAAGCAGTAGCAAAACAAGAAGAGCCAGTAGAGCAAAATGATAAACCTGCAGAGCCAATAGTATGGGATGACACTAAAATTGATCTAAGTGCGTTAAATTCACTAGATGCGAATGTAGTTATTCGTTCAAGTGGATTAAAAGCTAATGATATTAAGTTGGGCGCAAATCAATTTACTGTTGCTTTAAAAAATAGCATTGCAAAACTAAGCCTAGATAGCTTTTCTGCTTATGAAGGGTCAGGTAAAGGCGTTATCAATGTAAACGCACAACAAGTACCTTATAAAATATCAACTAACTTTGACTTAGCTGGTATAGATGCGCAGCCTTTATTAACGGATGGGGCAGGCTTTGACAAGCTAATGGGTAAGGGGTCTTTAAATTGGAACCTAAACACAACTGGCCAAAGTCAAAAGTCGTTTATTGGTGCGCTTAACGGAAAACTTGGATTTGAGTTTGCTGATGGAGCTGTAAAAGGTGCGAATATAGCTGAGATGGTTCGTAAAGGTAAGGAACTCATTTCAGGAAACTTTGGTGCTGCGTCTGAAGGGCTGGATACCGGGTTTGAAGAATCAGAGCAAACAGATTTCTCTGCACTAACGGGAAGTTTTAACTTTACTAATGGTGTTGGTAAAAATACTGATTTATCACTTATTAGCCCACTCATAAGAATATCAGGTGAAGGCGATGTTGATTTACCACAAACAACAGTTAATTACCGTTTGGTTACAGGCATAGTTGGATCAATCGAAGGACAGGGGACTACCGATGACAGCACTGGTTTTAAAATACCACTACGTATAAAAGGGCCTTTCCACGATGTTGGTATAAAGCTTGATGTGGGTAATGCGCTTAAAGATGAAGCTAAGCAGAAGGTTGATGAAGCAAAAGAAAAAGCCAAAGACAAAGCAAAGGATAAGATTAAAGATAAATTAAAAGGTTTATTCGGTTAATCATCTATAGTTAAAACAAACAAGGCACTTATATAGTGCCTTGTTTGTTTTGTAACCACCTGTAAAATAGCTACATAGCCGTAATTACTCAACTTTAATAACCATACGCTCTAAATTAATTAAAAAATAACCTATCACTACCCCCTCAATGCTGGTACAATTGCCCGCCCTTAAGAGACAACTCGTTTGTTTTTTGATTGGGATTTAATCGAAATGTCTGATTTTTAAACGAATTTTAGACACGTTGTAATTACTACACCGGAGGTCATTAACATGATCCAAATGCAAACTCAGCTGGAAGTTGCTGATAACAGCGGCGCTCGCAAAGTGCAGTGTATAAAAGTCCTTGGTGGTTCACACCGTCGCTACGCAGCGATTGGCGACATCATTAAAGTTTCTGTAAAGGAAGCTATTCCTCGCGGTAAAGTGAAGAAAGGTGATGTTAAAAACGCGGTAGTTGTGCGTACCAGAAAAGGTGTTCGCCGTCCAGATGGTTCTTTGATCCGTTTTGACAGCAACGCGGCTGTTATCTTAAATGATAACTTGCAGCCAATTGGTACACGTATTTTCGGCCCTGTGACTCGCGAACTTCGTAATGATAAGTTCATGAAAATCGTTTCACTAGCCCCAGAAGTACTGTAAGGAGCCAATCATGGCAGCAAAAATACGTCGTGATGACGAAGTAATCGTACTAGCAGGTAAAGACAAAGGTAAGCGCGGAAAAGTGCTTTCAGTTGTTACTGAATCTGGTCGAATCTTTGTCGAAGGCATAAACTTGATCAAGAAACACCAAAAGCCGGTTCCACAATTGAACCAAGCTGGCGGCATTGTTGAGAAAGAAGCATCTATGGATGCATCAAACGTTGCGATCTTCAACTCGGAAACGAGTAAAGCTGATCGTGTAGGTTTCAAGATTGAAGATGGTAAGAAATTACGTATCTTTAAATCTACTGGTAAAACTATCTAATAGTTGGAGTAGAATGATGGCGAAACTGCATGAAGTATATAAAGACAAAGTAGTTGCGGAACTTCAAGAGAAGTTTGGTTTCAGCTCTGTCATGCAAGTCCCTCAGATCGAAAAGATCACATTGAATATGGGCGTGGGCGAAGCCCTAGCTGACAAGAAGATTTTAGATAACGCAGTAGCGGATCTAGCAGCAATCTCTGGTCAGAAACCTCTAATCACTAAAGCACGCAAATCTGTTGCTGGCTTCAAAGTGCGTGAAGGTTACCCGATTGGTTGTAAAGTAACCCTACGCGGCGAGCGTATGTGGGACTTTTTTGAGCGTTTGGTATCAATCGCTATCCCACGTATTCGTGACTTCCGTGGCGTAAGTGCTAAGTCTTTTGATGGACGTGGCAACTACAGCATGGGCGTACGTGAACAAATCATCTTCCCAGAAATCGATTACGATAAAGTAGACCGTGTACGCGGTATGGATATTACTATCACTACTTCTGCGAAATCTGATGAGGAAGGCCGTGCGTTGTTAGAAGCGTTTAACTTCCCATTTAAGAAATAAGGGTAGGGTTATGGCAAAGAATTCTATGAAAGCGCGCGAAGCAAAGCGCACAAAACTAGTTGCTCAGTTCGCTGAAAAGCGCGCGGCACTAAAAGCTATCATCAGTGATGTTAACACATCTGAAGATGATCGTTGGGACGCGGTACTTAAGCTACAAGCTTTACCTCGTGATTCTAGCCCTGCACGTCAACGTAATCGTTGTAACATTACGGGCCGCCCACATGGTTTCCTTCGCAAATTCGGCATGAGCCGTATTAAAGTTCGCGAAGCAGCTATGCGCGGTGAAATTCCTGGCCTTAAAAAGGCTAGCTGGTAATAGAATCATGGGAGTAAGACTATGAGCTTGCAAGATCCTATCGCGGATTTGTTTACACGAATTCGTAACGGTCAATCAGCGAAGAAAGTATCTGTAACGATGCCAACTTCAAAGCTGAAAGTAGCATTAGCTAAAGTACTAAAAGACGAAGGTTATATCGTAGATTTCGCCGTTAACGGTGAAACTAAACCTGAGCTTTCTATCGAGTTGAAGTACTTCGAAGGCAAAGCTGTAATTGAAAATATCCAGCGTGTAAGTCGCCCTGGTCTACGTATCTATAAGAAACGTGACCAATTACCTAAGGTAATGGGTGGTCTTGGTATCGCTATCGTATCAACTTCTAAAGGCCTAATGACAGACCGCACAGCACGTAGTGCTGGTGTTGGTGGTGAAATCATTGGTTTTGTAGCTTAATCGGAGGGGAACTATGTCTCGCATAGCAAAGGCACCAATTACTGTTCCTGCCGGTGTAGAAGTTACATTAAAAGGCCAGGAAATCACAGTTAAAGGCAAAAACGGTGAACTTACTCGTACTATCAACAACGCTGTTGAAGTACAAGTTAATGACAACGTTATTACTACTTTACCTCGTGATGGCGTAGCTAATGCATGGGCTCAAGCAGGTACTGCTCGCGCTCTAATCAACAACATGGTTGTTGGTACGCATGAAGGTTACGAGAAGAAACTTCAGTTAGTAGGCGTGGGTTACCGTGCTGCAGCTAAGGGTAAAACATTAGATTTAACTCTTGGCTTCTCACACCCAGTTAATTTCGCAGTTCCTGAAGGAATTACGATTGAAACTCCAAGCCAAACAGAAGTTCTAGTTAAGGGCGTAGACAAGCAGTTAGTTGGTCAAACAGCTGCTAACATTCGTGCATACCGTAAACCTGAGCCTTATAAAGGTAAGGGTGTTCGTTATTCAGATGAGAATGTACGCCGTAAAGAGGCTAAGAAGAAGTAAGGTAAGACGATGGATAAAAAAACAGCTCGTCTACGTCGTGCTAAACGCACTCGTAGAAATTATATTGAACAAGGCACAACGCGTCTTGTTATCCACCGCACGCCACGTCACATATACGCTCAAGTAGTAAATGCTGAGGGTAATGTACTGGCTGCTGCTTCTACTGTTGAAAAGGCTATTAGCGAAACAGTTAAAGGCACCGGTAACGTTGAAGCTGCGCAAGCAGTTGGCAAAGCGGTTGCTGAACGTGCGGCTGACAAAGGCATCGAAAAGATTGCTTTTGATCGCAGTGGCTTTAAATATCACGGCCGTGTGAAGGCGCTAGCTGATGCTGCGCGTGAAGCCGGTTTGCAATTCTAGGAGTAGACTATGGCTAACGTAGAAGCAAAGCAACAACAGCCTGATCTAGCTGAAAAGCTAATCGCGGTGAACCGTGTGTCTAAAGTAGTTAAAGGTGGTCGTATCTTTAGCTTTACTGCACTAACTGTAGTTGGTGATGGCGCAGGTAAAGTAGGTTTCGGTTATGGTAAAGCACGTGAAGTTCCAGCTGCTATTCAAAAAGCAATGGAAAAAGCACGTCGTAACATGATCAACGTAGACCTAAATGGCAACACATTACAGCATCCTGTTAAGGGACGTCATGCTGGCTCACTAGTGTTCATGAAACCAGCATCTGAAGGTACTGGTATCATTGCAGGTGGTGCTATGCGTGCAGTACTAGAAGTTACTGGTGTGCAGAACGTACTTTCTAAATGTTACGGTTCTACTAACCCGATCAACGTGGTACGTGCAACGATTTCGGCTCTTGAGAATATGAATTCTCCACAGTCAATCGCTGCAAAACGTGGCCTTCGCGTAGACGAAATACTGGGGTAACCATGGCAAATCAAACTGTAAAAGTAACACAAGTAAAAAGCTCTATCGGTCGTTTACCGAAACATAAAGCTACATTACGCGGTCTTGGTTTACGTCGTATCAACCACACTGTTGAGTTAGAAGACACAGCATGTGTACGTGGTATGATAAACAAGGTTTCTTACATGGTTAAGGTAGAGGGTTAATTCGATGCATTTGAATACACTTTCACCTGCTGCAGGTTCAAAAACTGCTCCAAAACGTGTTGGTCGTGGTATCGGTTCTGGTCTAGGTAAGACTGGCGGCCGTGGTCACAAAGGTCAAAAATCACGTTCTGGCGGCAAAGTACGCGTTGGTTTTGAAGGCGGTCAAATGCCTATGCAACGTCGTCTACCTAAATTTGGTTTTACTTCTCGCAAATCTTTAGTATCTGCAGAAATAAACCTTTTTGAAATCGCTAAAGTAGAAGGCGATGTGGTAGACCTAAGCGCGTTACAAGCAGCTGGTCTAGTTAAAAAGAACGTTCTTTTCGTTAAAGTTGTTAAATCTGGCGAAGTTTCACGCGCTGTTACCGTTAAAGGCCTTAAAGCCTCTAAAGGTGCTCGCGAAGCTATTGAAGCTGCCGGAGGCAAGGTAGAAGACTAAGGAAGTACTAATGGCTAAACCAGGTCAAGATACAAAAAGTGCACAAGGTGGACTTTCGGAATTGAAGCGCCGATTACTCTTCGTATTGGGTGCTATCATAATTTACCGTCTAGGTTCATTTGTGCCGATCCCTGGGATTGACGCCGCTGTACTTGCCGATTTCTTCGAGCAACAAAAGGGCACCATTGTTGAAATGTTCAACATGTTCAGTGGTGGTGCACTTGAGCGAGCTTCAGTGTTAGCACTGGGTATTATGCCGTATATCTCGGCTTCGATTATTACGCAACTATTAACGCATATGTATCCTCCGTTTATAGAGCTTAAGAAAGAAGGTGAGCAAGGGCGTAAAAAAATTAGCCAGTACACACGCTATGGCACGCTTGTGCTAGCTACTATTCAATCAATCGGTATTGCTTCTAGCTTACCGGGCATGATGGAGGGGTTAGTTGTTAACCCTGGTATGGGTTTCTATTTCACCGCAGTGGTGAGTTTAGTAACTGGTACTATGTTCCTTATGTGGTTGGGTGAACAAATAACAGAGCGTGGTATCGGTAACGGTATCTCTGTTCTAATATTTGTTGGTATTGTAGCTAACTTGCCGTCTGCTATTGGTTCGACAGTCGAAATGGCGCGCCAAGGTGATTTGAATGTTTTTGTACTGTTGATGGTTGCGGTAATCGTATTCGCTGTTACTTATCTTGTAGTGTTTTTCGAACGTGGACAACGTCGTATTGTTGTTAACTACGCTAAACGCCAACAAGGTCGTCAAGTATTTGCTGCTCAAAGCACGCATTTACCACTAAAAGTAAATATGGCGGGTGTTATTCCACCAATCTTCGCTAGCAGTATAATTCTGTTCCCTGGTACAATTGCTAGCTGGTTCGGCCAAGGTGAAGGTCCAGTCGCTGATGTATTACAAGCTGTTGCTACTACGTTGACCCCAGGTCAACCGTTGTACTCTCTTGTTTTAGCTGCGGCTATTATCTTCTTCTGCTTTTTCTATACAGCGTTGGTGTTTAACCCACGTGAAACTGCAGATAACCTTAAGAAATCTGGCGCATTTATCCCAGGTATTCGTCCAGGTGAGCAGACATCTAAATACATTGATAAAGTGATGACACGCCTGACATTGGCAGGTGCTTTGTATATAACCTTTATCTGTCTGGTGCCTGAATTCATGACGATGGCGTGGCAAACGCCATTCTACTTCGGCGGTACATCAGTTTTGATTATCGTTGTAGTGATCATGGACTTTATGGCACAAGTACAGACTCACCTGATGTCTCATCAGTATGATTCTGTGCTGAAAAAAGCGAACCTTAAAGGCTACGGTCGATAAGGTCAGTTTACGGAGTTGAGCAATGAAAGTACGTGCTTCCGTTAAGAAAATATGCCGTAACTGTAAAGTTATTAAACGTGCTGGTGTAGTACGCGTAATTTGCAGTGAGCCTAAGCATAAGCAAAGGCAAGGTTAAGTAAACAGCGTGCAGGCTGAGTTTTCTCGGCCTGTGTTTTTAGTAGTAATTTGGTCTTCGTTTGAGTATCCTTACGGGCTTTTCAAACAGATGATTACCAAATTCGAATATAGGAGATGTGTTAGTGGCCCGTATTGCTGGCATTAACGTCCCTGATCATAAACATGCAGTTATTGGTTTAACAGCTATTTATGGCATAGGTAAGACTCGCTCTAAGGCTATCTTAGTAGCGACTGGTATCGCCGAAACCACAAAAATCGGTGAACTTTCAGACGAAATTCTTGACGTATTGCGTGATGCAGTTGGCAAGTACACTGTTGAAGGTGATCTTCGTCGTGAAGTTACTTTAAATATCAAGCGCCTTATGGATCTTGGTTGTTATCGTGGCCTACGTCACCGTCGCTCTTTACCACTACGTGGTCAAAGAACTAAGACTAACGCGCGCACCCGCAAGGGTCCTCGTAAGCCTATTAAGCGATAAGGGGATAGTATTATGGCTAAGACACCAATTCGTCGTAAAAAGGTTAAAAAACAAGTTGCTGATGGTATGGCTCATGTTCATGCGTCTTTCAACAACACTATTGTAACGATTACCGACCGTCAAGGTAATGCACTATCATGGGCTACTGCCGGTGGTTCAGGTTTCCGTGGTTCACGTAAATCTACACCATTTGCTGCTCAGGTTGCTGCAGAGCGTGCAGGTACTGCTGCTCAAGAATACGGTTTAAAAAATCTAGAAGTTTTCATTAAAGGTCCAGGTCCAGGTCGTGAATCTGCTGTACGTGCTTTGAATGCCGCTGGTTACCGTATTACCAACATTACTGACGTGACGCCTATACCACATAATGGTTGTCGTCCACCGAAGAAACGTCGCGTTTAACAATAGGTTAGGAGAAATAACATGGCAAGATATTTGGGCCCTAAGCTCAAGCTGAGTCGTCGTGAAGGTACTGACCTGTTCCTTAAGAGCGGCGTAAGAGCTATCGACTCTAAGTGTAAACTTGAGACTGCACCTGGTCAGCACGGCGCCCGTAAAGGTCGTTTATCTGATTACGGTTTACAATTACGTGAAAAGCAAAAAGTACGTCGTATCTACGGTGTATTAGAAAAGCAATTCCGTAACTACTACAAAGAAGCTGCTCGCCTTAAAGGCAACACAGGTGAAAACTTGTTACAGCTTTTAGAGCAACGTTTAGACAATGTTGTATATCGCATGGGTTTTGCTAGCACACGTGCAGAAGCACGCCAGTTAGTAAGCCATAAAGCGATTTTAGTTAATGGTCGTGTTGTGAACATTCCTTCATACGTAATTACTCCAGAAGATACTGTTGTAATTCGTGAGAAGTCTAAGACACAAGCACGTATCATCGCTGCTCTAGAGTTGGCTGAGCAACGTGAAAAGCCGACTTGGGTTGAAGTTGACGGTAAGAAATTGGAAGGCAGCTTTAAGCGTCTACCTGAGCGTTCAGATTTGTCTGCGGACATTAATGAACAACTAATCGTCGAACTTTACTCTAAGTAAAGTTAAGAGTTAAGAGAGGATAACATGCAGGGTTCTGTTACAGAATTTCTAAAACCAAGGTTAGTCGACATCGACGCTATTAACCCAACGCGTTCTAAAATAGTTTTAGAACCATTAGAGCGTGGCTTTGGCCATACTCTGGGTAATGCTTTACGCCGTATATTACTTTCATCTATGCCTGGATGTGCAGTAACTGAAGTTGAAATCGACGGTGTTTTACATGAGTACAGCGCGAAAGAAGGCGTTCAAGAAGACATCATTGAAATACTATTAAACCTTAAAGGTTTAGCAGTAACGTTAGAAGGCAAAGATGAAGTTTTTCTGACCCTGACTAAATCTGGTGTAGGCCCTGTTACTGCGGCTGATATTCAGCACGATGGCGATGTAACAATTGCTAATCCAGATCACGTTATTTGTAATTTAACTACAAATAACAGCGAGATCAGCATGCGTATTCGTGTTGAACGTGGTCGTGGTTATGTGCCGGCATCTAGTCGTTTATCCTCTGATGACGATGAGCGTCCAATTGGTAGATTGTTGCTTGATGCATCATTTAGCCCAGTTGAACGTATTGCGTACTCGGTTGAATCAGCTCGAGTTGAGCAACGTACAGATTTAGACAAGTTAATCATTGATATGGAAACAAACGGCACTTTAGATCCAGAAGAAGCGATCCGCCGTGCGTCTACTATCTTAGCTGAGCAATTAGATGCATTCGTAGATTTACGTGATGTAACTGAGCCAGAAGAGAAAGAAGAGAAGCCAGAATTCGATCCTATTCTACTTCGTCCAGTTGATGACCTTGAATTAACAGTACGCTCAGCAAATTGTTTGAAAGCCGAGCAAATTCAATATATCGGTGATTTAGTTCAGCGCACTGAAGTTGAGCTTCTTAAAACACCTAATTTAGGTAAGAAGTCTCTAACTGAAATTAAAGACGTGCTAGCTTCACGTGGACTTTCTCTGGGCATGCGCCTAGAAAATTGGCCACCTGCAAGTTTAGCTGAATAATCTAAATCACTATATTAGTTTAGTTAGAAGGATAGGGTCATGCGCCATCGTAAGAGTGGTCGTCAATTAAACCGTAACAGTAGCCATCGTAAAGCGATGTTTAGCAATATGGCAGGTTCTTTGGTGAAACATGAAATCATCAAAACTACTTTGCCTAAAGCGAAAGAGTTACGTCGTGTAATTGAACCTTTAATCACACTGGCTAAGACTGACAGTGTAGCAAATCGCCGTTTAGCGTTTGCTCGCACGCGTGATAATGAAGTTGTTGGTAAATTATTCAGTGAAATCGGTCCACGTAACGCGGATCGTCCAGGTGGTTACACTCGTATTCTTAAGTGTGGCTTCCGTACTGGTGATAATGCACCAATGGCTTATATTGAACTAGTTGGTCGCCCAGCGACTAGCGAAGCAGTTCAAGAAGACGCACAGTCTGCAGAGTAAGTCTTAAAGAAACCTAAAAGCCGAGCCTATGCTCGGCTTTTTCTTGCCTAAAATTTGTCAAACTATATGAACCAGTAATTACCTTCTATTATGGGCAATGACTCATAGATTCTGAATTGATAAGTTCTTTTGACAGCTACTTTAATAGCTCTACCTAATTACTCTTTATTTACCATTCATTCAAAATAGCCTATCAGATTCTAGTTAAAGATCATTTCCACTATATATTGTGATTTACAGCTATTAATAATACCGCCGCGAATTGAGCTACAATTAGAGCAATCCCTAACGAAGTTTCTACTTATAGAGCTGATTAAAAGATATAACGTGCGCATTCTTATCAATATAACGGCACTAAGAACCTCAGAGTAAAGTTAACCATTACGGCCTAAGTAAACTTCCTCCTAAAATATGTAAAACTATTATTAAACATAGGCTGATCAATTTAATTCTCAACTTTTGATTAATTTAAATGATTTATAGCAATACGACTCTTGCTCTATTGGTTATTTCTTCCGCATCGATGATCGAAATATGTCTCTATCCGTTAGAAGTTGCCACAACTTTCATTTCAAATAGCTCTATGAACCTATTAATAATGGTAGTTTAGTTGTGTTTTTGAGCGTTTAGCTCAAATACTCAGCGAACAGCACATTATTTCAAGTTTTCTTCAAAAAAGGGTTGATCTGTTTTCGGATCCCCCTATAATGCGACCCCACTGAGACGGGAAACGCCAACGCATAGCGAGGCACGAACAACTCAGGGTGTTAAGTAAAACTTAGATTGAATCTTTTTAGAAAGTTTAAATTTAAGTGTTGACAAAAAAATAGGAAAGCGTAACATGCGCAGCCCTAGCGAGATAAAGTTTAGCCTTATAATCGCAACGTTCTTTAACAATATAAAGCAATCATCTGTGTGGGCACTCGTACAGATTGAGTTCTAACAGCCAACCTACTTAGGTAGCGAGGCAA
>NZ_WTLA01000026.1:0-52856 GCF_011378845.1 Pseudoalteromonas sp. Z9A4
AAAAAAATCCGTAGTTAGTTTCCTAACTACGGATTTTGCATGATCGTTTGGATCGGTCAACCGGTCATTTTCTTAACTGATCGGCATTAGGCAATTGCCTGTTTTTTTGTGCTTGTTCATATTTAATTAACCACGTAAGGTCTTTAATAGCATTTACAAAATTAAAGGATCGACTAATGAAAACACTGACTCTTGTTTTAGGTAGTGCACTGGCTTTAAACGTACTTAGTTTTGATGCACTCGCGGCAGCGACACCCGATGCTCCTCATATTTATGTTAAGGGCGAAGCGACTCTTACTACAATGCCAGATTACGTACAGCTTAGTGTAGGTATTACCGAAGTTGATAAAGACTTAATTGCAGCTAAAAATAAAACCGACTTAACCATCGCTAAGGCAATTAAGCTCGTAAAAGAAATTGGTGTTAAAGAGGGAGATATAAACGCCGGACAAATTTCAATAAACCGTGATAGCCAATACAACCGCACTACCGGTAATCAAGAATTTAAAGGCTTTAAGGTTTCTCGTACGTTAACAGTAAAACTCAGCGATATAAATAAATACCCAGAGTTACTACAAAGCTTAGTTAACAACGGTATTAACGAAATTAATCAAACGCAATTTTTAGCAAGTAACTATAACGAGCTGCATAAAAAAGCGCAAAAGTTAGCAATTAAAGATGCACGGGATGCTGCAAAAGAGTTTAGTGAAGATTATGGCGTTGACTTAAAAGGTTTGTACAGCGCATCACTGAGCCCACTCAATGTGCAGTCGCAGCCTTATATGCGCGCAGAAAAAGTAATGATGGCTGATAGCGCACCAAGTAACTATGTACCTGATGCCTTCCATACTGGAGAGATTAAAGTTACTGCCTCAAGCTATGCTGTGTACTACATAGATTAAAATATAGGTTCTTCCTAGGGACGATTAACTCTATGTTGCTCGGTTTTTACTTAGCCCACTAGGTTACAAACCTCGCGCCGCGATTTAATCGCCCCTAAATTGAACAAATTTCAATCCAAATAATTCAACACACCCTAGTGGTGCTCAAAACGTGCCACCAACTTCTCACCTTGCTCTTGGCTGATACGCGCTATTGAGTTAAGCATATTAGTTACTTCGCGTCTGTCGTATTCATTAGTTACATGTTCATTTATGTCATCAACAATTGCATTTAAATAATTAAATAAACTGTTTCGTGCATCGGTATCTTTATGGGCAACAAACAAAATATTTTTAAATGCCTCAAGCACGTTTGTCATTACGTATGCATCGCCTTTGGCGTAATTACGCAGCGGTGTAAAGTTGTCGTGTAATAACTCATCAAAGCTTGTTTCATGAAGGTATAACAATGGGGCATTATCACTGTGCTTAAACGAGTAGTTAATATCGTTAATTGACAGCCTTTGGATAAGTAAAATACTCAGCATATCAATTGATTTAACCGCAGTACCTGGATCGTTGATACCCGGGCTCATTGCCTTAACTGCAATCTCAGATATTTGCGTTAACCCATAACGGTAATGATCGCTAATGTACTCTTCTATATAAAAAATAAAGCAGTCGAGAATTTTATTTATCAGCTCTTCATCGTTTGCTATATCTTTATTACATTTTAAAAACGGGTAACCTTTAACTGTAAAATAGCCTTGGTTAACAGAGATATACACCTTTATATCTTGCTCTGCCAAAATGGCACACAGCTTATCGGTATGTACGCCTTTATAATATCCCTCTGTTTTACTGCTTACCGAATGCCACTTGCTAAAGTCTGGAAAGTCTTCAACTGGGTTCTCTTGTTGTCTTAGTATTATTGTTTTAATTTCGTTTTTAGTTTGGCTAAACAAGCCATTTAATACGTTATCAACCTGAATGGCACGAGAGATTGAATGTATAAAAAACACAAATAAACCTAATGAAATCAAGCCAAAAACAAGTGCAAACAACACACCAATTGAAGGAATAGCCGTACTGCCACCTTCAAGTTTATTAATGTTTATAAGCATAATAATTGAGTAAATTATGCTGCCTAAATAAAAGCCCAAAACCATTTGGTGTGATTTACGCGTAATAAGCCCAGGCACTACGCGGGGCGATAAACTCGCACTGGCCGAATTTAAAACCACCATTACCATCGAAAAACTAAACACGGTAAGCGAAATAATACTCCCCGCTAAAGTGCTTAAAATAGTACGCGCGTTTTCGGCGCTATCAACAAGTACAACCGATATAAACGATTTTAGCTGCTCAATAGGGGCTAAATATTCAACCGACATAGTTATAATGGCAAATACTAAAAAGCCCACTGAAAGCATAGAAGGGTAAAAGCCAATACTGTTAATCATTTCACGGTAACTGTCGGCTACTTTGCGAGGTACAAACATAAAATCCTTATGTAATTTTCTACTTACTTAATACCCTTAGCTTAGCATAGGCATTTATTAAACTTCTGATAATGCTGCTCAAATTTATATGTTATTATCACGCCCACAATAATAAAGCGCATGCTTATGCGATAAAAATAACAGGAAAACGCCGTGATCATTTCAACTTATGCTGCATTACTTGCATTCTTTTACATTTATTTGAGCTTTAACGTAATAAAAGTGCGCCGCGCGGAGCAGATATCACTTGGTGATAATGGTAACGCAACGCTACAACGTGCTGTGCGTGCCCACGCTAACTTTATGGAGTACGTGCCAATTGCTTTAATTTTGCTTTTTTTAGCAGAATACCAAGGGCTTGCTAGCCATTACTGTCATATATTAGGTGGTGCGTTATTAATAGGGCGTGTGTTTCAAAATTTAGGCATAGTAGAAAAAAGCCTGAAATATCGCCAAATTGGTACCATTACTACATTTTTGGTGATTATTGTTAGCGCCTTTGTATTGCTAGTGACACGTGGCTAATTAAAGAAAAGTTAATGAGCAAAATATTTATAATAGGTTTACCGCGTACCGGCACTACTAGTGTGTGCCACGCATTTTTAGAGCTTGGTATTACAACGGCGCATACCGCGTATACTAATGCTTGTTTTGAAAATGCTAACGCGATTGCCGACACTCCCATATTTAATGACTTTAAAGCGCTTGATATTCATTACCCAGACTCTAAGTTTATTTATTTAGAGCGCGAACTTGGTGCATGGCTTGTATCAATAAAACAGCTTTTAACGCGTATGCACACTAATTTAACCCGTGCAGACGGGGGCTTTAATATTCATATAAAACGCTGTTATTTAAATACGTTTAGTGAGCTTTCGCTTAATAATATTAGCGACGATAGTTACTTAGCTCACTGCTATAAAACACATTTTAATGATGCTCAAACGTACTTTAATAACCGTGACAACGATTTTTTATCCATTGATATAGCAAAGCCTGATAGCTATAAAAAGCTATGCAATTTTTTAGCGTTAAAAAGTGATAAAACTGATTTTGAAAAAATGAATATGGGTGGCAAAGTTACCGCGTGGAACGATATTAAACACCCGTTAAAAGTTGAATCTACCTCTAAAGGACGGATAGATAAATTACTGCCTTACAAGATTTTTTAAATCAAATACGTTAAAATCCCCGCATTATTATTTAAGTTGTACAGAACATGTTTGAATTAAAATACCACACCCCATTTGAATGGACCGAAGTTGTCCTTGCTGACTTTAATACTTTTTTACAAGATCACGCCGCTGCAGAAAAAAAAGCATCGGGTATGGCTATGTCTATGCTTTCGCATTATCCAGACAAACGTAAATTAGTAAAAGCTATGACCGACTTAGCGCTAGAAGAATTAATACACTTTAAACAAGTACTTAAATTGCTTTTAGAGCGAGATGTAAACTTAGGTGACGACAAAAAAGACCCGTACATAAAACAAATACGTGCACTGTTTAGACACGGTCGTGATGGTTTTTTAATGGACCGATTACTGGTTGGCGGTGTAATTGAAGCACGTGGCCACGAGCGTTTTTCTTTAGTTGCACAAGCGCTTCCTGAGGGTAAAGAAAAAGACTTTTATGTTGCTATTGCTAAGTCAGAAGAAAAACATAAAAACCTATTTGTAGAACTAGCTTACGAATACTTTGAAAAAGAAGAAGTTGATGTTCGTCTAGAAGAGCTGCTTATAGCTGAAGCTAAAATCTGTGAAAGCATCCCGTTTACAGCCGCTTTGCATTAATTAAAACTAGCGTAAAGCGTATTTTCACTCGCTTTGCGCCACACACCTCTGCTCTTATTTCTTTGTTAACCTCTTCATGATTTGTTGATTTGCAATTTGCGAATCAAAATAATAAAAAACACGTTTATACATCTTAATCCACTGATTATAAATACAAAAACCCTTGGTCTCATACTTGCTACCTATACAGTAAGCAAATTGAGGGAAAGGCTTATGTTAAAATTTATTTTTATACTATTACTAATATCTTTTACCGCTATGGGCAGTGAAAGTCATTTAGATTATATAGAAAATGCAAATGGTGAGCGGGTACAAAAAGTATCGCACTTAGTTAAATGGACGCATACTCGCTTTGTGTTTACCCGTGATATTTCTCGTATTGCACTTGGCCACGAAACAACACTTGATGTGAACGTGGTAAATGGCCGTGAGCTACTAATTTTAGCTAAAAAGTTGGGCCGTACATCTATGATGGTGTGGTACGACGATAAAAGCTCTGAAACATTTTTACTTGGCGTAACCGAAGACTACAGCGTACTAGAAAATGCCTTAAACGATATTCATCCTGACGTACAGCTAACCATAGCGCCTGATCGCCATGCGGTTGTATTGCGCGGTGAAGTACCTACTATAAATTATCGTCATGCCGCTTATGAAGCTGCAAAAAACTACCTTTATGCCAGTAGCTCACAAGCATCACAACCCGTTATCACCTCAAATCCTAACCAAGGTATGTTTAATTCACTTGCTCAACGCTTGCAAGGCTTGGGTAACGCAAACGGCGGCAGCTCTCAAAACTCGAGTAAAGTCGCTATTATTAATTTAATAAAAGTAACTCAAGCACCCAAGCCAAAAGAAGAGCGTATTAGCGAAGTGATTAAATCAATGGGCGCAGATAAAGTGACCATTAAACGCATCTCGGTTGATGAGTTATCAAATGACGACAACGATGTGTTTTTACTTTCCGGCTCTGTAAAAAACCAGATAGAGCTAGTGCGCTTATTAAATACAATTAATAAATTATTCGAACCAGAGCAAGCATTACAAACTCAGGGTTCTCCTCTTGCTCCTAATAATTTAATGGGCGGCGCAACGCAGGATAAAAGTTCAGGTATTGAAGTACTTGCCAACGAGTCAGGCGGTTTAATAAATGATGCTACCTCAGGATTAAATTTAAGTAATGTGAGTTCTAATATTGCAAGAGCAACGTTGCTGTCAGTGGCTGGCGGTAAAGTTTTATCAAGTATTGAAGTTGAAGATTTACCGCAAGTGCGTGTATCGGTGCAGCTATACGAAGTAAATCAACGTAGGTTAAAGCAATGGCGCCCAGATATTAGCGTGCTCTCTAATGGATATGAAAAAGAAGCGGGTTTATTTGGCCGTGACGGTATGACTAATCGTGAATCTGGCTCTGCAACAATAGAAAATGCGCTGCAATTAATTGGCGGTCAATTAACTAATAACTTACAGCTTTCTACCTCACAGTTTGCCATTGATATGTTATTTTCATTACTTGAACAAGAAGGTATTTCTCGAACGCTTTCTCGCCCTACAATCACGGTTTTAGCCGGTGAAAGTGCCGTGTTTAAAGTCGGTGGTGAAGTACCTGTACCTACAAGTTATAGCCCATCTGGAATTACAAGCGGTCAGCAAGGTAGTAGTGGGTCGGTGTTTAGCGGTACAGAATTTAAATCATTCGGAGTTGAATTAAATGTACGCGCCATGGTTGACGACAAAGATAGAATAACACTTGATCTAAACCCAGTAATTTCATTACCCGATACCACGTTAACCGCCGAAATTGCACAGAGTACAGGCAGCAGTTTAAATAGCAGTGCATTTAATACACGCAGCATGCAAACATCAACACGTTTAAAAGACGGACAACCTCTTATTATTGGTGGCTTAATTAGCACCGATAACAACGCAAGCCACGACTTTGTACCTGATGGCAACGGCAATAGCATGCTAGGAAAGTTAAGCGAAACAACCAGTAAAAGTGAAAACAACCGCGAGCTAATTATTGTTGTTACTCCAAACCTGGTGCGTGAGCCAATTAATACCTTACGTTCGTGGGAACAGGCAAATATCGACACTCAAGTACTTAGCTATATACAGGAGCAAGGGCTATGAGAATATTTTATATTATTTTACTGCTTACTTTATCGGGTTGCGCTCATATTGATTACAAGCCAACAGTAAATCCTTACAACGCGTTGAGTGACATCGTTAAAAAATACCAATTAAATGCCCAACCATTAAAGTGTGAAGGTATAAATGCAAGTAACTGTTTGAGCCTAGTGCATGAGGTGAATCAATTAATGCTTGAACACCCCGATAACACGGCAATACTGTCGATATCGGCCTACGTACTTTATAAAAGTGGCCGTGCTAATCAATCTCAACAAGTTATAAACACATTACTGAATAAAGCTAATCCACCATTAAATGCAATTACTTTAGGGGTTACGTTAGCAATAGAGCAAGGTAATTTAGCTAAAGCAAAAAGTATTGCTCAATACGGCGTTGATGTTTTTGGTACACATGCTTCACCATACCTGCAAATGGCCTCTATACATTATGCTCAGGGCAGTTACGTTATAGCTTCAAACTACTTAGAGCTTTCGGTTAAGTTTGGTTTAAATAGCACCGCCTATTTTTACCATAAAGGGTTAATTGAAGAAGCTAATACCAATAATTTATTGGCCTGTGGCTATTATGAGCAAGTTTTACGTGCAGAACCCACGCATAAAAAAGCACTTGCTAGGCGCGGTAAACTCTCCGTTTTAGGTAATTGTTATTCTTAAGGCCTTCGGGCCTTTTTTTATACCTAAAATTTGGCATTATTAAGGAGCCAAAACCACTTTATTATTTATCAACAATACAAGTAAAGCTTACGCTCATCCTACGTTTTATACGTAACCTCACAAAACTGCTTTTAATATTTACCCCTTACACTATCCATCAGTTTTAATAATACTTTCAATAACGTAAACCTAGCATTATTTATCTAAAATATTTTTAATATTGATTTGCATTTTGCAAATCAAAAATGAAAACATCTAATAAACAATAACCATTAAAAACATAACCAACTGTATTTAATGGTTATTTATAGCTGGCATGGTCCTCGCAATATGTAAAGTGAGCATAAGCTCTTCTAATTTAAAGGCTACGATTATGAAAACTATTAAACATAACTTAAATAGCAAAAAGCAAAAAGGTTTTGTACTAACGTCAGAGCTAATCATTCTTTCTACTTCAATGGTAGCAGCACTTGTAATTGGTTTATCTACATTACGTGACTCGGTAACCAGCGAACTTGAAGATGTAGCTGAAGCAATTGGCTCACTTGACCAAAGCTATGTATTTGACGGCATGATTAACGCCGAAGGCACTGCTGAAGTGTCTGGCTCTGGGTTTGTAGATTCAGTTGATGTGTACGCAGGCGATGGCAGTTCATTCACTTTTGTTGCATCAGACTTTAGTGAAAGTGCCGCACTTGTTAATGCAACACCAAGCGGCGATGCTGCAACACGTACAGCAGCTGGCGGTTCGCAAGGTAACTAACGCAAGGTACCCAATATAAGGCAACCAGGTTTGAATACCAAGCTTAAGGCTCACTGCCACAAAAGTGTGGCAGTGAAAGTTACTCTGGAGGAATATTATGAAAAGTAAAAGTAACAAAGGCGCAACCACTGCGGCTCTCACATTACTCATCACCTCTGGCATGTTAGCTTCGGCTTTGGGCATTAGACAGGTAAACGATGAAAATAGCGTAACAGCCTGGGTAGTAAACAAAAATATGTCGGCCGGTCAAATAGTAACCGTTCACGATGTAGAGCAAAAAAGTATAGATCCAAGTAACTATTCAAATATTGCACTGAGCGTTCAAAATCCGCGTGCATTAATTGGTCAAAAATTAGCAACTAACAAAATGGTTGAACAACCCTTGTTCGACACCGATTTTATTAGAGCGAAAAGCCAAAATTTGTCAGAAGCCATACCAGCAGGGCGTGTTTTATATACCTTAAAACTAAACACCTTAGATATTCCGCTTTCGCGCATACACAAAGGTGACCGACTCGACATAGTCGCTAAAACTAATCGCTTAGTAAGAACAGTTGCCCGTGATGTACAGCTTATTGGTGTTTCAAAAGGTCCTAAATCGCAAGCCGCTAAAAGTGGCGTAATGGATAATTTAGCTAAAGAGTCTAATTCTGCTGCGGGCGGTGTTTCATTAGTCCTTGCGGTACTTCCAAAAGATGTTTATTCGTTGGCGGGTATAGATAACGCCGACAAAGTTTCAATTATTGTGCATAGCGCTTATGACATTGAACAAGGTCGTTTGCAAAACTTTTCACGCTTACAAACCAGTCGCACAATCGAAGTGGTTAAAGGCGTTAAAAATGAAGCTGTATATGTAGCTAAGTGAGTTTTTATGTTTAATTTATCAAGCAAACATGAAGAAGTTCAAACCAGTTTAAGTACCTTTGAAGAGCTTAAAAAGCTATTGCACGATGCCGTTATCGAAGAGTACGAACAAGAACCAACCGCGCTTTTATCAAGTAACGTTCTCGAAAAAATCTCTGCACTGTGCAGTGAAATTCCACAATTTAATCAATCTTCATTTAATCAACATCAGCAAGCCCAAGTTGTTCAGGCTGTATTTGATGAAATTCAGGGTCTGGGTCCTATTGCACAGTTTATGCTGGACGATCAGGTTAGTGATATTTTAATAAACGACACACAAGATATATGGATTGATAAACAAGGAAAACTACTTTGCACAGCCAGTAAGTTTGATGACGAACGCCATTTACGCCGATTTGTTGATCGCTTACTTGATGGCTGTGGTCGCCAAGTCAATGCGCTTATGCCAATTGTTGATGGCAAACTAAAAGATGGTAGCCGAGTTCATATTATTGTACCGCCTGCGTGTACCAGCGCCGCGATTGTATCGATTCGTAAGTTTAATCATAAAAAAATAAACGATGACTTTTTAGTTAATAATCATTTTTTAGATAAAAACATCTTATCATTTTTAAAAAGCGCAGTTAAAACAGGCGTTAATATTTTAGTGTGTGGCAATGCTGGGGCTGGTAAAACGTCATTATTGAACGTACTTGCCAACTCAATTAATCCAAATGAACGTGTTGTAACCATTGAAGAAAGCGCTGAACTTAATTTGCATCACAACCACGTTGTGCAATTAGAAGCCCACGACACAAACAGCGATGGTAAAGGTGCAGTTAGCCTAAGAGATTTAGTAAAAGCAGCCCTTAGAATGCGCGCAGATAGAATACTTGTTGGAGAGGTACGCTCTGGCGAAGTAATCGATATGCTCCAAGCAATGAACTGTGGTCACCAAGGTTCGATGACGACCATACATGCTAACAGTGCAAATGATGCCGTTATTCGTTTATCTACCTTAGTGCAGTTACACAATGCACAACTGAGCGATACCCATACAAGTTCGCTAATCGCGTCGAGTATTCAACTTATTGTGCATGTTTCTCGTTCAACTAATGGCACCCGAACTCTAAAAAGTATTGGTGAAATTAAGCGTGTTAATGGCGGCGCACATTTTAGCCCGCTTTATAGTATTAACGAAGCAGAGCCAGTACAAAGTGAGTTAATAGATAACTCAAGTGTTATTGAGTTTATGAAAGGCCAAGGGGCAAATGCAAAAGAATTAAAAGCATTACTGCACAATAACCCGGAGGCTAACAATGACTAAACTTGATTATTTATTAGCTATAGCGGCGGTTATAACCTTTGTACTTGCAACTAGTGTGTTGGTTTCTTTGTATGCTAAAAATAAAAGCAGCCAAGGCACTAAAAAAGTAGATATTTTAGAAGAAAAAGACGTACTTACTCTGTCACTACGAGTGCTAGGCTTAAACATAAGTAACGCCTGGTTTATAAGCATGGCGTGCTCGCTCTCTAGTAGTTCATGGTTTTTAGCTAAATTATATTACCCTGAGGCATCAACCAGCGCGTTTATTATTTCAATCGTGGTTTTTGTAACCTGTTTTATAACTGTGATTGACTTGGCTCATTATAAATTAGCAAAATTTGAGCATCATTTTTTAGAATTTATTGAAACCGTACAATCGTGTTTAAGCACTGGGCTATCGCTACAGCAATCAATGCAGTTTGCTGATGAACATGCAGACCCATATATAAAAAAACAAAGCACCTTACTAATACAACGCATGAGCATGGGTAGTGATGCCGAAACGTCGTTTGCCCCTTTAATTGAAAGATACAACTGCGAAACCGTAAGATTGTTTGCTCATAGTATCATTACACACACACAAAGCCAGTGCGATTTAACCGATATGCTAAAAAGCGTATGCAACATGATGTCGCTTCGGACCCTCGACCGCCAACAGCTAAAAGCTAAGCTTTCGGGCACTAAATACGCTGCTGTATTTAGTGGTTTTTTACCTTACGCACTAATTCCTTTATTTAGCTATACCGATCCAACCTGGTTTGAACCATTATTAAACGACCCTAATGGTATTGCATTTATAACGGTTGCGCTTCTTTGTCAGCTATTTGGTTTTTTATGGCTACGCCTTAGCTTAAGGGTAACATTATGATTGATATACTTTTACTTATCGGACTTTTAGTAAGTATGGGGTCATTTATCCATATTCATAGGCAATCTCTTAAAGTTGAATTAGATAAACCCGATACTAAAAACATTAATTGGTATCCGCTAATCATCATCTCTAAACGTCAATTAAGACAAGCAGGGATTCAAATTAATAAAATATTAATAAGCCTGTACTGCTTCAAAGTGGCTGCTACTTTTAGTGCATTTACGGTTATAGAGCTAACAGGTTATGAGCTGAGCCAATCGATTAAATTGTTACTGTGTTTTATGTGTTTTTTTGCACCCGAATGCTGGTTTTTATTACGTAAAAATCAACGCAAAACCACTATTAATAATAGCTTAGAGTTTTTTTTACGGGTGTTACTGGTTTACATGCGCGCTGGATTTTCACTAGAGCGCTCATTTGCACTGGCGGTTGATCATGGATTAAGTCAAAAACACCCATTATACAAAGAGCTAAAGTTATTTTTATTCGAACTAAGCGCAGGTAAAGATCGTGAATTTGCATTTAATTCACTTTTTGAAAGAACCGGCGTATTAGGAATTAAAAAGCTCGCCAACTTAATGTTAATAGGGTCAAAACTTGGTACGCCACTTATCCAAGCAGTAGAGGCTCAACTTGAGGGCCTAGCTCTAAAAAAGAACATTTTACTCGCTAAAAAGGTAAACAAAAAAGCGATGCACACAACCTTTCCCATTATCTTAATTTGTTTTCCGATGTTTTTGGTATTGGTGTTTTTTCCCGCAGCATTACAAGTAATGAACGTACTTAAAATGCTTGTAGAAGTGTTATAGGAGCCTGATATGAAAAAGCATTATCAACAAGGGTACATACTTACTATTGAGCTTATATTAATTATTACAATTTTAATTATTGGTTCAATTGGTGGGGTGATTTTAGTCAGGGATGCCCTTATTAAGCGCCATCAAACTAAAGTAGATAATCAAATTACTGTCGTTGATGCTAATAATACACCACTCGGTATTGCAGTAAGTTTTGATGAGCACCAAGCACCACTCATTTTTTATACAGACCGTGGAGCAAACAACACGTACCGAGCATTAATAGGCATACGAGACGATAGGTTTACATCGCGCGAAGCCGTTTATTACGATGCACCAAATTGCCAAGGTAATCCCTGTTTAAAAGGCTTAAGCGACGAAGCAACCGATAGCCAAGGTGTAAGTAAACTAAATAATACCGGTAATGTAAGTTATATAAATGCGCTGCAGCAAGGTCCAAATTATGCAATAGGGCAGTTAGGTAATACCGTTATTGGTCAGTTATTAAGAAGTACGCCACAACAATGCCCAGCTAATAGTGAACAAATTCTATCTCGTTATGTATCGCAAAAAGTAGTAACAGGCTCACCTTGTGAAAGCTTTGAAATAGATAAGCAACCGGCTGACAGTAGTTGTTTAGTTGGAGTAACAGCTTTAGGTAATCCACTTTTAGGTACAAGCGATCAAGGTTTATCGCAATCGTGTGATACATGCCAAACGGGGTACGAATCGCAAGGTGACATACTTGATTTATATTTACCTCAGGTAGAACCGCTTTTAAATACAGCCCTTAATGCGCTGTCATTAGTTGGTATTGGAACAAGTGTTGATATAGAGCTTGGTACAATATGCTGCCCAGAAGGTACACGCTTAGAAGAAGATGAAAACATTGTAGAGACACTCGTCTTCACTATTTTACAAACTACATTTGAGCTCGCCGGTATTGATTTAGTAAATAACCTTATCATTAGTGAAACACTGAGCTTAATAGGGATTGAGCCAGGCATTACATATTGCAAAACATCACTTAATTTAGTTAATGCAGAACAAGTAATTAATATCACCACAGGCGAACCAGCACTTAGTAGCTTAACACCACCATTTAAAGTTTTACTGCCAGTACATAGCGGCCAAAACAGTACAACGTGGATACATACTCCCCCAAAAGGGGAAGGAGAACGTCAATGAACGCCTCAAATATATTTACTTCACATGCTAATTTAGTAGATACACCAACTGATGAAATATCAACAGAAATTAAAGAAACGCTAACACTACTAAAACAGTTTTATGATGTTCCAATTGTTAAATTTATCGATTTTAGAGAGGTTTATTCAGAGCAGTTAATAACCTGCAACGATAAAGAAAGCGTCGAAAATGAGTTATTAAGCTATCAAAAACGCTGTACACAAGAAAAACTATATTTATTTGAAGATACTTTTTTTGATGATGTATCAAACAACACGCACAAATTAATTCGTTTTTATGCACAATATCCAATTTATAGTGTCACTAATAAATTAATTGGCGTAGTGCTGATGGCCGATTTAGCACCTAAAACATTAATAGGTTCACAAAAAGATCAGTTTATTTCATTTGCTCAATTATTACAGACACAGTTAAATAAAAATTCAGATTCAGTAAGTAATCAAAGTACTAAGCCTGCGAAAAAAAATTATGGTGAAAAGTATATTCATGTATTTAGTTTAGCGCCCGTCGCATTTTTAATTGCATTAGTATTATGCTCATTCACTGCATTACTTCTTTATACTATTGAAAAAAAGGAGCTGCAAAGTAATTACAATCAACAAACCCAGCAATTACGTAAAACGTTATTTAATGCATTAGAGCGATTTGATAATCAAGGATTGTATATATCTCAAAAAGATTTAGTTATTGCAGGCTTTTTGCAAAGCCAAAATAACTATACAAAAGAGCAGCTTAACAATTTAGTGCAGAGTCAGGTTTCACAAAATTTAACTTACAAAGGGTATGTTGTGTTTGATTCTGAGTATAACCAGCTTGCACTTTGGTCAAAAAATAATTTTGATTTAGCCGCGTATGGGTTTACAAACTGGTTAGAAAAATTTAATAAAAGAGCAAATAAACAAGCAGTAGAAGTATTTACGGTTGCTGATACGGCCTTCTTAATTTCTGAAATAAAAATAAAACAAGGCTCTATTTATACACTTACAGCATTTGATTTAAGTAAGTTTTTAAAAGCCGTTATTGGCAAATTAAACACTGAAAATTATAACGTTTTTATAGCAACACCACAGTTTACTTTAGGAAAACAAGGAGAAGTAAACCCGAGTATAATTAAAAATAGTATTAGCGCTTTAAGCAGTCGTTTTCCTCCTACTTGGCGCTTGCATGTGCAACCAATGAATAAAATAGTACGACCACAAATAACTAAATACAGTTTAATTAGATTAGGGTTAATCTCTTTTTGTGTATTCGCGTTTGTGTATTATTTTTTACGTTTGCCAAGGCGTTTACACAGTGAAATAAAACAAAAAAATCAGTTAATACTCAATAGAGAGGAGCTTTTTTCAAGTTCGCTGGATGCATTGCCGCATGGGTTTGCTATTTTTAATAGCCACGAATTTCCTGTGATTACCAATAATGCTTTTAATCTTTTATTTGCACAGGTGAATAAACAAAGCAGTCAGCTATCGTATAGCCAGCTGATAAGTATTGCGCAGCAGCATAATATTATAAATCACTACCACGAACATCATAAGCTTGATGATGACCGTAACCAATTAATAGATATAGGTTTTACAGACGGGAAGTGGATAACTGTATTACAAAGACATACAGATTTTAATGGTTTCGTTTGCTACTTTAGAGATGATACAGAGGCACATCAAAAAGAATGTTTACTCGCTGATGTTCTCGAAAAATCAAAACAGACAAATCAATTAAAAGAAAAATTTGTTACAAGGCTTAGTCGTCAGTTAAAAACGCCTTTATCATCTTTAAAGTCATTAGTTGAAATATCTAAAGATCCAATAAGCTTTAACGAATTTAAAAACAATGTGGGGAATATTTCTGATGCATGCGACCAGCTCGAAAGTGTAATTCAACAACTCGTAAATATAAATAAATCGGAAATAGGTAAGTTAAAGCTTCAGGCCAAAAACGTAAACCTAAATCAAATGATCAATAATAACATGTCGATTTTAGCTAAAGAGGCTGAAAATAAAAGAATCGTTCTTAAAAATAATATTACGCCTGAATTAACGGTCGCAAGCGATGAAAAGTTAATTTCTCAATTGGTTATTCAATTAGTGACTGAGGTTTTGGATTCATCAAATAATACAACGCTTTCAATTAACGCTCAGATTAAAAATGAAAGTAATCGTAATTACTTACACCTCGATTTTTCATTAAGTAATTTGATCGACAGTAGTAACTTTATAACTGAGCTTAAAAGTATATCGGGTGATGATATAACGCGCTTTATAGATGATAAAGACGTGTCATTAGAGTTAAAGTTTTTTATTTCAATATTTAAAATGTTAGGTGGTAAAGCGATAACTGTAAGTAGTAACGCGAATAAATCAACGATATCACTTTCTATGTTGGTAAACATAGCAACCAAACAAGGTAAGGGTAAAGACAACGAGCAAGAAGCACCAAGTAGCTCGTTAACAAATAATGATTTAGTAAAAGCTAGTTTAGTAACTAACAAACACCAAAACACGCTATTACTGGTTGATGACGATCCTCTTGTTGAGATTGTAATTAGAGCGATGCTAAAAAATGAGAATATTAAAATAGATTACGCGCGAAGTGCAATAGAAGCGATGTTGATGGTATCGCAAAACAGTTACGACATTATTTTAATGGACATAGTAATGCCAGAATTGTCGGGAACTGACGCTATGTTAAAAATTAAAAAACACAGTGACAATTTGAAAACTAAAATAATTGCGCATACATCGACACCCGATACAGATTCAAAATACGTTAACCAGGGCTTTGATGACATGCTATTAAAACCAGTAAAACAAGGTGTACTAATAAACCAAATAACACGCATTTTAAAAGATAAGTCGTTATAAATTAGCGTATATTACTGGAACAGTAATGAGGTAAAACATGAAAAACACTATTGAAAATATGGCTGAAGTTATCGAGTTTAAAGTAACGCCAATAAATAAAACTAAACGACTGCTTTTAGTAGATGATGACTTGCTAATAGAAATAGTAATTAGAAAAATGCTTAACGAAGAAAATATTTTAATAGATTTCGCATCAAGTGCTATAGAGGCGCTACTTATGGTTTCTCAAAATATTTACGATATTATTTTAATGGATATAGTAATGCCGCAATTTACAGGCACAGACGCAATGCTAAAAATAAGAAAGCATGCTGACGCATCAGCAACAAAAATTATCGCTCATACATTTAGTGAAAACGAAAATAGTGATAACAAGTATGTGAAGCTTGGGTTTAACGGCCTGTTATTGAAGCCAGTTAAGCAAAGTGTATTAATAGAAAATATTAGATATTTTTTGGAATGATAAATTGAAACAGTAGGGCGGTTAACTATTTTTTATTTATAGCTTACTAAAAAGTTAAATTATAATTTTTGAAAGCACTAATATTTATTAGTGCTTTTGCGTATATGAACCTTTAATTTATTTAAATTTGTAAAAGTTCTTTAATAATAATTATTATTTCAAATTATTCCTTCAAAGTATTACAAACTACGCTTTTGTAATTGTTGCATGTATACGAGTCATCGTTTCACACTTCTTAAAGCGGTTTGATAATCACAATTATTAAACACTGCAATATTATAAAGTCAGTAAATTTATTTAGCCTAGAGCCCACTTATCACAGGGGTTTAACTTTTAAAACATTAAGATTTTTTAATAACTAATAAATACTCATCTTGGGATGGAATTTGCTTTATAAGGCTATATTCCACTTTTATAGTTCAATAAACATTATAATTTTTAATGTTAAAGAGGCAAAATTATGAGCAAAACACAGTACGTTACAGTAGATGGTCATCAAATTGCTTATCAAGAAATGGGACAAGGAACACCTTTATTATTGATACACGGAATACCAACCAATAAATTTTTATGGCGAAATGTGATGCCAAAACTTGCATCAAAACATCGAGTAATAGCGCCTGATTTACTAAACTTTGGTGAATCTGATATGCCAATTAACACCGATGTATCTATAAATGCGCAATGTAGAATAATGTGTAAGTTTATGGAAGAACTCGGTATTTCTAAAGTTAATATTGCTGCACATGATATTGGTGGTGGTGTTGCTCAATTAATGGCTGTAAATCATCCGGATAAAGTAAACGGGTTGGTTTTAATTGATAGTGTATGTTTTGACTCTTGGCCAATACCAGAATTTGAACCTTTGCTAGAACCAGGTGTAGAAGAAAAAACAACTGTATCCGAATTTGTTGATACATTAAGAGATTTCATGCCCAAAGGTGTTTACGACTCGAGCGTAATGACTGAAGAGTTGATGAAAATATACTTAGCACCATGGAGTAATGAAAAAGGAAAAGCCGCTTTATTTAGTAACATGCGCAGGCTCAATAAAGAATATACCGAAGCTATTACAGGCGATCTTAAAAGCTTACCTCATGAAACACTCATAATATGGGGTAAAGATGACAAGTTTCAAAAGCCAAAGTATGCGCCAATGTTAGAAGAAGCAATTCCAAATTCATCATTGATTTGGATAGATAGAGCCGCTCATTGGGTTATTGATGAACATCCAGATAAAGTGTCTGAGCTTATTAGTGAATTTATGAATGATAAAACATTCTAATAAATTGGTAGGGTGATTTAAAAGTCATTATTTTCAATAACTTAGATTTAATTAGGTAAAGTAGCTATTAGGTAATCATTGTTTATACCGCTTGATAATATTAATAACCAAGCGGTATTTCTATATGTTCAAGAAGCTAATACCGTAAATGGGGAAGGCACTAACTATTAAGATAAGTAGGTTAATGCTTATTAAATAGTCAAAATATCGCGTTTATACGTTAATTAATGAAGGTGAGTAACTTAGGTTTGTATTTATTTATTCTATTTAACATAATATAAATTATAGGTAGTTAATGTATATATAGAAAGAGCGCTTAAATGCGCCCTTACTATGTCCAATACTAGACGGTATCGGACATTAAGTGATTTTATTACAATAACAGGTATTACTAATACAGATACTTTATTTATCAATTTGTTTAATCAATACTTAATAAACGCTCAGCTGTATATTCGTTAGTAATTAATCCGCTGATCATGTTTGACCTTACTGCGCCCAAAATGGCTAACACTTTTTCCTCACCAGCAGCTATCGCATAAATCTGTTTGTTAGCATTTGTTTTTAATGGCGTACTTGCTACACGCTGATTAACTGTGCAATCTAAAAGCTTACCGTTTTTATCAAACACCCAACTAATCATTTCACCAACGGCACCAAGATCTTGTAACTCTTTAAGTTCTTGCGCATCAATAAAACCATCTATATGTAATGGCGATTTTTCACCTAAGCTACCAATACCCACAAATGTTACATCGGCATCTTTAGCGAGTTTTAAATTACCGGTAATATTTTGTTGTGCATGTAACTGTTCTTTTTCTTCAATACTTCTTGGTAAAACTGGCAATGGCATTGGGTAATGTTTTGCATTGGTGTGTTCGGCCATTCTTACTACAACATCATAAGGTGAAGCCGATCCATCCAAAGCCATATTACCTAGCATTGCTACAATTTTATGTTGCGGACAATCAACAGTTCTTAGCTCATCTACACATGAACGTAAAACTCGACCGGTTCCCATAGCAAGTACTTTGGGTTGTTCTGATTTTAAATGACGTTCTATTTCAGCCGCGCCAGCTTGAGCCAAACCTAATGTAGACGATGGTTCAGACGGATCGCTCGGTACAACTTCGCACGAATCTAACCCAAAACGGCTTTTTAATTTTTCGGCCAAATCCATACATTTAGCAATCGGGTGGTCAAGTCTAACTTTAATTAATCCTTGGCTCACAGATAATGCGACCATTCTTTGTGCAGATTGACGAGATATATTTAGCTTTTTAGCAATTTCATCTTGTGTGTTACCGCCAACATAATATAACCACCCTGCTCTGGCTGCATCATCTAGCTTTCTAATTTCTGTATTTGATAGCTTTACCACGTAAACCTCTTAAAATATAAGGAAAACTAAATCCTTATTTTCATTACATAATTTTAATTATATGTGCTGCTATATAAATTATTTTATTAATTTTGGAATATCTATTTATCAATAACGTTTTTGTTATTTATAATTGTAAATATACCATTCCTTAATAAAAAATACCTAGGTTTCATAGGATTATGTAATTAGAATTTAGTTGATAGCACCCTTATAAAGGTGCTATTTAAGGTAATTAAAAAATTGGCTTTAGCGTATTGTTAAACCATCTTTATCAAACTTTAATATTTTATCTGCCGGTGCGCTTAGGTAAATACTGTCGCCATATTTTAATGGGCAATCACCATCCGCTTTTACTGTTACGGTACCTTTGCCTTCAATATTTATATGTAAAAAGCTCTCCGATCCTAAATGCTCAATTACACCTACAGTTCCAGCCCAAGTACCTTGCTCAGTAGAGAGTGTTATATGCTCTGGTCGTATACCAATACAGCTAACATTCGCATCTTCATTTTGTGGAGCATCTATAAAATTCATTTTTGGCGAACCTATAAAACCAGCTACAAATTTGTTTACAGGGTTTTTATAAAGCTCTAAAGGTGTGCCTACTTGTTCAATAATACCGGCATTAAATACCGCGATTCTATCTGCCATTGTCATGGCTTCAACCTGATCGTGTGTAACATAAATCATTGTTGTAGCTAAACTTTTATGTAATTCAGATATTTCTAAACGCATATTTACACGTAGTGACGCATCAAGATTTGAAAGTGGTTCGTCAAATAAAAATGCCGAAGGCTGACGTACAATTGCGCGCCCTATCGCTACACGCTGGCGCTGACCGCCCGACAATTGCCCAGGCTTTCGGTCTAAATAATCGGTCAAATTAAGTATTTTAGCGGCATTAGCAATTTTACTTTCGATTTCTGCAGGGCTAACCTTGGCTCTTTTTAAAGGAAACGCAATATTGTTACGCACTGTCATATGCGGATATAACGCATAGGATTGAAACACCATTGCTAAGCCTCTTTTTGCAGGCGGTGTTTTTGTAGCGTCAATGCCATCAATTTCTATATTACCACTGGTGGTATCTTCAAGCCCTGCTATCATACGAAGTAATGTAGATTTACCACAGCCCGACGGACCAACAAAAACGATGAACTCACCGTCTTTTATTTCTAGATCGAGTGGTTTAATTACGTTTACTTCATCAAAGTTTTTAGTGACTTGTTTTAGTGTGATGCTGCCCATGTGTATTCTCCTATTTTACTGCGCCGAAACTTAATCCACGCACTAATTTTTTTTGACTAAACCAACCAAGTATTAAAATTGGCACAATGGCATGGCAGATGCTGCCGATAACTTAGCGTAAAATAACCCCTCAGGGCTTGAGTAACTGGCAATAAATGCCGTTAAAGGTGCAGCATTTGCAGCGGTTAAAATAAGTGTCCAAAACGCTTCGTTCCACGACAAAATAACATTTAGCAATAACGTTGAGGCTATACCCGGTAAGGCTATTGGCAATAAAACATGGAATATTTCTTCACCAATTGTTGCGCCATCCATACGAGAAGCTTCAAGTATTTCGTTTGGTATTTCTCTAAAGTAGGTGTAAAGCATCCATACCATTATTGGTAAGTTAATGAGTGTCATTACAATCACTAAACCTAATTTTGTATCGAGTAACGCAAAGTCACGAAACAATAAATAAATCGGAATAAGTACGCCTACTGGCGGTAACATTTTGGTTGAAAGCATCCACATTAATAAATGCTTTGTTTTTTTAGTTTGTACAAAAGCCATAGACCACGCAGCAGGTACCGCAATTAATAACCCTAGTAAACTTGAACCTAGCGATATAACCACAGAATTCCAAAAATGGGTAAAGTATGGCGAACGCGACAGTACATCTCGGTAATTTTCGAGCGTCCAATCGAACGCATATAAGCTTGGGCTTGCTGAAATTGCTTCGGCTTCCGTTTTAAAACTGGTGATTAACGTCCATAAAATTGGAAAGAAAATCATGCCGCTTATTGTCCATGCAGCAATGGTATAAATTAGTTTGGAACGACGGCTATCTTTTATAGTCATAATTAACCCTCCAAGTTTTTGCCAATTAAGCGCATTAAAAATATAGCGACTATATTTGCAATAATAACTGCAACTATGCCCCCTGCCGAACCGCCGCCTACATCAAACTGAAGTAGCGATTGCGTATAAATTAAGTACGTTATATTGGTTGACGAATAACCAGGACCGCCACTAGTTGTGACTAATATTTCAGCAAAAATTGACAGTAAAAATATAGTTTCGATTAATATAACCGCAGTTACAGCGCGCGATAAGTGCGGTAAAACGATGTAAAAGAACTTACTAAATGGGCCAGCTCCGTCCAAATCAGCCGCTTCTAATTGTTCACGGTCTAATGATTGTATTGCTGTTAGCAGTATTAATGCTGCAAACGGTAACCACTGCCAAGACACAATTATGATGATTGAAAATAACGGCATTTGAGCAAAAAAGTCGATAGGTTCAAAGCCAAGCCAAATCGCAAAGTGTGCAAATAAGCCATTAACTGGGTTCATTAGCATGTTTTTCCATACCAATGCCGACACAGTTGGCATTACAAAAAATGGAGCTAATACCATAATGCGAACGTAGTTTCGTCCCCATATTGCTTGGTCTAGTAAAATAGCTAAGCCAATACCACCACAAATAGTGATAAGTAATACCCCAGTTACTAGGTAAAGCGTGTTAAAAAATGATTCAAAAAAAGCCGGATCAGTTAGAAAAAATTCATAGTTTAAAAAGCCTACAAACTCTTTATCCCCAGGAACGAGTAAGTTGTAATCAATAAATGAAAAATACAGTGTCATACACAGCGGAACTATCATCCAAGCAAGTAATAAAATTACACTAGGAAGAAGCATAAACCGAGCAAGCGTGCGCGAGTTAGTTGTTGCCATAAAGGTGACCTTAAAAAAGCCAATTCTATTTACTTGTTAACTATCAAGTGAAAATCAGAAACCCTTGATAGCGTTTATAACTAACAAGTAAATAGAATTGACATAAAATATTGGGTAAGTTTGAGTACTTACCCGCCCATTACATGCTATTTAGGATAGCGAGCTTTACGCATTGTTCGCTCAACGAGGTGCTGAGACGTACTAAGCGCTTGCTTAACGGTCATTTGGCCAGTTAATGCTGCTGAAAATTGTTGCCCAACAGCTGTACCAATTCCTTGAAACTCAGGAATAGCAACAAACTGAATACCTACATAAGGTACTGGTTTAACGGTCGGATTTTTAGGATCTGCAGATTGAATAGAATCTAAGGTAATTTGCGCAAACGGTGCTGCGTCCATGTACTTTTGATTACTGTAAAGTGATTTACGTGTACCTGGCGGTACTTTTGCCCAACCTTTTTTGTCGGCTACAAGTTGAGTGTATTCTTTAGATGTTGCCCAGCTAATAAATTTCATTGCGGCATTTGGTTTTTTGCTGCTTGCCGGTACGGCTAAAGTCCAAGACCATAACCAGTTACCGCGTTTACCTAGGCCGTTATCTGGTGCAAGTGCAAACCCTACTTTATCGGCAACTTCTGAGTCTTTTTTGTTGGTAACAAATGCACCAGCAACGGTTGCATCAATCCAAATACCACATTTTCCGGTTTGAAATAGTGCAAGGTTTTCATTAAAACCGTTTGCAGATGAACCAGCAGGACCAGATTCTTTCATCACATCTACATAATACTGAAGGGTATTTTCCCACTCTGGGGTATTAAACTGTGGCTTCCAGTTTTCATCAAACCAACGAGCACCAAACGAATTTGCCATGGATGTAATAAGCGCAACGTTTTCGCCCCAACCTGCTTTACCACGTAAACAAAGACCATATACCCCTTCTTTTTTATCTGTCATCGCTTTAGCAGCTTTGCGTATAAAGTCCCATGTTGGGGCTTTAGGCATAGTTAGCCCTGCTTTTTCCATTAAGTCAGTGCGGTACATAACCATTGAACTTTCACCATAAAATGGTGCAGCATAAAGCTTATCGTTAATCGTTAAACCGCTTCGGATTGCAGGTATTAAATCGTCTAAATCGTAGTTTTCACCTAAATTATCCAGCTCTTTTAGCCAATTTTGCTTGCCCCAAATAGGTACTTCATAAGTACCTATGGTCATTACATCGTATTGGCCGCCTTTTGTTGCTACATCGGTAGTGACACGTTGGCGAAGAATGTTTTCTTCTAGCGTTACCCATTTTAGGTCTATGTCAGGGTTTTGGCTGGTAAAGTTACTACTTAATTCTTTCATGGTGATCATATCACCATTATTTACAGTGGCTATTGTAATCGTTTCTTTTGCAACAGCGCCCATGCTTATAAAGCCACACGCGAGCATAATTAATTTATTTTTCATCGGGTATTCCCCATACACATTATGTTTTAACAAGTGCTATTAAATTTCAATCAATTACCAATTCTATTTATGGCAGTTTTAACGCATAAAACTGCCCGCAAAGTGCCTTTTTAGGTCCTTTGTATAAATAGTTAGACTAGTTGGATAATGACTTAAAATTTAACAGATATTTCAGAAGTGAAGCCGTCAAATCCTTTACCGATTTGGCCGCCCGAATTAACACCTTCTTCTTGGTTAACATACTCAACTTTTAAAAGCGTTTTATCGTTAAACCAGTAACCTGCGGCTACTTGAATACGCTCTACTGTGTTGTCTGTCTGTTCAATTAAGTCGGAAGTGTTTTCGGCTTCTGCATAACGAGCCGCTACATATAGCTTTTTAGGGATTAGATATTGTTGTGCTTCAAACACGAAGTACTCAACCGATGAGTCGCCTTCTATTACACTATTTGAATCAAAAGTCGTGCCATTTTCATCAGCTATGCCGTTTGTACCAAAGTAGGTAATACCGGCAACTGCATTACCAGCGGCATCTGCGAACGTGTAGTCATCAGATGATTTACCAACCATAAAAATTAAGCTAGTTTCGTCAGATGGTTGATAAGCTAAGTTAAGCTGGATGATTGATTGCTCAAGCCCTGGCATTGCGCCAACATGAGTGTCACGCTCGTTCGAAGGTGACGCTGAGAAGTTATAGTTTTCACCATCGCCAAAGCGATAGTTTGTTGTGGTTACACCATCAAGACTGGCTACACCGTTTTCAAAACGTAACTGGTCGCCTTGATTGGCTTTTAATAAGTTTAAACCTGCTTTAAAGCCACCTTCAAATTCTAGAGTACCTTGAAGTCGGTAGTTATAACCTCTGTCTTCTTGAAACGCTTCACCGAAACTTGAAGTCGTAATGTGACCTGTAACATTATAAGCACGTACTACACCACTATCGAAAGTTTCGCTGTAACTTAGCTGTGCGCCGTTTTCTGCGGTTGCGTAATCGGTAATACCATTACCAATAAGTGCATTACTTTGGTTATCTGCGCCGTCTTGAAAACCTTTAAATTGAAATGGTGAGCCACCAATATTACCCAAACGCAGTGTTAAATTTGCGTTTTCTTTTGGTGTGCCATAAAGACCTAGTAGGTCAAATTCAACACCTGCAAAATCGTTGTGAAATGAAAAGTCACGATCTTCGCCACCAAAGTCATTAGGCTCTTCTGCAATATCTATATCGGCAGTGATGAACTCGTTAATATGAAATTTAAGCACTAGATTAGCTCTAATACGGCCAAATCCTGACTCTTGTTCTTCATCTTCTGGACGAAATGCGCCGTCTTTAGCTTGAATTGACTGAAAGTTTTGCATTAGTAAAAAGTCTACGTCAACGCGATCTAAATATTCAGAAATATCAGCCTGTGCTGGAGCCGATGTAGCCATAGCTGCCGCTATGAGAGAAATTGCAAATTTAGTCTTTTTATTATTCAACATAATAAGCTCTTTATTTAGTGTGGTGTGTGATGCCAACTTTATTAAATTGCATATTCATTTAATGAAATTGGTATTAATTCAGTGTGTGTAGATGAGGCTGGCTGAGCAAAACATTAAATAGTTAATGAAGTTGCACTTGTGAGCATAAGCTCATCTACTGAGCATAATCACAGAATGAATTTAGAAGGTCAACGATTTTTTATTACAAAACGTTTACAAAAAATCGAATTTATATGTAAATATTTTTGAATCAATAAGTCAAGTAGCAAATTTGTTACATCAAATTTTGAGGAAATAAAGTGTAGGATTAAGGGATTTATGGTAGATACGTCATTATTGTTCAACACAATTAATGAAAGTATAAGTTCGTAGAGGATATAAAATCAGGTAATCCTTTAAATATAGGCTGTTGGAGAAACCTATGAACAGTTTATTTATTAGTCTTTTTTAAGTAACGTTCTTGAGCTTATGTTGGGGTTAGCTTAGTATTAAAGCACTTAGATGTATTCAAAATAGAAGTAACCTACATATGGAATTTGTTCGCCCGCTAGAGCCCATCCTCATTATTGATGACGTTAAGGAAATTCGTGATTATCTAAACCAAATTTTAACTGACTTAGGGTTTGAAGATATATTAGAAAGCGCTGATTTTAGCTCTGCTAAACCTATTATGAACAATAAACCGCCAGGCGTAATATTTGTAGATGTAGATTTACCTGACTCTAACGGTGCAGAGATATTGGAATACATTAACAGTACTTACCCGCACACTCATGTTGTAATGTGCTCTGGCCACAATAGTCTCGAAAACGTACAAAACACGTGGGAAATGGGCGCTAAAGGCTTTATTGCAAAACCTTTCAATACAAAAAAAGTAGACACTGTAATGAAGCGTCTTGAAATAATAGAATAATAATAAGGTTAGCATGCATAGTACTGTTACTGCGATTATAGACGATCTTTCGAGTGTTATATTTGGTAAACAACAACAAATAAAACTGGCACTTACATGCTTATTTAGCGAAGGGCATTTACTCATTGAAGATTTGCCTGGCATGGGAAAAACCACTCTTTCTCATGCATTGTCAGCTGTGTTAGGTTTATCGTATCAGCGTATACAATTTACCAGTGATCTTCTGCCTGCTGATATTTTGGGTACTAATGTGTTTAACTCTACCGAGCACAGTTTTACGTTTCATAAAGGCCCTATTTTTAGCCAAGTTGTTTTAGCTGATGAAATAAACCGCGCAGGTCCCAAAACACAAAGTGCGTTGCTTGAAGCAATGGAAGAGCAACAAGTAACAGTTGATGGAAAAAAATATACGCTGCCAAATCCATTTTTTGTGATAGCAACACAAAACCCGCTTTACCAATCAGGTACCTACCCGTTACCTGAGTCGCAATTAGACCGTTTTTTAATGCGTATTAGCTTAGGTTTTCCACCTAAAGAAGCCGAAAAACGCTTAATTTTGAATATGCAAAAACGAGATTACAGTCAGTTACCTAGGCGTATTAACCAACAAGAGTTAGCTGCAATTCAAACCCAGATAAGCCAAATTACTTTAAGTAGCCCGGTTATTGACTACATTATAGAGCTTGTTAATTACACACGCACAAGCAACGCTTTTGCATCATCATTATCACCTCGTGCTAGTATGGCTCTGGCTAAAGCGGCTAGGTCGTGGGCCTTTATTGATGGTCGTGATTTTGTAATGCCAGAAGATGTTCAAGCCGTATTTGCAAGTGTGTGTCAGCATCGATTAGGTTTGCATAACGAGTCAGGTGAAGCGCAAGTAAACGATATTTTAAAAAACGTATTAGTTCCGGTATAAACTTTTATGCCAAAAAAAACAGCTAAGCACCCTTCTTTATTTAAGTCATTTAAGCAAAGTGTATTTAATAAGTTATTAAAAAATAAACATTTAAAAAACTCAATTACACTTGAACACAGAACAATTTATGTATTGCCATCATCCCTTGGTTGGTACTTTGTAATTGTGGCTATTTTAAACTTTGTAATGGGCATTAATTATCAAAATAATTTAATTTTGATAATGTCTTATCTTATGTTTGTGGTGATGATTATTGCTGTATTAATGGGCTACAGTAACGCTAAAGGCTTAACGGTTAAATTTAAAGATGCATTTAACAGCTACGCACCTCAAAAACCGAGTATTGTATTTGAATTACAAAGCCCTTCAGTAACCCAATCTATTAATTTAACATATCAAGGTAGTGAGCAAACTCACAAACATACCGACGAAGTTGATAGTAAACCTCAGTTACTTACACTCAACTTACCCTACAGCTCACGCGGTAAGTACTCAGTGCAACGTATTAAAATAGCGAGTAACTACCCCTTTGGCTTAATAACTGTTTGGAGCTACATTCAATTACAAACAGGTGTTTTTGTATACCCGTCGCTTGAACAAGTACACAGTGATGCGCATGTTTCTGTGCTTGATGAGCAAGCCGATAAAGGTATTTCTACACAATCTGGTAGCGAAGAGTTTGAGTCGTTAATCCCACATTTACCAGAGATGGGCTTGCAAAGAGTATCGTGGAAGCATTACGCAAAAACACAGCAGTTGTTAGTAAAAGAGTTTGTAGACTTTAAAACAGCGAATGCGCTCTTCGATTTTACGTTAATGAATGGGGATACAGAACAACGTTTAAGCCAGTTATGCTTTTTAGTGTGTGAAGCAACCGAAAAAAACACCCCTTTTATGTTAAAACTACCGAGTAAAACAATAAATACAAATACCGGACAGCAACATAAGCAGCAGTGTTTAGCGTTATTGTGCTCATTTAATGGTGGTGAGTAATGGATATAATTAAAAACGAAAAAGTAATAAATTATTCACTGTCTTTTATATATTCATGTTTAATTGTATTTTTTGTACCACATTTACCGCTTGTTTTTGTTGGTGTACTTACACTCATTTGTGCATGGAACTTTTACATAACGCTGAGTAATAAACCAAAGCCAAATGCTTGGCTGGCAAACATACTCGCAGGTGTGTCATTAGGTTTAATGCTCTACACAATAGGCATGTCGGATACGGTTATTTTATTTGTGGCCATGCTGCTACTTGCTAGTTTATTTAAGCTGCTGCAGGCTAAAACCAAAAAACACTATCATGTAATTACAACGCTTACGTTTTTTTCACTCTCATCAGTGTATTTATTTAACCAAAGCATCTTAACGACTTTAGCTGTGAGTGGTTTATACATATTAAACTTTGCAGTACTTGGCTTACTCGAATCCAAACATAATTTAAAAATAGCCTCTAAGCAAAGTGGTAAATTACTACTTTTAGCGCTTCCTTTAGCTGTCTTTTTACTGCTTTTTTTACCAAAAATGCCCGCCTTTTGGCAGCTTCCCGGGCCTAAGCTTGCAAAAACAGGGCTTTCTGAACAAGTCGATCCTTTCGATATTGCAAAGCTTTCAAATTCTGACGAGCTTGTGTTTAGAGCTAAATTTAACGAAGAAAAACCTGTAGCGCCTTATTATTGGCGAGCAATAGTCCATGATGAGTTTAATGGTAATGCGTGGCTTACGTCTGACTTTTTAAAATATAATAATGTAAAAACAAATACGCAGAGCGAAAATGATGAGCAACTTATTGCAAGCTACTCAGTTATTACAGAGCCTGCTACACAAAAATGGATCTATGGTTTAGCCTACTCCAATAGTAACTCACAAAATGTTGAAGGTAATTCGCTAGGTTTATTGCGTAAAAAAAGTCGCCAAGCTAAAAACTTACAATACGATGTAAATAGCTTTAACTTCACAGCTTTACCGCTTGGCGAATTTGAAGAAAAACGCTACAAATACCTCGCTTATAAAAAGAATGTAAAAACATCATCACTTGCTAAAAACTTAAAGCAAAATACACACTCTGACCGCGATTTTTACAATAGCTTATTACGATACTTTGCAGGTACGGGATTTACTTATACATTAACACCCACTCCTATGAGCGGCGATAACACGATTGACCAATTTTTATTTGAAAACCAACGTGGATTTTGTGGTCATTATGCAAGCGCCGCTGCGTACATTTTTAGAACCGCAGGTATACCCGCTCGATTAGTAAGTGGTTATTTAGGCGGTGAATTAAACCAAGATAATAATACGCTAACAGTTCGCCAGTACGATGCGCATGCGTGGGTGGAAGTATATTTACAAAACGAAGGTTGGGTTATTTTTGATGCAACCGCTGTTGTCGCACCGGAGCGATTAAATGGCTCACTTTCGCAAAACGAAGAGCTGAATGATGAATTTAAAAGTAATCTTGATTTTGGTTTAGTGAGTTTAAGTAATTTTCCCGCTATTAATTGGTTAAGGTTGGAACTTGAAAATCTCGATTATCAATGGTCTAGCTGGGTACTTGGTTTTGACGAAGAAAAACAAAATGATTTTTTAAAATCAATTTTTGGTAGTAAAAATATTTGGCTTGTACCATTAATGGTTTTATTAACAGCTGGCTTTTGTTTTGTAGGTTATTTTGTTTATTTAAACTTACCAAAACGCCCGGCTAAACTAGCACCTATGGTAAAAGAGTTTTATGAAGTAAAAGCATGGGCACAAAAACAAAAAGTAAATATACCTGATAATTTAACGCCTAGTCAGCAGTTACATTTTTTTGCTGACAAATTCCCTCGTTCTGCACAATCTATAACCACATTTAGTCAGTTATTTAACCAAATACGCTATGGTAAAAAACCTTTTACGAAAGAGCGTAAAACTCAGGCTAAAGATCTGATAAAATTAATTAAAATTTCCAAATAGAGAATACTATGAATGCTGTTGTTATAGGCGTTATTTTAATGCTCGGGCTATCTCTGGCTCGCGTTAACGTCATTGTTGCCATGATCATAAGTGCTTTAGTTGCTGGTTTAACCGCAGGCTTGGGTATAAAAGAAAGTGTTGATGCATTTAATTCTGGCCTTTCTGCCGGAGCTGAAATTGCACTAAGTTATGCCATGCTTGGTGCATTTGCCGTTGCTATTTCTAAGTCGGGTTTAACACGCATTCTCGCTGATAAGTTACTTATTAAAGTAAATGCTAAAGGCAGCGGTAATGAAACGTTTTTAAGTTACTTCATTTTATTAATTATTTTAGGTTGTGCGATTTCTTCGCAAAACTTAGTACCTGTACACATAGCGTTTATTCCTATTTTAATCCCACCGTTACTCGTTGTTTTTAATCAATTAAGGTTAGACAGGCGTGCTATAGCGTGTATTTTAACATTTGGATTAGCAACCTCTTATATGGTGCTGCCTTATGGTTTTGGTGGTATTTACTTGTATTCTATTTTGCATAAAAATTTAGTCGATAACGGCTTAGATATTGTAAATACACAAGTCCCTATGGCGATGATAATTCCTGCATTAGGTATGTTTATTGGATTACTTATTGCGGTATTTATTACCTACAAAAAACGTCGCGAATACACAGAGCAGCCATTAACAACTGTGAGTAAATCGGCTGAGGTAGAAAATCCTAAAAAAGTAATGATTGTAGGGCTATGTGCGGTACTTGCCTCACTTGTTGCACAAAACCTAAGTGGCTCAATGATTTTAGGCGGTTTAGTGGGTGTAATGATATTTAGTGTATTTGGTGTAGTTAAGTGGGAAGAAAACGGCGACGTATTTAGTAAAGGCGTTGCGATGATGGCGATGATTGGCTTTATTATGATATCGGCACAAGGCTTTGCATCAGTTATGCAGGCCACTGGGGACGTAGCGAGCTTAGTACACAGCGCAGCCGCCCTTTTTGATGGTAATAAACCTTTGGCGGCTGGTGTTATTTTGTTAGTCGGGTTATTAATAACAATGGGTATTGGTAGCTCGTTTTCAACAGTGCCTATTATTGCAACTTTGTTTGTTCCTTTGTGTTTAGACCTCGGGTTTTCTGTTATGGCTACCGCTGCACTTGTTGGTACTGCAGGCGCTTTAGGTGATGCAGGCTCCCCTGCTTCAGACTCAACACTTGGCCCAACATCAGGTTTAAATGCCGATGGCCAGCACGACCATATTAGAGACTCTGTTATTCCAACATTTATTCACTTTAACATTCCACTGCTGATATTTGGCTGGATTGCAGCAATGGTGCTTTAAGTAGTATGTATGCATATAAGTATTCGTAAATTTAATTAAAAGCTGAAGATAACCAAAAAGGTATGTTAAAAGCATACCTTTTTTGCTTCTAACAATTCTTATCCCTATCAATTTCTCTTTTATTTTGATTAGTTTATTAGTAAATATTAACTGAGGTGTTGAGATTACATTTAATAAATATTTAGTATGATGTGTTCTTTATGGTTTTCTATATAAGCACCAATTAAGGTGCTTATATAAATTTACTTTACCGCATATTTAAAGCTTTAAATTAATCAAAACCATAAATCATTTTGTCGCATACTACCGGAGTCGGTCTGTGGTTATCATCGACTGCAACAAACGTAAAGCTACCACTAATGGCAGAGTGCTTATCATCTCTGTGCATAGTTTCTAATAATATATCTACGTCAACTTTTAAGCTGGTGTTACCTACATGCACTACTTTAGCTATTAACTCTGCAAAAGTACCTGCTGGTATGGCCTCTTTAAAGTCGACTCTATCTGAAGATATAGTTACCAAAGGCTTACGGCAAAAACGAGTCGCTGCTATAAATGCCACTTCATCCATCCACGCCAGTGCATCACCACCAAATAAAGTATTGTGATGATTAGTACGCCCAGGAAACACGGTCTTAGTTACCGATGTGGTTGAGTCTTCAATACGCTGAGCAATTATTGCATCGCGATTTACGTCAGTCATAATCTCTACTTTTTGTTTGCTAATGTATCTTGCATTAGTAATGCAGGATCAAGGCGTTCGCCTTTCCAGTTAAAACGCCAATCTAGGTGAGGACCCGTTACACGCCCTGTTGCACCAATTTCAGCCACTTTGTTACCTTGCTTAATTTTGTCACCCACTTTTACATCAAGCTTACTTAAATGAATGTAAGTTGAGGTAATACCATGGCCATGATCAATAATTAATGTACCACCTGAGTAGTATAAATCAGGTTCAGAAAATACCACGGTACCACTAATTGGCGCGTAAACAGGAGAACCTGTTTTATTAGCAATGTCTAAGCCAAAGTGCGGACGACGAGGCTCACCATTAAAATAGCGCTGACTGCCGTAAACACCCGATATACGCCCTTCTGCAGGCTTTAACACAGGGTCTAAAAAGTACAGTAAATCAGAGTCTACTTCTCTCGCTTTACGAACAGCAACTGCTTCGCGGCTTATACGTGCACTGACTTCTTTTGCCGGTGAAACATACTTCTTAGCCACGCCGGTAATTTTATCAATTTCATATTCACGCTTAGTTATGGCTAGCGGCTGAGAATGCGATTTACCCGTGTTATCTACCCATTTTAAAGTATGAGTCGTTTCAGCGTCACGCCCAAAACCAAATACAAAGTCACCATTTGGCGAAAGTTTTAAGCTTTTACCATCTAAGCTTACTGATTTAGCGTTTTCTAGCTTTCCAGTAACTAAACCGCCTTGTGTTAAATGCCCTTTTAACTCAAGCGCCATAGCACTAAAGCTAGCAGAGGCAACAAGCGCTGTTGCTAAAAATGTTTTAAACATAACTAATCGATCCTTTTCCAACACCTTCATAAGCGGTCACTTTCACTGCTTTTTCTGGATATTGAGCTTTAATTTGGCCAGCTACATGTTCAGCAATACATTCTACAGTGGTATCTACTGGTAAAATGTCGCAACGGGATTCGCTAATAGCCATTTCAAAATAGCCTTGTGCCGACGTATAAGCAAAACATACATCACCCGCTTTGGCTGTTATGTGTTTTAAATCAGGTGCGTTAATTTGATCTTCACTGGTGGCTAAGTAAATATCTTCCCACTTTTGAGACCATTCTTTTTGCAAGCGCGGCATAGAGATGCCATCTAGGCTAATACCAATTTGAGAACGATGCCCATGAATAATACGTTGGCAATTACCGTCATGCTTTTTAAGGCCATGGCTGTAATGATAGTAAAAGCTTTGGCTGTGCTCAGGCTTAAGAGACAACTCAATTTTTTCAATGTTATCTGGTAGCTTCGGTAAAATAGTCGCAATTAAAAATTCAGTAACCGATTCAACCGTTACTTCGTCTGCGTTAATCATGCAATAAGCTTGATGAGGAGCACTCATAGCTAAGTGGTTGTTTTCACCAAATGTACAGTCGAGTGTTTTATGCTCGTTAAATTCAGATACAGTGCCATTAAGGCCTGTAGGAATTGCTAAACGGTGATCAATACACTCATCTATAATGCCTTTAATTTGCTTTTTAACTAAACCAAAGTCTAAAACCATAGACTCTTCGTTAAGTTTACCGTGCAAAGTTAAATCAACAATCCAGCTCTCGCCAACGGCGCCGCGTTTGTTACATAAGTAAGAAAAATCAATCACAGTTAGTGAGTTAACAAAAAGGATCATAAACTTCCTTTAGACTGGTTATAAGACAGCGTTAATTATAATGATTTCTGATTGTAATTGCGCGGTTTTATAGTGCAAAAACCAATCGTGTTGATTGATTGATGATTTAATATGCAATATTTTGATTTTTTAACTGCTCCGAGTTGTTTAGCGTACAAGTGTACGCTAAAGTACTTGGCTATTTCTAAGCGAAGATAAGTGTTATGGAACCTAAAAATAGCTATACAAAAGAAGATTTGATCCTGTGTGGTCAAGGTGAAATGTTTGGTGAAGGCAACTGCCGTTTACCAAGTGACAACATGTTAATGATGGACCGCATTACCTCTATTACTGCTGATGGCGGAATTCATGGTAAAGGCGAAATTGTTGCTGAGCTTGATATTGACCCTAGCCTGTGGTTTTTCGATTGCCATTTTAAAGGCGACCCAGTAATGCCAGGTTGTTTAGGATTAGATGCTATGTGGCAACTAGTTGGCTTTTACTTAGGTTGGTCTGGTGGCCCTGGTCTTGGTCGTGCGCTAGGTGTGGGTGAAGTTAAATTTACTGGCCAAATTTTACCAACTAATAAAAAAGTAACTTACCGTCTTGTAATGAAACGCGTAATTAAACGTAAATTGTTTATGGGCGTTGCCGATGGCACTGTAGAAGTAGATGGCCGAGTAATCTACGAAGCAAAAGATTTAAAAGTGGGCTTGTTCCAAGACACTAGTGCATTTTAATTTTTAAACGCACAAACAAAAAGGCCTCCAATGTGGAGGCCTTTTTGCTTAAATTCGATTATTGATTTTAGGTTTTGTACATGTTGCGATTTTCAATCGCTTCACGCCAACCTCCTAACCACTCTGATTTTGGATCTACTTGTTGATAAGGGCATAGCTCTTTTGAGCGACCTGCTAAACCTGCTTTAAAACCTTGAGAATGAGCTCTTTCTAAACGATCTCTTTTCTGTCTCTTCATCGGTAATATCCTCACCTTTTTATTTATATATTGTGTAGCATTAGTGAAATCTACATTTAATGAATAGTTAATAAAAATGTAAAATTCAAATTGTAAAAGCAATTAAATTGTTTGACTTTAACTAAGCTGCTGATGCAAAAATGAATTAACATTTAAAAAAGTAAGTGGTCATACAACATTTAATTTGACCGGTTCGTAATAACAAATTGGCGATTTAATAATCGCTAAAAAGCACTTGTGTGCTTTAATTGTGACCGACTAATATTGACTCATAGGTTAGACATTAAGAGAGAATTGGATTCAGGCCGCATTTTAATCGTCCTTTTTCTTTATCTCTTTTTGGGTTCGCTCTTCGTGCATATTTTGACAAAAAACTGATAGTTTTTTGCCATGCTTTATTCAGTGTCGATATCACGCCTTGTGTTATCGACTCCATTAATTGATAAAACCAACCTTGGGTGTTTTTTGCTACCATAAATGTTGATAGCTCAATACCGGCAAGTTGTTGAACACTCATGCCTATTCGCCTCTTTACTAACAACGTCAATAAACTTGCCCACACCAAGCCTTCCATCATGCTCGCTTTTCTGGTGTTAAATTTCTGAAGGTTGCAATAAGACTTCCATTCTTTAAACAGTAACTCTATTTGCCATCTGAGACTGTAGAGCTTTATTACCGCTTCAGCGCTAAATTTTTCTCGATTTAAGTTCGTTGCCCAATAAGTAGGCTCACTTTTTCCTTTAGGCCAGCTCGCAATCAATCGATAATTCGTTTTACCTTCCACATCCATATCGACAATAACACTACGACGAATATGCTTTTTAACGTCCTTTTGCTTCTTCTGTGAAAACCGTTTAAACGCGTTACCGTGACGATTAAAAGCAGCTACTACGGTTGGATTAACCGTGGTTTTAGCCCTGACAACATAAAAGCCTCCTGCTGTATCAATTGATTCAAGATACGATAACTTAAAATAACCTCTATCCGCTAAAAACAAGGTGTCGACTAACGATTTAGCATCAGGTAAAAAATCATATTCAGCTTGGCTATCAGGACTCACTGAGATTTCTTCGGGATAACCTTGAAGCACATCCCAACTCACATGAACCTCTATTGCCGCAGGACTTATTTTAGTAAAGCGACCTTTAAAGGTATCTTTTAAACTATCGTGCACTGCGAACGAACTTCCACCTTGCATTACTATGCGTTTAAAGTCAGAAAGAGTGGCGTCTGTACCGAGTATTTGTTGCTGCCATTCATTTAACGCCACATCGACCAGTGATTTCATCAATAGGCTGAATTCAGGCTTACTCAGTTGATTGTGAAACGGTTTATATTGAACATCAGTTTCCGTCAACTTCACAAAATAGCGATGTAAATCTGTCACGGTGTTTACCGATTTATCGCCTAGAGCCGTTATTAACGACATGACTAATTCGAAAGGTTTTATTATTCGTTTACAGCTACAAAAACGGCTTGTTTTACCTATTTCGTTAATATTAAAATCGTTAAGCACTTTCGTTATTTTGTTTAACTCAGTATTATGTTTATTCATGCTCTGCTTTTGGGATAGATAGTGGTTTGGCGATTACTATCAGATCAAATTCAGAGCATGTTTTCAAGTTTTATTCCTTAAGATCCAACCTATGAATATTGACTAAGTTCCAAACAAAAATGTAATCGTGACACTTTTATTTCATTAATCTTAAATTAGTAGCCCGCCCCTAAATTTGAACTATTTTTAAACAATTTAAATTTATACTTGATTATTTAAAGTCGATCGGTCTAATATGAGTTCATGAACAAAAACACATCAACACCAATACGCCGTGGTCGCCCACCTAAAATAGCCAGAGAAAACGCCGATACAAAAGCGTTACTTATTCGCACGGGCCTAGAAACCCTAACTGAATTTGGTTTTAGCGCCACGGGGCTCGATACTATTTTAAAAAAAGCGGCTGTACCTAAAGGCTCTTTTTATCATTACTTTAAAAGTAAAGAAGCCTACGGTATTGCGTTAGTTGATGCATACGACAGTTATTTTATTGCCAAGCTTACCCATTACCTACAGCAAGAAGATGTCCCCCCACTTGAGCGAATCGTTAATTTTACTCAAAGCGCAATTAAAGGGATGAAAAAATACGATTACAAACGTGGCTGTTTAGTCGGTAACTTAAATCAAGAGCTTAATCATTTAAGTGATGAGTTTAAAACCAGATTAATGCAAAGCTACACCGCTTGGCAAAACCATGTAGAGGTTTGCTTAAACCAAGCTAAGCAACAAGGCACTATTGCAAGCCATGTAAATACAAAATTGATGAGTGAGTACTTTTGGATTGGCTGGGAAGGTGCTGTTATGCGCGCCAAGCTCACAAAATCAAATACTCCACTTACTTTGTATACAGAAATGTTTTTACGCGCATTATTAACCTAATGCGTTTTTATTTACCAATTAAAAGACGATCGGTCTAAAAGGATATCCCATGAGTAACCCAATTAAAGCCATTGTTATTAATAAAGAAGATAATAACTATAGCGCTTCATTATCAACTATCGAAAATAGTGATTTACCAAACGAAAACGTATCTATCGACGTGCTATACAGCACACTTAACTATAAAGATGGTTTAGCAATTACTGGCAAAGGCCCCGTTGTACGCAGTTTTCCTATGGTGCCAGGTATTGATTTAGTGGGTACGGTTACAAAATCCACCAGCGATGAATTTAAAAACGGCGATAACGTAATATTAAATGGCTTTGGTGTAGGTGAAAAACATTGGGGCGGGCTTGCTCAAAAAGCAGCACTTAATAGCGATTGGTTAATCCCCTTGCCTTCAGGTATTTCACCAAAACAAGCAATGCAAATAGGCACTGCGGGTTATACCGCCATGCTAAGTGTTATAGCACTTCAAAAACAAGGTATTACGCCTGAATCTGGCGAAATACTGGTAACTGGTGCTAATGGTGGCGTAGGCAGCTTTGCTATTTATTTACTAAACCAACTTGGGTTTAACGTAACAGCGGCAACGGGTCGATTAGATCAAAGTGAGTATTTAAAAGAGTTAGGCGCTTCACAAATAATTGACCGAAATGAGCTTTCAAACCCGGGTAAGCCTTTGCAAAAAGAGCGATTTGCAGCGGCAATAGATTCAGTAGGTAGCCATACACTTGCCAATATTTGTGCATCATTAAAATATGGTGGCGTAGTAACCGCCTGCGGACTTGCACAAGGTATGGATTTACCAGCATCGGTGGCACCCTTTATATTACGTGGTGTATCTCTTATAGGAATTGATAGCGTAATGCGCCCTAAAGCCGACAGAATTGAAGCATGGGATCGTTTAGCTAAATTAGTAAGCGCTGATTATTTAGATAAAATTTCGACAGAAATATCACTCGAACACGTAATCGATAACGCAGAGCAACTTATGGAAGGTAAAATTCGTGGTCGTGTTGTAGTTAATTGCCAAAGTTAATTAAATAATAAGCCACATAGTAATATGTGGCTTAAACGTTTAACTAGGCACCGAATGCAGCTAATTTTTCAGCTAATTCTGTTTTAGTAATCAAACCCATTTCTTCTTGCTTTTTAAGCTTGCGAATGTTGTCAAAGTTATCTAGTTTTAAACGTGCTTTAGCTAACTTTTCTTCCATTTCTTCTTTAGATAAAACATCAAGTTTTACTGCTTTTTCTAACTTCTCTTTTTCTTGATCATATTCTTTTTGAAAAATTGCTTTTTCTTGAATTATAATTTGATCTTTTATTTTCTTTTCGATTTCAATGGCTTCATCTTCAAGCTCAATCTTTTTCTCTAAAAGAGGCTCTATTCTTGATAAAGGCTCTTGTAAAGCAACTTCAACATTTTCACCTTGGTTAGCTAAAAGGTTCTCAACATATTTTTTACCAATATCTTTGTAACCAATATTAAGCTGACCTTCAATTGAAGTGATTTCTGAACGAATCGATGAAAGTTTTGCGTTTTCTTTTGCTGAAGTAGCAATATCACTACTTAGTTTTGATGTAGAGTCACTAATATTTGAGCCAATAGTGCTTGCTTGAGTTTTGATCTTATTAAAAAGTCCCATTTCGTAATATTCCTTAATCTTTAATACTATAAATTGGCATCTTGCCGTATTTTATAAAGCTTTTTAATATTACCGATTATTTAAACACGTGTAAATTTTATCTTTCAATTCATTGTATGTGTAGATTTTAGAGTATCAAAACTTATAGATAAAACTTATAATGCAATTTGTATTTTAATAATGAGGCAACACCTATGAGCAACCAAGAACTTTTCAGTAATAACCCACTGCAAGGCGTAAAATTAGAACAAGTGGTTGAAGAGCTGGTTGAACAATACGGGTGGGAACTCCTACACGCTTATTTACAACTTAACTGCTTTAAAAATAATCCTGATGTTAAGTCTGCGGTTAAATTTTTACGTAAAACACAATGGGCACAAGAAAAAGTAGATAACTTTTACCTTTATCGTCTTAAAAACTTACCTAAGCCTGATGATGTGCAATACGAATTACCGCCACGAGATCGCGTTATCCCCGCTGATCATAAACCTGGTGAGCCGTGTGAACTTAGTTTTGTTGATGCTAAACGTATTGTAGAGAAAAAAGAATCTAAGCAACGTGCTCGCGATCGTAAACAGCGTTCTAATTCTAGTAACCCTTGGGGTAACTAAAAACTTATTAATTTAAGGTTGAAGAGCTGTTTATAAATAGCTCTTCGACTATTTTCTCATTAACTTCAATTATATCCGCGTCACATAGCCAATAAATAACAATTAGTACCCTCGGTTTTTCCAAAAATCTGTTTCAGTGCGCTCTGCCTCTAATGCCACATTAAAAGTTTTATCAGCAATGATTTTTCCATTTAGTTCAATCGTCATTCGCCAATCACCCAATTTATTTTCTATTGGCAGCCAAAGTGTATCGCCTAAATAAAAGTTCCAATCACTGTTTTTAACGTATACATCGCCTTCAAAAGGGTCCATCACATCACCGTTACTACTTGGAATATCAGGATGGTAAATACAATAATGAAGCTTTTCGCCTTTACCTTTTTTGATATTTACGATTAAGCCAAACTCAATATCTACCTCAGCTATTACATTTGTTGTAAATTGCTCTATTTGTGGCAACGCTTTACTTTCACTATCCCACTTAGAGTAAATACCGTGACTTTGTAACGTCACTACAGGTTTTGTTTTAGCCATTAAGGTAGCCTTTTATGTTAGCTATTTTGGCATTAGTTTAACTTTTTGAAATTTTAAAATAAAACACAATCTCATAAAGTTAAATCTCAACTTAGCTTTAATACTCCGCCTATTTACATAATTGCTAATTTGTCATCATTGTTTACACACTATTTGCACAATTGCTGATTATTGTTTGAGTAACTTAATTGATCAGGTAGGCAGCAATGAAACAATACGCACTTAATAATAAAAATCGAAATAGGATAAATGCTTTAAAGCTCACTTCTCTTGCTTTAATTGTTTCATCGTTAGTTGCATGTGGAGGTGGAGAAGGCATAGCTGATAGCTCAGAAACTACAGAAAGCTCATCACAAACCACCACAGATAATGGCACAGGTACCAGCATTTCAACCCAAAGTGTACTTTGTGAATATAGCTACAGTGAATATAACGAGTCAGAGTCAGTACAAGCCACCAGCGCTGCAGATTGGTCATGCACAGGAACTACACGCGACTTAGTAGCTAATGGCATACCCGATCACGAAGTAGGCACATTCCCTAATGCTGATAACCCAAATACTATTTCTGAGCAATCAGTAAATGAAAGCTACACACTTGAGCCTATAGAAACAACACAAGCAACCATACTTGGTGGTCCTCGTGGAATGATAGGCGTTGTACTTAATGGCATTAAAATAGACGCTGGTACAGGCGGAAGTTGTGATGATTCTGGAACCGATTGCGATTTAGGCGACAATAGCGGCAACTGGAATATAGAAGCCCTAAGCCAAGACACGTTTAGTTTTGGAACAGACGACAACAATGCACACGTACAACCCGATGGTACATATCATTATCATGGTATGCCTGAAGGCTTTGTAGCAATGCGAGGTGGCAATAGCACCACTATGACTCTAATAGGTTGGGCAGCAGATGGCTTTCCTATTTATGCACGTTACGGCTATTCAGACTCAAGTGATGCAACTTCAGTCCTAACCGCAATGACCGGTAGCTATCAACGCGTAACAACCGTAAGCGCAAACCGCCCTTCTACCGATATATACCCATTAGGTACATTTGCACAAGATTGGGAATACGTAGCAGGCTCTGGTGATTTAGATGAATGTAATGGCCGCGTTGGTGTAACGCCTGAGTTTCCTGATGGGATATACCACTACTACGCAACAGACACTTACCCGTTTTTTCAACGCTGTGTTAAAGGCGAAGTTTAGTTAGGAGTAAGCTATGCCTTATATAAAAAGAGGTCTACTGAGTATGACCACCTTGTGCTTACTGAGTACACCAACCTTAGCAAACGCGCATTTAATGGTTGCAGATCACGGTACGCTGAATTTTGTTGATAATAACGTGTTTATTGTGCTTTCAATCCCTATGTCGGCTTTTAAAGGGGTTGATGAAGATAAGGATGGCAAAGTATCAATAGTTGAGTTTAATGCTCATAAAAAACAAATAAGTAAGCGAGTTAAAAAGAACGTTTATTTAGCGGATCATCAGTATAAATTTACTATTGACGGACTTTTGCTAAACCCAGAAGCGTCGCATACACATAAAAGCGACAATATAGACCAAGTAACCATTACTGGTCGCTACTCTCTTGCGAGTAAATTAACCAAAGTTAACTTTAACGTTAAGCTATTTAGTAACAATGAGCACAAGCAGCAATATCAAATTACAGCGACTAATAAAACGCAAAAACTTACTCATCAATTTGAGCTAACATTAACATCGCCTTTTAGTAAGGTGTTTTAATAATTAGTAATACTTACCTAATAATTAAGTGGCAAAGAGTACAAGTTAAACAAACTTATGCTCTTTTTTTATCTTTGTCTTTTCATTCAGCACTCTTAATTTAAGTACTTTCTATAAAGATACAAGCTTAGGATTTTTAGGAAAGTAATGCTCTTCTTGCTGCTCACATAAACTAAACTCACGGGTGTTTTTATATGGGAGTTTCATAAAGCCCGCGACACCAACGTCCGTAATATTTACCGCGTATTGCATAAGTTTATTTAGCAAACGTTTAAACTCAACCTCTTTGCTCGAATCGAGTAAGCGGTAGTAATGGTGAATTTTCATTCTGTCAGGCAGTGCTTCAAAAATAATACACCCCGTATGATGAATTTGGTTAAGCTCAAATACGCACTTAATAACTTTTTTAGGTAGCTGTAGTTGCTCATCAGGGTCTTTACCGTCTTCAAAGTATGAATGCGGGCGGGTTATGTCGTTTGCCTTCATGCTTACAACTTCGTATTCAAGCTCTGGTAGGCTATCAAACTTAAATGCACCCGTGCCATCTCGCTCTAGTTGAATGGTTTTACGGGCATCAAACAAACAACACTTGAATAACCCTTTTTGATTAATCGCTTGCGCAAGCATCACCGTGTTATTAATCGCATCACTAAACGCATCACCCAATGATTCGTCATGCATAATTAAAGACGATTCAACAAACATCGACTCATCCTTCCAATGAAAACTAAGCCCACCAACAACAGGGTACTTAGCTAATCGGCTTATTGATGCTAAAAATGCTTTTTCGTTATCGCCTGTATCAAACAAAAACTCTTTATAATAACGGTCAAGTTGCGCGTCGTTTATATCTAGTAATTGCTGATTATGATCGGCCTGGCGTAAAAACTGTTTTCGTGAACTATATACCACCGTGTCGGGTTGCTCTGCCTTGCCATACCAAAAAGGGATATCTGCTTTTTTTTGTTTTTTATCAAGCTCAGGTAAATACGCTTTAGCCATAGTTGTAATGTTACGCATAAAGTAATCACCGGCACCATCACGTTGTGCCTTACTTTTAGATAGCATGCCATCAATAACTTTAGCCAGTTCTTTTGGGAGCCCTAAGCTGCTTGCAGGGATGGCTTGCGCACCAAAGCGACACGACTGCGCCGACGCTAACGCATACAGCGTGGCGGCTACACCTTGTTCGTCAAATCGTGGGGATGATTGCTCCCCCGACATTTGCGCTTCACCAATAAAGTACACATCGCCCATACGAGCATTCGTTGTGCTTAAATCGCCCGACATTAAATCCATAAAGTTACTGGCAACAGGGTTACCATCACTATCGAGCTGTGCATACACAGAGCTTCCCCAATCCACTAACGACAGCGCATCAGTGTTTGCATCCCAAACAAGGTTTGAAGGCTTTATATCGCCATGCACTATAGGTTGTGGGCTAATGCCGTTTTTGTGACTGCGTAAATCAATTAATACATTACGTAACCTAACAGCTAGTGCCATTATTTGCGCGGCACTAAAGCGCCCTGTTTTAAGCGATACTTTTTCAAGGTCCTCTCCAATGGCGCGAGCCATCATTAAAATCCCTTGTTTTTTAATTCGCTCAAATGCATAAAAGGTAGGCACTAAGGGGTTATTAATTTGCGAAAGCATATACGCTTCGTCTTCTAGGCGGTCACGTACACTTTGGGCAAGTGTAATACGCGAAAACTTAAATACCCAAGGTAAGCCGTTATCGTCATCACCTGCAAATACAAAACCAAAAGCACCCGAGCCAATCATTTCAACGTTTTTGTAGCCCAGCAGTGTTAACTGCTTAATACAAATATTAAGCCACTGGCGGTGTTTTTTAGCATCGCGGTGCGAAAGCAAATAAACAGATTGCTCTTCGTTGATATAAAAATTGCGGATTTCTTTGGCTTTCAATACAGGTACTCAAATTTATAAAACTAACTAATTATTAGTTTTATGTAATGAGATTACAATAGGTTAAATAGGAGTATTGAAATCGTTGAATAAAACAGCGCTAAAATAGCGCCAGAACAGTAAATTTAATTGGAGACGTTAAAGCTCAAAGTAAGCTTTTTACAATGCACTGTATATAAATACAGTGCATTGTTTTTACTAACTTTCTATAACACGAAGCTGCTTAATTGATGACACATCTATGTGCGTTTGATAATAATATTTATTGGTGACTCTACCACGGCTCATAAAATCGATAGTTACTCGTTTAGCTTCGCCTGTTACTTCTATTGTTTTATCAATAAAAAAGGTGTCTGCTGGTTGTCCGTATTTACTTTGAAGCTCGGCTACCACATTAGGCTGTATTGATACCGTAATTGAACGCCTGTCGCGATAATCAGTTTCTGTATTTAAATACAACCAATTACCCTGAGCTCCCGCCGCTTTAATATGAAACTGGTAAGTGCCAGCAACACCCTTAGGTGCACTTTGCTCAGTTAAAGCGATAAGGTTCATATTTGCAGCCGTACTTTGGCTCATTTCAATTTTATGGGGAACAGAACTACATGCACTAAGCGTTAGCACACTTAGTAAGGCTAGATATTTCAAGACACAATTTCCTTGTTTCTTACACCAATTCGCATAATTCAGTAATCTATTTTGAGGCAAGAAAACCGTGTTGAGAACACAGCAAAAATTTCGTTATTGAGTTGTTCTATATCAAAATTTTTAATGCCGTTAGCGATTTAATCTCTTAAATTGATTAAGTATTATTGCGGATTGGTATTATGCATTATTAAAAATATGTAGCGTTAATGATACCACTATATGCAGCCATGTTTCTATAATCAATCCAAACAATTAGTTAGCGGGTATTAAGGTGCATTGCGCTGAGAAGGATCTGTTTTAAAGCTTTTTAGCAAACTTTGCGGGTCAACCACCTCGGTATGCTCTTTAGCAGCCTGCGCCCACCATATTAGTTGGCTAAACGTGCGTGAGAAATAATTAAACCACGATGATTGACTCTCTCCTGCAACAGGTTTGCCATCCTCACTAAACACATCTTGCGCTTTTGGCACGTGGATCATCGCCGATACCGGCAAACAGCCAAGTTCAGATAAAAACGTGCGCATACTAATGGCCGCTCTTACGCCACCCCACTGCCCTGCTGAGTAAGTTACTATTGCACTTGGTTTATACGAAAATAGTGAGCTACCAAAATGATTAAGTAAGTCAGCGAGGGCTGGACTCATGCTGTGATTGTACTCAGGGCTAATCATTATATAACCATCTGCGGCTTTAATTTTATCAGCTAAAAGAGTGAGCTCTGTAGGTGCATTACTTTTAGCGTATGCAAAATGCGGTTTAAATACGTTTTCGCTAGGAAAATCCAACGTATCAATTAGCTCAAACTCATGGTCGCCAAAATGCTCTGTTAAGCATTCTATACAAGCACTAGAAACCCTTAAACCTAAGCGAGCAGGCTTTGGTGGTGTACTATCGCGTACTGTGCCTAAAAATACTAAAAACTTCATATGTAATTCTCAACTGTATTTGAACGATAGCTAAACACTAACATTTTTAGTTATTGTGTATTACACATACGCATTGTTTATTGATTCAAAACATAATAATAATTAAATTTAAAACTGAAATTTAGCAACAACCTGGCCGTTAAACATATTTTATCGTGTGTTACTATTTGATCCTAAGATCGATTTAATCATGCAGCAAGAGTTTTACCCAGTAGGCTCTGAACTGCCTAAAAGTAAAACACACTGCTTCAAACTCAACCTTGAAAAAGCACGCCCTAGTATTGATAACTTAGCCCTACACCACCCCAAAATATATTTCGAAGTGTCTCGTCACCTACAAAGCGTTTTTCATCTTTATTAACTGCAATGCTATAGCTTGTATATGTGTATAAGGCTAACTGATTAAAAAGCTGATACGACAAGTTTACAGTAAACTTTACGTTGTTAATTCCGTTGTGCCCATCATTAACATACCCCGCATTAAACCCCACGCCCGATTGAATATCTACTGATAGTAAATCGTTAATATAAAAATCTTTTTTTACTGCCAGCTCCAAAAATGTACCGCTGGCATCAAATGAATGATAAACACTACTTAACAACTGAATATCGTCTGCATAAAAATACGCAAAGTCGAGGCTTAGCTCATTATCGTGAGCATCAATGCCTTCTTCACGAGCTTTAATATAGTTATAACCTACATACATCTCTATCCGCTCAGATAAGTGAGCGGTATAAATAGCATTTAAATTAAGCTCTGAATAATCACTACTAATACCTTTTGCCGCCCAAGGGATCACCGCAAAGTTTTTATAATTAAACTCAGTAGCAATTGATGTAATACCATTACCGGCAAGGTTATCTCGACCTTCGGTTACATATCGGCTTTCCCATAATGGGTGGATATGTAAATCAAACTCTTTATTTTTATAATTTACGTCAGTATTAGTATGCTTAATATTTCCGCCTACACCCACTTCAAGCTCTTGATAGTGCTCTTGTGTTTTTGCTTGTGCGTAAGCTGTATTTACTCCCGCTAGAGTCGTAATAACAAATACATATTTTAAATAGTGAGTCATTTATTAAGTCCAAAACCATCATAAATGGTAAAAAGTGGCGCATAGTATTGTTATAAAACGTATTAGCGCAATAAATGGATGCACATTTATTGTTTTATTTATTAGATTTTAAAGTATTTACTAAGTATTACCCATAAACTACAAGTTGCAATTAGCTCGGATTTCAACCAACAAACCAAAGCTATATACGCACCGAGCAATGCTCTAGCTGGTACTTAATTTAATAGTTTAAATAAGAGTTATAGTACTCGCGATGAGGTGTTCCCTATTGCAAAAACAGGAAAGTATAAGTAGGAAGTGTAAAAAAGTGCGGTAAAGGGGAAAACTATAAGCAGCAATAATTCATTAAGCTGCTTATTATTCTTAAAATAATTAACCTAATTTGTTAGCCAGTTTAGTGACTCAAATAAGCCATAACGGCAATGAGTGCAAAGTAAAAACAAAAACCGAGTAAGAAGATTAAGTCGACTCTTCTAGCTTTACTCGCTTTATAAGATGCAAAATCCTTAAACTCGCTTTTATACTGCCCAAACGTTACCACTTTTACTAGCAGCCACCCGGTCGAGTAAAACAAAAAGCTCAAACCCGTTTCAACTATTAGCCAAATAAAAATTTCAAACGCAATACTTATAATTTATATCCATTACTTTGCTATGAAAAAACTATATCAATTAGTTATTTAAATTGCAGCCGATTAAGCTAACTAAGGTGTAACAGTAAATTTCGTTAAACCTATTAGTTGTCCTGACTCAGTAATGACTTTAACTTGCCATTTACCAACAGAGTCTTTAGGAAAGTTTACCTTGTGAGTCCATGCTCTATAACCAAGTTCTCGCCCACCGTTTATATTTAACGTAATTCGATCAACCTCTTTTTTATTATGTATCCATACATGAAATATTTTTTCGTTTAAACCTCTTGGCGCTTTAACAGCCGTCCAACTATATAAACCTTGATGGTGTAGCGTATAAGAATCTAACTGCTTAATGCTCCCTACAGGCTTTTTATGCTGTAAATCAACCTCATGAGCTAACGTAATATCGGTTAATCGCAGTGCTGCAGGCGGCACGTAGCTTCTTAATTGCCAAATAGACGCGCTTAAGGCACATAAAATCACTACAAGAATAGGAAAACGCCACCAGCGTGCATTAGGCATTAAATTGTTTAAACTCGGTAGAGTAACCACTACAGCCGTTACAAGAGCTGCGGCTAAACTTTGGCTAGTAGTCAAATTTAATAAAATAGGCAGCGTAACAAGCAAAACAACGAATAAAGCAAAGTTATGAAAAACAGTAAATAACGTGCGGTTTCTGGCAAGTTTTTTGTAATAAAATGGGTCGATTACCGATATAAGTGCACACAAAGCAATAAGGGAGGTAAAAACTGCTTGAGGATGATCCCACTGCGTAACCGCTAAAAAAAACGGCAAAGCAAAAAATAGGCTTTCTTGTTGCACCATTTGCAGAGCAAAACGCATTACATTAGGAGATACCGCCACACCAAACTTTTCTTCTACTTTGTCCCGTAGCCAATTATCAATAATTAGCCACAACCAACTAACAAGCAAAAATATGGCAATAAATTGCGAAAAAGACTCTTTTCTATCTACCAGTGCAAAGCTAGCAACACCCGACAAAAATGACATCACAGCCAATAATCCAGGCCGCTTTTGCATCGCGCTTATAAATTTAGCTATTATATTTTTACAGTAATCCATGTATGAGTGTTTCCGTACGGGTACGTACTTTATTATTTTTATTCAGAGTAAGGTTAGTTTAACCAAGTTTAAATGAACAACAGATAGACGGATGGATTTAAACGCGCCATTTAACAGTACATCAAACTAACCATTTTTGATTAAATAAAAGCTCGGCATAGCGCGTCATTGGTACGTTTATTGATTTTTGTAACGTGTGAGCCTTAGCAAGTAATTCATCCTCACTAAGTACAGGCATTTTATTGTTAAAAGCAAAAACAATTTTATTCCCGCCTTCAATAATAAAACTAAGAATCTTTCCTGCAAATTCTTTCTCAAGTAGTTGATCAAACGCTTCTCTTTGCCCAACTTTGGTATGGCAAATATTAAGTACTAAAACACCATCAAAAGTGAGCGCGTTTTTACAATCACGTAAGTAGGATGATTGCACCTGATCTGATTCCATCCCTTCTGAGCTATATAAATCAGAAAAAATAACATCCGTTTTTATCTGCGTTTTTTTCATGTAGTTTGCCGCATCATCAATATGAATAAACAAACGTTCTGACACGGGAACTTCAAAATATTTTATAGCCATATCGGCAACGGCTTGACGATATTCAACGGTATGAATAGTCAGTGCAGGAAACGCATGATAAAGACTTTTTGCTATAGAGCCCGCTCCAAGCCCCATTATCATCGCGGTTTTTAAGTGCGGTATAAAAAAAAGCGCAGCCATCATAGCTTGCGTATAAGCTAAGCTTAACCCGTTAATATTATCTAATTTGATACAGCTTTGATAAATTTTTCCATCAAAGCTGAGAATAAGATTCTTTTTTGTTTGATATACATAAACCGGGCCATGCTCATCAGTAACTGATGCAATACAAGTGCCTTTGATATCCACGAATACTCGATAGGTGATGTGATGAAAAATGAGTATAACTTACTTAACGTACTGGCATTGCTATTAATATGATTTATAGCGCCTTTATTAATACCTAAGCTGCTATACAGTTATTAAGAAGTCTGTTTACCTCGCTAAGATTAGCTAACTTAAGCTTAAATAGTCATGACATTTACTATAAACAACGATTTAAAATGCTAAAAACTTATCTAATGCACTGTTTTAAAAATAAAAATCCCTCTGAATATTCCTCATGATCAACATGAATAAAATGCACGCTAAAACAAAGGAAGTCTAAACGGCTAAACACCCGTACCATATTTATATCATTTCTCCCCTTTACCCCGCTAATTTACGCCAACTCACATCAAACAATTATGATTAATGAATATGACTCATGTTTTATGTGAAATTAAACCGTTTTTCTTCATATACCAATCAACGTATAAATTACTCATCCCTTAGCGCTAAACACTATAGCTAACAACTTAAAGCCACTGGACAACAAAACCAGCACAGTAAGTTGCAAGGCTAATAAAGCGCAGAGCATCAATCAGGTTTAAATTATAAAATTGGATATAAACACGATGAAAAAAGATTTTACATTTAATATTAAGAGCGTTTCACTCGACGAAAATTATCATCCATCAACTAATACGCGTATCACAACAAACTTTGCTAATTTAGCCAGAGGTGAATACCGCAAAGCAAACTTGCGTAACGCCTTAAACATGATCAACAACCGTTTTAATGCCCTAGCCCATTGGGATAACACCAAAGGTGAGCGTTATGCTGTTGAGCTTGAAATTGTCTCTGTTGAGATAGGTATTGAAGACGGCGGTGAAAGCTTTCCCTCAATCGAAATATTAAAAACAAATATTGTTGATCATAAAACTAATAAGCGCATTGAAGGCATTGTAGGAAACAACTTTTCATCGTATGTACGCGATTATGACTTTAGCGTACTCCTACAAGAGCACAATAAGGGCAAGTCTCAATTTAGTATTCCTGATGACTTTGGGGTTTTACATGGCAAGCTATTTCAGTCATTTGTAAATTCAGATACATACAAACAAAACTTTAAAAAACCACCGGTTATATGCCTAAGTGTGTCAGATAACAAAACCTACAATCGCACCGAAAACCAACACCCGGTACTTGGCGTTGAATACGAGCCAAATGAATCGTCTTTAACTGAGCAATACTTCAAAAAAATGGGCTTGCAGGTACGTTACTTTATGCCATTAAATAGCGCCGCGCCTTTAGCATTGTTTTTCTTTGGTGACTTACTTAATGATTACAGCAATCTTGAGCTTATAAGCACCATTAGTACGATGGAAACGTTTCAAAAAATCTACAGACCAGAGATTTATAATGCCAACGCAACAGCGGGTAAATCATATAAACCAAACTTAAAAAACTTGGATCATTCATTAACGCAAATTGTGTATGACCGAGAAGAGCGCGGCAAGTTAGCGAATGAGCAAGGCAAGTTTGCACAAGAGCATTTTATCAAGCCGTACCAAAGAGTTCTTGAGCAATTCTCTACTAGTTATCTGTCATAACAACTAATAGCAACAACCAATAATAACGAAAAATAACGCGCTTAACGCTACGTTTAATAATTAACTAAAATATACGGCATTATTTATTATGAAAAAATTATTACCAACATCTACCGCTGGCAGTTTACCTAAGCCTTTATGGCTTGCAGAGCCAGAAACACTTTGGTCACCTTGGAAATTACAAGGTGATGAATTAACCCAAGGCAAACACGACGCCCTACGCTTATCATTATTCGACCAGCAACAAGCAGGCATTGATATTGTTAGCGATGGCGAGCAAACAAGGCAGCATTTTGTAACTACATTTATAGAGCACCTAAATGGTGTTGACTTTGAAAAACGTAAAACAGTAAAAATTAGAGACCGATACGACGCAAGCGTACCCACCGTTGTGGGCCCTGTTAGCCGTCAAAAGTCTGTGTTTGTTGAAGACGCTAAATTTTTACGCAAGCAAACCAAGCAACCAATAAAATGGGCATTGCCAGGCCCAATGACCATGATCGACACGCTTTACGACGACCACTATAAAAGCCGTGAAAAACTAGCGTGGGAATTTGCCATAATTCTTAATCAAGAAGCCAAAGAGCTAGAAGCCGCAGGCGTTGATATCATCCAGTTTGATGAGCCCGCGTTTAACGTATTTTTTGATGAAGTAAACGACTGGGGAATCGCCTGTTTAGAGCGCGCAATTGAAGGGCTTAAATGCGAAACCGCCGTGCACATTTGCTATGGCTACGGCATTAAAGCCAATACAGATTGGAAAAAAACACTAGGAAGCGAATGGCGACAGTACGAAGAAGCATTCCCTAAGCTTCAGCAATCTAATATCGATATTATTTCACTAGAGTGCCATAACTCGCATGTGCCAATGGATTTACTAGAACTAATTCGCGGTAAAAAAGTAATGGTAGGCGCAATTGATGTAGCAAACCATACTATCGAAACGCCAGAGGAAGTAGCTAATACGCTACGTAAAGCACTGCAATTTGTAGATGCCGATAAACTTTACCCGTGTACAAACTGCGGCATGGCTCCACTACCTCAACATATAGCCAGAGGTAAACTAAATGCCTTGAGCGCTGGGGCTGAAATTATAAGAAAAGAACTAAATAAGTAAAGTCGGGTTTAAATCTAAATACGCCCTACGATGAATCAACTTACCTAACGGCATTGAAAAGTAAGAAAACACCACTGTTAAAACTTGCGGTGGAAAGTGAGCTTAAATGCTTGCTGTCCATCTCAGGGCGTGTTGTTATAATTTTAATTAGCTGTAAACCCAAATTTTGACACATCATTAGTCCATTATATTCTAGATTCTTCCGTAGAGTTTATAATTGAACCAATCATTTTACTTTTTGAAAACCAACAAACACTAGTGTACATGTCTTTAACTGTTTAATGGCTGGAGCCCCTTGAAATAAAGAATAATACCAAGGTGGAGTATCCATTGTGTTCACAATACGAGCTGTTTTATTTATTTTAAAAATATTTTTTTTAACCAGTCAACCTTACCATTGGTATAAACTATAACGCCTTGAAGTTTAGACAATGTTATCCCTAACTGCTTAGCTTATTTAATTAATACAAGAATCTCAATATCTGACTCTTCATATACCCTGTAACGACCTTTGCTTTGAGGCTGCCTGATTAGCACTATTTTTTGATGCATCGCCGATGTACATAAGTACCAAGCTTATAACGAGCCATGGGTTGATGAGTGTTTTGTTTATTCACTAAGCGATGACAAATAGTTGGTTACAATGTGCTAGGCAAGAGCGCAGCCAACTGTTTAAAATCCGTTTAAGCAGCTTGTTTTATTTATCCAAACCATTGTTTTAATGTTTCTTTTGCTTTTATCGCATGCTCACTTTTAATATAAGCAGCTACAGCCGCAATTGCTGCGACTAAAACACCAAGATCATCAGAATAACCTATGATAGGTGTAATATCAGGGATCGCGTCTATTGGCGAAATAAAATACCCAAGGCCCCCATAAACTGTAGTTTTAGCCCAAGTCGGTGTGTCTGAATCTTGAGCTGAGTAATATAGCTTTAGTGCTGGTTCTAGGACTGTTTCTCCTGCAACCTTTGCAAAGTTTTTAGTTTTATCCCAAAAACTATTTTCGCTAAACTCTTTTTCAAATTTATTATCTGACAATTTTAATTACTCCATTTCTGAGTGAAAACCCCTATCACTTAAGCACTTGATTTTATCGCTTTCAGGCCGTCCTAATCATCAGTAATCAAATTTAGAAGAGGCTCTTTTATAGTCTCAACTTTTGAGCCAAGTATTGTTAGTTTACTTTTATCATCTGATACGGCGTTGATTACATAAATTAAATGGACACACTGATCAATATACCTTTCAGTTGGTGATCAATACATAAGTACGATTCCTATTACGGCAAACCATAATGCTAATAGGCTTTGTTTTCAGGAGTTGTTGAGGTTTACTACCGTGTTTGGATTCACTCTTAACGAGTAACCAAACAAGCCTATTTTAACTAAACAAGACAGCCACTCTATTTTTAATCTGGCTATTCACTTTTAGGTTGAGAATTTATCTTTTAATATTGGGTTACTTTTATTTCATCCATTAAATAAGTCATTAGCACGTTAAAACCTGAATTACACGCATGATAATAACTACATAATTGCAGTTTTAATGTTTACTGAATGGTTTTACTGAGTAGCTTAAGTATTATGCGAGTAGCTTTTCGCAGTTGCTAATATTTGATCGCCGTTTCCGCTTTAAATTTTCACAGTAACTTGCTTGTGAAGTGGGTCTGCCTACTGCACCATGAAATACGCGCGTAAATTGCGTAGTGAGCTTTAACCAGTTTTCTGGGATATATTAAGCCTTTCTAACAAAGGGAGATTCATATTATCAATATGCCCGCGTTTATCCTCTCGTATTATTCGCCCTGTTAGCTCAACAAGTTCAAGGTACGATTTAAGCTCAAACGGCAGCCCTTTAGGCATAA
>NZ_WTLA01000027.1:0-52077 GCF_011378845.1 Pseudoalteromonas sp. Z9A4
TGATATCTCTGCGGAGTGGTAGTTCAGTTGGTTAGAATACCGGCCTGTCACGCCGGGGGTCGCGGGTTCGAGTCCCGTCCACTCCGCCATTTGATATCATGATTAAAATTAGTAAGTGCATTACCCCATGCACATACCACTGCGGAGTGGTAGTTCAGTTGGTTAGAATACCGGCCTGTCACGCCGGGGGTCGCGGGTTCGAGTCCCGTCCACTCCGCCACTTGTTATTTCCTAAATGACAAGTTTATGCTCGAAAAACACTCAAAACACTCAAAACACTCAAAACACTCAAAACACTCAAAACACTCAAAACACTCAAAAAATCAACTTTCTCCACACTCACTAATTTTGATATTGATTTGTATTACCATTTGCTTTAATTTGTTTTAATACTATAAAAATTATGGCTTTCTATGTCTGCACCACAGGCCTATCAACGTAACAAATCTGATTTTGATATTTTAGTTGTTGAAGACGATACATTACTTAATGATCAAATTACTGAATTACTAGCCAACCAAGGATACTCTGTTACACAGTGTTTTGATGGTAATCAAGCGCTTGATTTAGCGGTTGCTCAACGTTTTAGTCTTATTTTATTAGATGTTATGTTGCCGGGCAAAGATGGCTTAGCAGTGCTTAATATTTTACGTAGTTGTAATAACACCCCTGTAATAATTGTATCGGCAAAACATGCTGAAGAAGAGCGCATTTTAGGTTTATCAGCTGGTGCAGATGATTACTTAGCAAAACCGTTTAATAGCCAAGAATTATTACTACGAGTAGATTCAGTACTAAGGCGCGTTTTTAAACAAGACACAAATACCCCTTACATTGCTAATATTGATGGACTTGAAATAGATAGCCTACACCAGCAGGTTTTTCTGCATTGTGAGCTATTAGCTTTTACGCCTATTGAGTTTGCCTTGCTGCAAATTTTAATGAAAAACCAAGAACAAATACTGTTAAAACCTTTTTTATATCAAGTGGCGCTTAACAAGCGTTTCAGTCAGTACGATCGTAGTTTAGATATGCATATGAGTCGTATACGAAAAAAATTAAATAACGCCGGCTGGGATGGCAGCCGTTTACACACTGTGCATGGGCAAGGGTACTGTATTAAATGACACGACGTTTATTTTGGAAGCTGTGCTTAATTATTGGTACTGGTGTTGTTGCGATGTTTTATTTAATTAATGTCGCGGTTAATCATTTTGAAAATGATATGAGCATGCTAAGTGACTCAAGTCGAGAAGAGTTAATTAATTGGCAAAAAAAGGCTGAGGTTATATTTGATCAAGGCGATATGAGCGAACTTGAGCGTTGGGTTGATGATTTACAACAACAAGAGAGTATTTGGGCTGTAATTGCTAAAGCCAATGTGGTTGAGTTAGCAGGTAATCGCTCTCATCGTTATGAGTATACAGGGTATAACTTGGGACGAAGTATTGATTGGAAAATTCATCTGTATTTTGAGCATGCACCCGTTATGCAATTACCTTTTAAAGATGGTGCAACTAGCCTTGTTGTGCAGTTGCCGCAAAGAATGCGCCCAGGATCACTTTGGAATTTAACACGTTTGTCGTTACAAGTTTTATTGCCAATGCTGATATTGGTGTGTTTATCGATTGTGTTATATCGCCATATTATGCATCCTATTAAAGAACTCGACTTAGCAAGTAGGGCATTTAGCAAAGGAGACTTTAGTGTCAGAGTTCGGGAGCAGTTGGGCTCACGCAATGATGAACTATCCCAGTTAGCTGAAACATTTGATTTAATGGCAGAGCGGATCAGTGATCAGATTATGCATCAACGTGTATTACTAACTGATCTGTCTCACGAGTTGAGAACACCTTTAACACGCTTAGATATAGCAACTGACAATTTACTCTCTCACAGAGAAAAGGGTGTAGAAGACACGCAAATCAAATTAGAGCGTATTCACAAAGAGTCACAGCACATCCGTAAGTTAGTGGATGACACGCTTACTTTATCCTGGTTAGATAACGAGTCACCTCAGTTGCGCATCGAATCTTTGGATTTAGTCGATTTACTCGAAATTCTCATTGAAGATGGGCGTTTTGAGTACCCAGATAAACTTATTTTTGCTGACTTACCTAATCAAGCCCATATTGAAAACAGTAATCACAGAGCATTAGGTCAAGCACTGGAGAATATACTTAGAAATGCACTACGTTACACACCCATTAATAAAAAAGTACGGATTAGCCTCATTGATTATAAACATGAATATCAAATTATTATTGCAGATCAAGGTCCAGGAGTACCTAAAGAGCATTTAAATACTATTTTTAGACCTTTTTTCCGGATTGATTCAGCTCGCTCATGCAACAGTGATAGCTTTGGTTTAGGGCTTGCTTTAGCACAAAGGCAATTACATGCGATTGCTGCGACAGTATTTGCTAAAAATGATACTGCAGGTGGTTTAGTAATGACTGTAACGGTTCCTAAAGGTGTATAAATTACATTTCATATTGTGTGCTTGTAAAAACTGAGCAACGCTTTCTCGTCCTGTTCACGCCCTTACTTACATATTTTTAGGCAACTAAAGTAGATTGCACCTAACGCGTCTTTGTATATATCCTAAATGTAACAAATGTAAAGTTGCTATACTTTTAATCAAAAGAAAATGATAATTCTTCTTATTTGCAATTAAGAAGGAACGTCCCCCTTGAAAAAATTAGCCCTAATGAGTGCCATTTGTGCATCATTTAGTTCACCTATATACGCGCAAGAACTTGCTAAAAATACAGCGTCTGTTGAAAAAATATCTGTAGTTGGTTCTGCAACTAATTTGAGTATTACAGCTGAAGAAATAGAACAATATCAAGCAAGTGATCTGGCTGACATTTTTCGACATTCACCTTCTGTTAGTGTGGGTGGCTCGGTAGGCGTTGCACAAAAGATCTATATTCGTGGTGTTGAAGATTCTTTATTAAATATAACGGTTGATGGTGCACAGCAAACATCAACGTTATTTCATCATATTGGTCGTGTAACAATAGATCCTGACCTATTACAGCAAATAGATGTGCAAGCAGGTGCCGGAGAAGCAACAAGTGGTCCTGGTGCGATTGGCGGCTCTATCCGCTTTAAAACTAAAGACGCGCAAGACTTACTTAATCAAGGTGAACAATTTGGTGGACGTGTTAAAGCAAGTTACTTTTCAAATGACGGTACGCGTTTAAGCACCAGTGTATACGGTAAATTAAGTGATGCATGGGGCGTACTAGGGTATTTCAGTACTGTGGATCGCGAGAACATGGAAAATGGTGATGGCGATACTATTTATGGTACGGCCGCCGATCAAGATATGATGTTTATTAAAGCCAGTGGTGAGTTAGCAGATAATCATCATTTGTCGGTAAGTATTGAAAAACGCGACGAAGAAGGGGATTTTTCAGCACGCCCTAACTGGGCGGTACAAGAAGGTGATGCTTTGTATCCAAGTGAAGCAGAGCGAGAGACTTACGTTGCTAATTATATATTTTCTCACAATAACTTATTGTATTTAGAGGCGACAGCATACAAAACCGAATCATCTTTTAATGGCGGCCGATTTGCTTGGCTTGCTGACATTGACACATATGGCTTAGATATTCGTAATACAAGTATTATTGATGAACATAAATTTGTTTATGGCGTTGATTATAGAAATGATGAAGTATCGAGTGGGTCTGCAGCAGGTGCAAAAGAAAATTCAGAACAAGGCAGTGTACTGGGTGTTTATGCACAAGGTTATAGTGATATTACTCCACAACTTTTACTGAGTTATGGAGTGCGTTTTGATAGTTATAAGTTTAAACAAGACATCCTATTAGATGAATATTATGGCACTGCAATTACAGAAAGTGCATCGAGTTTAGACGACAATGAAGTGAGCTTTAATATCGGTTTAGCATATGACATTAATGAAGCTTGGACAGTAGGGCTTGGGTATGCTGAAGCCGCGCGTGGTAAACAAATAGGGGATGGCTTTACCATTGATGGATATTTATATGACGGTTCAGATATTCCAGTAGCGGATGAAAGTTTAGTACCTGAGACCGTAGCTAATATTGAAGCATCCATAACATACACTAATGAAAATTTATCCGCTAAGGCAAGTATTTATAATTCGTCTTTAGATGATGTGATATTTGAAGGGTATGAAGGAAACTCGGTTTATAACAATATAGGCACGTTAGAGACTAAAGGATTTGAGTTTGACCTAGCATATCGCTTAAATTCATTTGATTTCTTCATTGGATTTTCAGCTACTGATACAGAGCTTGACCCACGTGACGGGTTGTACAGTGTAAATTATGATGCAATTGATATTAATGGCTATGAGTTTGTCGGTTTAGGTAATAGCAGAGGCAATACATGGGTTGCTGGCGTTGATTACGACATTAACACTGATGCAAAGGTTGGTTTTAGTGTAACTAAAGTCGATTCACTCGATATTGATACTCTTCATCAAGCTGTTGACCTTGGTTGGACCGATTCTTTATATACCCTAAATAAACCAAGCTATACCACTGTTGATTTATATGGGCAGTGGAATGTGACGAATGCATTATTATTTAATGTTGCTGTTACTAACTTATTTAATGAGTTATATATCGATCATTCAAGTGTGGGTGACTACAGTGAAGTATTTGACACTGTTGTTGGTCCATACGAATCTGGGCGCGATATTCGCTTATCGATTTCTTATCAGTTTTAAGAATAAGTAACTTATTTTATGTTCTTAAAATTGTTTAAAAAGTGGGTCTTTTGGGCTCACTTAATTATAGGTTTAATCGCCGGTTTATTTATTTTCAGTATGTCGTTCACGGGTTTTTTATTAACCTATGAACGACAGATTGTTGAGCTAGATGAAATGCGATTTACTGTAAAAAGCACCTATGCTCAACAGCGGCTATCGACTGATGCTGTTGTAGATATTTTGCAAGAATCGCATCCGAGTCAATCACATATTTATATTCGTTGGGTAAATCGAGAAGGGGCTGCTATTCCTGCCTGGGCGGGAAAACATAGCTATTTATTACACCCTTATACGGGAGATGTTATTCGTGAAGGAGAGGGGCTAGCGGCTGGCTTTTTTCACGTTGTAACTGATATACATCGTTATTTATTACTGCATGGCGCTTCACAAGTGATTGGCAAAAATATAAATGGCTACGCTAATCTATTTTTTATCTTTTTATTACTATCGGGTGCTTATTTGTGGTTACCAAAGCGATTTAATCGCTTTGCATTAAAAGGATATTTATTGCTAGCAAAGAGTTACAAATCATCACATCATCGAAATAGGCAGTGGCATTTAGTTTTTGGAATTTGGTGTTTACCGGTTTTACTCGTTTTGTCATTAACGGCTACTTTGTTTCATTTTGATTGGGCAAATAAGGCACTGTACGGCGCATTTGGACAAAGTGTACCGGAGCGTGAAAAGCATCTACCAGTATTAGATTTATCGGCTAATAAAGTACCTTACGATGCTTTATTTCAACAAGCTCAAATACATGCAATTAATAATGGTGCTGCTGATTGGTATTCAATGTGGTTAGAATTAGGTGACAAAAAACACGAAGCACGTTTTTATATTGATACCAGTATCGGGAATCGCCAAGAATATGCGTATTCATTATTTTTAGATACTCGCACTGGTGATGCAATTAAAACGTTAAAAAAATCGGATTGGACGCGAGGCGATCAAGCATGGGGAACATCTCGATTTTTACATACCGGTGAATACTTTGGTTTTTTAGGGCAAACATTAGCTGGTTTGGCATCATTACTCGCATGTTTTTTAGTGTATACAGGCATAGTTTTAGCATGGAAGCGATTGATAACTAAGCGCTAATTTACACTTATCGTCGAGTATTTGATTGCTTGATATGTGCGATTTGATATATAAGAATTTATTTTACACAAAAAAGCCAGCGCATTAGGCGCTGGCTTTTAGTATTCAAATGCTTACTTAGTTAATTAAGCAGCATCAGCTTCTTTTTTAACGCTATTACGCGCGGCTTTACCTGCAAGTAAGTCAGCAGGGTCAAAGTCATCAACGTTAATAACATCTAAACGAGATTGCTCAACAGCAGCTAGTTTATCAGCCTCTGCTTGGCTTAATATGCCTGCTTCAAGCCCCATTTGCGCTACTTTATCAAGCTGGAAGAATGGCAGTTTAAGACCTTTCTCTTTGCATACACGGTCAAATAATGGCTCAACAGCAAGTACGTCTTTAAGCGTTTGCTCTTGACGACCTACAAGGTTAAGCGGCTCATTTGTTAAGTATACATAGCTTGCTAAACGGTTACGCGTTTCGCTAGGTACTTGTAGTAGTTGCGCAAGTTTATGCTCAAGTTGGTCAGTTGGTTTACGAACCGGGCGACCAAACGGGAATAACAATACTTTTAACACGGCACGTAGTGGAGCCGAAGGCATGTTATTAATTAAATCAGCAAGTGCACGTTGGCAATGGTAAAGGTGATCTTGGCAACTCCATTTTACTAGAGCAAAATCTTCTTTTTTACGGCCTTCATCGTTGTAACGCTTAAGCGTTGCAGACACTAAGTATAAGTAACTAAGTAAGTCACCTAAACGTGCTGAAATACGTTCTTTACGTTTTAGTGAACCACCAAATACTGCCATGCTAATGTCTGACATAAGTGCAAGTGATGCACTAAAGCGTGACGCTATACGGTAAAATTCAGCAGTTTCGTCGTTGTACGGCACACTTGTAAAACGAGCGCCGGTAAGTGCAAGCCATTTAGTACGTACAAGGTTCGACATAGTAAAACCAATGTGACCCATTAGCGCTTTATCAAATACGTTAAGCGCTTCTTCGCGGTCTTCAATTTCGCACGCACCTAGTTCGGTAAGTACAAATGGATGACAGCGAATTGCACCTTGACCATAAATAATCATATTACGGGTCAAGATGTTTGCACCTTCAACGGTAATGGCAATAGGTGCACCTTGATAGCCACGACCTAAATAGTTATTTGGCCCAAGCATGATGCCCTTACCGCCAAGTACATCCATTGCATGAATAGTTGCATCACGCATTTGCTCTGTCAGGTGGTATTTAATAATGGCAGAAACAACCGATGGTTTTTCGCCTAAATCAACAGCACCCGTAGACATGCTAACCGCAGCATCAGAGCTGTAAGCGTAACCAGCTAATTTAGCTAGTGACTCTTCAACACCTTCCATTTTACCTATAGGTAAACGGAACTGACGACGAATGCGGCTATAAGCACCTGTCGCAATAGCAATCATTTTAATGCCACCGGCAGAGTTTGACGGCAATGTAATTGCACGACCAACCGATAAACATTCAACCAACATGCGCCAGCCTTGACCAGCCATATCTGGACCACCAATAATATAATCAAGTGGTACGAAAATGTCTTTACCGCGAGTAGGACCATTTTGAAATGGTACGTTAAGCGGGAAGTGTCTACGACCAATTTCTACTCCAGGAGTATCCGTTGGAATAAGTGCACATGTAATGCCTGGCTCTTTATTGTCGCCAATTAGGCCGTCTGGATCTTGTAATTTAAACGCAAGACCAAGTACGGTAGCCACTGGGGCAAGTGTAATGTAACGCTTATTCCACGTTAAACTAACACCCACAACCTCTTCACCATTCCATTGCCCTTTACATACCACACCGTAGTCTGGAATTGAGCTTGCATCAGAACCCGCTTCTGGCGAAGTTAATGCAAAACATGGAATTTCTTGACCGCTCGCTAGGCGCGGTAAATAATGATCTTTTTGCTCTTTTGTACCATAGTGTTGTAATAATTCACCTGGGCCTAAAGAGTTCGGTACACCAACAATTGACGAAAGTAATGTTGATTTACTTGTTAGTTTTTGAAGTACACATGACTGTGCAAATGCAGAAAATTCTAAACCGCCGTATTCTTTTTTGATGATCATGGCAAAGAATTTATTATCTTTTAGATATTGCCATACATCTTGAGGAAGGTCGGTTAGTTCGTGCGTTGCTTCCCAATCGTCCAACATGCTACATACTACTTCAACAGGGCCATCAACAAAGGCTTGCTCTTCAATAGTAAGTTTAGGAACTGGGTATTGATGAAGTTTTTTCCAATCTGGGTTACCGCAAAATAAGTCAGCTTCCCACCACGTTGTACCGGCATCAATAGCTGATTTTTCAGTATCAGACATGCTTGGCGTTACTTTTTTAAACGTAGCAAAAATAGGCTTGATGATATATTGCTGACGAAGGCCAGTAACAGAAAGAGGAACCGCGATGATCAAAAAGATCAACCAGCTAATTAAACCAAAAGCACCTGCAAAGGTACCAATTAATAAAGTTATAGCCGAAACACCAAGTGCTGTGTTCCAACTTGCTCTGTGGTAAACCGCAGTGCAAAGCAACGCGATTAGAACCAGTGTAAATATGAGTGTCATTTTTATTCCTTAATAGAGGTCAGACCACCTCACTTAGAGTAGCGCTAGTAACAGTAATTTTCAAGTACATAACGATGTTAAATTGTAGTAGAAAGTAACTTAAATACGATATTTAATTACCCGACAGAGGAACGCACAATAACTATCGTATAGTCAAAGCATTAACCGTAAGTAGTGTTAACGTAAAAATAAATAAATCTAATAGCAAAATGACACTTTTTAAGTAAGTATAGCCGTTATAGCGGGCTGCAAATTAGTGTACGCTTAATACACAAATATAACGCTATTTATTTTAATGTATGGTTTTTAAGGGTTATTTTATTAATGTGTGAATTACTTGGCATGTCAGCCAATGTGCCTACCGATATTTGTTTTAGTTTTTCAGGCCTTTTAGAGCGTGGCGGAAACACGGGACCACATAAAGATGGTTGGGGTATTACATTTTACGAAGGTAAAGGCTGTAGAACCTTTAAAGATCCGCAGCCGAGTTATCAATCTGAAATTGCAAAGCTCGTCAAAGCATACCCCATTAAAAGTGTCTCGGTTATTAGCCATATTCGCCAAGGTAACCGCGGGAGAGTATGCCTTGAAAATACTCATCCTTTTACGCGAGAGTTATGGGGGCGCGAGCTTACTTACGCTCATAACGGGCAGCTATCTAATTATCATGATTTAAAACCGCAGTACTATCGCCCAGTAGGTAACACCGATAGCGAACTCGCTTTTTGTTGGTTACTTGATAAAATTCGTGAAAAATACCCAAAGCGTCCAAGTAATATGGCGTCGGTTTTTAGATACGCCGCTAAGCTTTCGCATACCCTTCGTGAAAAAGGGGTGTTTAATATGTTATTGACCGACGGGGTGTTTGTTTTAGCGTATTGCACTAATAACTTACATTACATAACGCGCCGTGCGCCATTTGGTAAAGCAACGCTTATTGATGCGGATATGGTGGTTGATTTTCAAAAAGAAACCACACCAAACGATGTAGTGACGGTAATAACAACAAGGCCTTTGACGAATGATGAGCGTTGGCAAAAAATGGAGCCGGGGGAATTTGCATTGTTTAAAATGGGTGAGCTGATTTAGCCCACCTATTTTAAATATTAACTTTGGTTTAATTAAATTTAGTTAGCTTCTTGAGGTTGTTGTGCTGTTGCAGGCGCAACAGCTGTAGGTGCAGTAACAGTAAATGAATTCATTTGAACTTCAAACTGCTCCATACCTTTTTCGCCTTTCCACATACGTACCAGCATGTAATCCATTTCTGGCGCAAACCATGCAATTGCTTGGCGTTTATCGTTATCGTATAAACGTTTAACTTTAATGGCTTCTACATTACCGATAGGTAGGGAGATCATCTCTTTTTCAACAACTTCAAAGTTGTAGTCGCGGCGGTTACCTTTTTTGTCTATAAGCGGGAATGAAAAGCTCGTTTCGCCTTTTTTCAATCCTTCGCGCACTTGCACTTGGTATGAAATAGCATCCTGAAATTCATCAGTCCATTCGCATTTAAGTGGGTATTCGCTAGCGCTGCTGGTCACTACTTTGTTTGTTGTATCAAAATCAATTTTATAATCTTTATCTGGGCCTGTACCGGTGCGGATCATATTGTAATGATGCGGGGTAACCTTGCCATCTTTAAAGGTAAACTTTGATGTTTCTTCACGAGAGTCAGAGAAAATCATCCACTCAATATTGCTGTGGTATGTTAGTTCATAAGTATCGTCGCCCATTTTTTTGAGCTCACGAACAGCCTCACCATGATTTTTACCTTTGCGTAAAATATCGTAGTTAGCTTGATATTGGGTCAATTCGCCTGCAATTAGGCTAGTTGGAAGTAAAGCGCCCGCACATAACAACAGGGCACTTATTTTTTTATTGTGAGTAGTGCGCGCCGTGTGCAGGAAGTTGTTTTTTGTCAAGAACTGCATAATCTGCTTCCATAGTAAGTCTGTGTTCACTGAACCACTTGACCACCAAAGGATAAATTATATGCTCTTGCTCATGCACGCGTTTTGCTAATGTTTCTGCTGTATCATCCTTGAGTACAGGTATTTGCGCCTGAAGAATAACGGGACCGCCGTCTAATTCTTCAGTAACAAAGTGAACACTTACGCCATGAACATCGTCTTTTGCATCAATTGCTCTTTGGTGGGTATTCAGCCCCTGATACTTAGGCAACAAAGATGGATGAATGTTCAACATTTTTCCAACATATTTTTGCACTAAGCCAGGAGTAAGAATACGCATAAACCCAGCTAATACAACTAGATTTGGCATAAAAGAGTCGATAACGTTCATTAATTGCGCATCGTACGCTTCGCGCGAGTCAAAATCTTTATGACTGAGCACTTTTGTAGCAATACCTGCTTTTTTTGCACGCTCTAGGCCATAAGCGTCTGCTTTGTTACTAATAACAGCCGCTATATGTCCGTTTATCTCGCCACGTTCGCAGGCATCTATGATGGCTTGTAAATTAGAGCCACTACCTGAGATTAAAACTACCAGACGAGTCGGTGCCATTACTTAGCACCACCTACAATTTCAACTTGCTCTTCGCCAGCTGCTGCATCTTGAATTTCACCAAGGTGCCATGCATTTTCGCCCAAGTCTTTTAGCATTGTTAAGCTTTGCTCAAGTTTGTCTGCAGGAACTACTAAAACCATACCTACACCACAGTTAAATGTACGGTACATTTCGTGTGTAGTAATATTGCCGTTTTCTTGTAGCCAGTTAAAAATAGGTGGCCACTGCCAGCTATCACCTTTAACTACAGCTTTTGCTGAAGCGGGTAATACACGTGGAATGTTTTCCCAAAAACCGCCGCCAGTAATATGCGAAAGGGCATGTACGTCAACGTTTTTGAATAACTCAAGTAAAGGTTTTACGTAAATACGAGTAGGCTCAAGTAAAGTTTCGCCTAAAGTTTTACCTTCAAAGTCAGCGCTGGTATCAGCTTTTGACACTTCAAGTACTTTACGAATTAAAGAGAAGCCATTTGAATGAGGACCACTTGAAGCAAGTGCAATAAGCTGATCGCCTGCTGCTACTTTTGTGCCATCAATAATTTTAGATTTTTCTACAACGCCTGTACAAAAGCCTGCCATGTCGTAGTCTTCACCATCATACATACCTGGCATTTCAGCTGTTTCGCCACCAATTAGGGCACAACCTGAAATTTCACAACCTTTGCCAATACCTGTAACTACGTCAGCTGCTGTGTCTACATCTAGTTTACCAGTTGCATAGTAATCTAGGAAAAACAGGGGTTCAGCACCTTGAACAATTAAGTCGTTTACACACATTGCAACTAAATCAATACCAACCGTATCATGTTTTTTTAAGTCGATTGCTAAACGTAGTTTAGTACCAACGCCATCTGTGCCTGCAACTAATACTGGTTGCTTGTAGCCTTCAGGAATTTCGCAAAGTGCGCCAAAACCACCAATTCCGCCCATTACTTCAGGACGACGAGTTTTTTTAACTACGCCTTTAATACGCTCAACAAGTGCATTACCAGCGTCGATATCTACGCCCGCGTCTTTATAGCTTAGAGACTGTTTTTGTTCGCTCACAGGTTTTCCTCAAAATAGTTGTTTTGGGTTGCTTAGAAACGCGCGTATTTTACAACAATTGCAAGGTCGCGGCTAGCTCAAATGTAATTTTGAAATAATTAACAAGGACACTTGTCCGCTGTCTGTTGTTTAAATAAACAAAAAAACGCCCGTAGGCGTTTTTTTAGTATTAAAGGCGTTAAATTAACAGCTATGCTTTTGCGGTTAATATGGCTCGAAGTGGAGCGGGGTAGCCTTCAATTGTTTTACTTGTATCGTTTGGATCTAAAAAGTCGATTAACGATTCGTTTTCCATCCAATCGGTTTTGCGTTGCTCTTCAAGCGTGGTAATAGCGCAATCTTTTATTTGCACATCTTTAAAGCCAACGCGTTCCATCCACAGTTTTAATGCTGCAGTACTTGGAATAAACCAAACGTTGCGCATTTTAGCGTAGCGGTCGGTAGGGACTAAGACTGTGTTTTCATCACCTTCAATTACTAGCGTTTCAAGTACGAGTTCGCCGCCTGGGCGAAGCTGCGCTTTTAACTGTGCTAAAAAGTCGATAGGTGAGCGACGATGATAAAGTACGCCCATCGAAAAAACCGTATCAAACGCTTTAAGCTCAGGTAATGCTTCAACGCCTAGTGGCAGTAAATGAACGTTTTCGTCTGGATTGTAGTGTTTAATTGCTTGAAACTGACATAAAAATAAATCAGACGGATCAATACCCACTACAAACTCTGCGCCTTCACCGCGCATACGCCATAAATGATAACCTGAGCCACAACCAATATCTAAAACGGTGCGGCCTTTTAATGGCACAATATGAGGAAGCAGGCGGTCCCACTTCCAATCACTGCGCCACTCTGTGTCTATTTCAATTCCGTGCACACTAAATGGGCCTTTGCGCCATGGCATCATGCGTTTTAATAAATGCATGGCTTGCTTTTGCTCGCCATCACTCATCTCCCCTGGGGCGCCAATTTCTACCTTAGTAGAAATATCAACGTGCGAAGTTGCCACCTCTGGTAAGTTTTTAAGTACTTTTTGCCATTTAGGTAAATCACCGTGGCTAGCCTCGTTTTGCCAATGTTTTAATTGTGCAGGCAAGGTTTCTAGCCAGTGACTAAGTGGGCTTTGTGCAATAGATGCGTAAAATTGATTAAACCATTGAGACATGGATGACTCTCTTTATTTAATTGCTACCATTGAGCAAAAATTAAAACATTGATACCACACTTGAGTTTGGCTAAAACCAATATCTTGTAAGCGAGTAAAGTGAGCGCTTAGTGTATCTGGGCGCATAACGTTTTCGATGGCGGTACGCTTTTGGCTTATTTCAAGCTCAGAGTAACCATTGTGTCGTTTAAAGTCGTGGTGCAAATCAATCAATAAATTGTCGCATTGCTCGTTTTCAGCTTTAATTTTTTCGCTAAGTAGTAGCACGCCACCAGGTTTAAGATTAGCGTATATTTTCTCAAGCACAGCTTGGCGCTGCGCATGTGGAATAAACTGCAACGTAAAGTTCATTGCTACTACTGAGGCGTTTTGAATCTCAAGCTCGTTAATATCGCCCAAAGTAACAGTAACAGGCACATCTGATTTAAAACCTTGTAAATGTACCTTACAACGCTCAACCATAGCTTGAGAGTTATCTACCGCTATTATATGGCAGTTATCGGTGCGAATATTTCGTCGCATGCTAAGCGTTACTGCACCCAGTGAACAGCCTAAATCATAAAGATTTGAGTTACTTTGTGCATACTCACCCGCAAGCTTACCCATTGTACTTACAATAGTTGCGTAGCCCGGTACCGAGCGCTGAATCATATCTGGAAAAACTTCGACTACATTTTGGTCAAAGCTAAAATCTTTTACTTGTTGCTCAGAGGCATAAATACTGTCTTTTATGGTCACGAAGGCAGTCTCTTTGTAAATAATGGCGCTATTTTAACATTTTATACTGGATAGTCAGCGATAAATTCAGTAGCTTGACTAGAATTATGAATAATAAGTATAAAAGAGAAGATTAAATGAGCAAAAGTAAGGTCATCAGCACAGACGATATATTAGCAACCCTTTGTCATTCAGTGACAGGCGTACTCACTTCAGCCAGCGGTAATGGTATTAGCTACTCAGCCATGGTGCAAAAAATAACACGTACATGTATGCGACCAGATATTGGCTGCTTTGTTTTATTTGACGGCGGTTTTACAGGGCTTGTAATTACCAACTTTACTTCGCAAGCGGCGATGGAAATTTATGGCGATTACATGCGTAACATGGGAATGCCAGAAGATGAAATAGCGCATAGCCATTTATCAGACGACGTATCAAACGTACTAGGCGAGTTGATGAATCAAATTGTTGGCGACTTTACGTCTAAAGTGCGCGAGCAGTTACATACTTCAATTACGCAAAACCAGCCAAAAATGATGGCAATAAACAAGCAAGTGCAAATATCGGTAGATACCACCATGGATCGCCCGCAAGCCCGTCGCGTAACATTCACTACAAGTAAGCAAAATATCTTTTACTTGGAATTAGCGATGGATAAAACAGAGTTTATTAAATTACACGACTTTGATATTGCAGAAGCACTAGACCCAGACGACATAATTGAAAACGAAGCACGTAAAAAAGCGGACAAAGAAAAAGCATCTACAGCAGTAGAGCAAGACGATGCCGATGATGATTTCATGGCAGGCTTAGGGCTTTAAGTCTATTTACGTAGGTTTGGTTGAGTGAAACGAAACCCAACGACTGCTCAGCTATTAATCTTTAGCTGTTAGTGATCAGATTAGTGATTAAAATAAAAGCGCGACTGATATCGCGCTTTTTCGTCATGTTAGCTTTATTTGAATAAGTAAACCTACTCTTTAAATTTATAACCCACACTATAAACCGCAGCTATTGGGTTTAGCCCTGCTTGAATGTCGTTAATCTTTTTTCGTATATTTTTAATGTGTGTATCTATGTTGCGATCGGAGATGTCGGTTGTGTCGCTGTATACGTTATTAATAATATCTTCGCGGGTAAAAACACGACCTACGTGGCTTATAAATAATAAAAATATTTTAAACTCGACGGCGGTAAAGCCAATACTTTTGCCGTTTAGGCGTGCTTCGTAATCGTCTTTGTGTAATTGAAAATTATTATGATTGATGATGTTGGCTTTAGGCTGGCTGGTTCTTCTTAGTACGGCTTTTATGCGTGCTATAACTTCTTTAGGGCTGAAGGGTTTGCATATGTAGTCATCGGCGCCGATCTCTAAACCCTGTAAGCGGTCTATTTCCTCACTTTTTGCGGTAAGCATAATAATAGGCACGTTTGAAAAGGCTCTAATTTGCTTACATAGCTCTATGCCATCAACATCTGGCAGCATTAAATCAAGAAGTATTAAATCTACAGCGTTTTGTTTTACAAAACTAACTACACCTTTGCCACTATTAAAGTGCTCAGTTTCGTAATTTTGTTGCTTAGCATAGGCAATAAGTACCTCTGCAATATTTTCTTCGTCTTCAATAACAAGTATTTTTTGTGATGTCATTATTTCAACCTAAAAGTGTCAGCGTTATTTTAACTTTTAGCCCACCAAGTGGTGAGTTGTGCAACGATATTTGACCACCATGTGCCTCTACTATTTGTTTGCAAAGTGCAAGCCCTAAGCCCGAGCCGTCGTGCTCTCGGCTTCGAGACTTTTCAACGCGATAAAAACGCTCAAACAATTTTTGTAAGTCGTTTGGTAAAACACTTGGTGCTGAGTCTTGTAAAATAAGCTCAATATTATTGTGTGTTTTGTTGGCAAGTATTATTACTTGTCCGCCTTTATGCGTGTATCTGCAGGTATTTTCTAACAGGTTTGAAAATAATTGTACAAGGCGTTCTTTATCGCCATTTATTATACATTTACCGGCTTTGGCTAAGCTTTTGCTATCTACATTTAATTCACGCTCTTTAAAGCGAGCGGTGTAGTTTTCAATTGATTGCTCAAAAATGTTTATTAAATCAATGCGTGCATTGCTATAGGTTAAATTAACGCTATCTGTTTGTGCTAGTTGAGCTAGGTCGTCAACAATGTGACTTAAATTATCTACTTGGTTTATGAGTAAATTAATGCGCTTTGTGTCGGCTGTAAATACGCCATCTTGTACGGCTAGTAAATGCGAGCGTAGTACGGTAAGTGGGGTTCTTAATTCGTGGGATGTGTCTGACACCCATTGAAACCGCATTTGTTGGTTTTGCTCAAGCGTGTGGGCTAAGGCATTAAAGTTGTTGGATAGGGTACCTAGCTCATCTTTACTAGAGGAGGTTATTCTGCTGGCAAAATTTCCGTTTGTTAACTCATCGGTGCCAGTTACTATTTGCTTTATTGGTTTTATTAAATGGCGAGATAACACAATAGCCATAATAAATGCGAGCACAATAACGAGTAACGTGATCATAAAATAGTTATGAAATTGCGCTGCTAAAAATGCTTTTGCTGGGCTACTTTACACAAGTTTTGAAGGTACTAAACCTATCCAGCCTATAACGTTATTGTTTAATAAAATAGGCTCTATATGTGGGTTATCATTTAAATTAGTTCTACCAACAACAACTTTTTTATTTTGATCATATAAACTTATACGTTGCCCTGTTTTAAGGGAACCCGCAGGTAAGTGTACCCACAATAAAGAGGGCGTTGCTTTACTGCTATTTGGTTTGGGTGGGGTGCTTGTGTGTTTATTAGTTTTAGGTTCGCCTGGCTTTTTTTGCGGCTCCACAATAGAGCGCCATAATTGCGTGTTTTGCGTAATGGGTTGCCAACTGCCTAATTCGCTATAAAGCTCAATAAGTTGCTGCTTAACCATTGCGACATGCTTTGTTTCTTCTTGTTCAACAAAGTCGTTAAAACCTGACGAAAAGGTCATGTATATAAACACAAACATAAGCCCAACAAGGGCGATATTAGTGATAAAAAAAGCTAAAAAAAATTTATGTATTAATTTCACTGATTGGCAAATAGTAAAGATCATGACGTTAACGTACCAAGCAGTATTGCATATTGATTATGTGCCTACAATTAGCGTATTTAGGGAGTTGCTTACTAAAATCCTTTTTAAGTAAGCTTTTTAGGTATGTTGATATTTGGACTAGAACTTTATTTTTGCGGTATCGCCAGCACCCAGTAACTTATATTGTGGCTTTACAAAGCTTGCGTGTACTGCGCCTAAACTTTTAGGGAACGATATGGCAAGCTCATCTACTGTTGTAAATGTGTGCTTCGCTTGAAAAACAATTTCTAGGTCGTGCGCTTCGTTGTTGTTGCTGGTGGTAAAAGCGACGCGTTCAAACACGATAACTTGCTGATTTACACGTAAGCTCGTTTTTTGTTTAAGTGCATTTTTTACAAACTCTTCTTGTTGCTCTGTACTTAAGTTTGTAGGCATAAGCTTATCAATATCGCCCATAAGCCATGCTTGCTCGCTTTGCAGCGCTGAAATTAAATGCTCAGCATTAGTTAATACTTTAACCTCAACTTGCCCGTCTCTTAAAATCACTTGGGCTGTTGTGTTTTTTAATACATGGGCGCTCAATTGAGCGCTCATACTTGTTAAAATACACGCTAGCATTAGCCATTTTAATTTTTTTAAAAAATACATAATTACTACCTTTTATTGAGGCGGTTGACCTTTTTTTTTATTGAGGTTGCTCAATAGTTGCTTTACAAATAAGGGTGTTGTCGGTTTCTAAGTCTTCGCCCCATATGAATTTTGCGTTTTCATCCCAGTTAATATCGTCGTAACCATCTTTTGGTCCTACATCGGCAAAGTTGTGCTCTACTGCATTAGCCCAGTTTGTGTTATCAAAGTTACTTTGCAGCCAGTTAGTTGGCGCTTCTTTTGACATAAACGTACAAACGCCTTCGCCCGCGACAGGATTTGATTCGCTTTCGCATAATTTGTTAAGCGGCGCTTTGTGAAGTATTTCGCATTTAAAGCTTTGATCGCTTACGGCAACTACTTTATTTGTATCGGTGTCGGTAAGTTGCATAATAAAACCGCCATCACCCATTTGCTGATTTTTAGCACCGATGTATTCAAGCCCAGTGTCGTTTTGCTTAAAGTCTTTAATTATTAAATTAAGCTCAATAGGGTAGTTTGCAGAAAACGTAATGCTTTCGGCATTAAATGAACGCTCTGTGGTTATAGGCACAGAATCTTCAACAAGTAACTGCTCGCCTATGTAGGCTGTAAACCAGTTATCAGCCCATGCTTCTAGCTTTAAGTTATGCTTGCCTGTAATGGCAGGATTTGTATTTTGCTTAGTGACTGTTGGAGTAAGGTGATTTGGTTGCGGGCCTCTACAAAATGTACCGGTTTGAACCTTGCCACCATTACTGATAGTTTTTTGTTTAAAGCTATAGCAGTCTTTTCCCTGTGATGCAGGGCTGTAGGTAGTAAAGTAGCTTTCGCCTTTGTATGAGTAGCTCATTGTACGGCTGCCGTTTTCAGAGATCGTGTGCGTTAAGTTTTCAACGCCTCCTTGTGGCGGGCGCAGATCGGCTCTTATACCTTGAGTATCGCCACTAAGTGGTGACACTCTTGGTAATTTTGCGGTATCTACTTCACCTACTAAGCACTGAATAATATACGGCGGCGTAGCTGATGTTTGGTAGCGATAGCCAAATGTGTCATCGATTTGTCCGTTACATACATCAAGGTCACCTTTGGCAATTGCACTGCCGTCAGGGTTTTTACTGCCATACAGCGGGTAACCATCGTAAGCCCAACCAATAATGGCATCGCTTGATTGGTTTTTCATTGTGTCAATCATACACGTTGGCGATACATGATAATGGTAGTCATCACCTCGTCCTGTGTGTCCGCCACATATATCTAACTGTCCGAGTGCTAACGTGTCGTGTTTTTCATCGTAGCTATTTACGTCCAACTCACCTTGCGAAGAATAGTCGTATATTGGTACGCCATTAACGGCAACACCTACGGCTGCATCAATTGTTGTTATTGTTTTTGCTTTTTTCGGGTTTAGCTTTATAGGTGCGGCGTAGTCTTTAGCTGGAACGGGTATTTGCTCGTTAGTACCTGTAATACCAGTCATTACTTCATGATCAGGATAAGTAGATGAGGCAATATAAGCATATTGTTCATCGCACGTAACAGATACGCTTTTATCAAACCCTGCATTACTCACTGATTGTGTAATAGCATCGCAACGAGGTGATTTTACGTTAGCGGTTAAATATGATTTATCAGGCTTTGGTTGCTCATTTGGCTTTGGTTTTGAATCCGGTTTGTGCTCGGCGCTACTGGCGCTTCGCGAGTATTTAACCGTCATACTTGCAGTATCGAGCGTAATATCTTTTACAGCAGCGAGTAATGCTGAGCGATCTACCTTTGTATCGCTATTAAAGGTAACCGGTGCAGATAGCGCGTACACAGTATAAGCATAGCTTTTTTCACCTGGACCTTTAGAGCAAGGCGGCGCGTATTGGTTTAAATCGTTTACGCTATTAGAGCCCACTTCACCGAGAGTTTCGCCCGCTTTAATTTGTGTTTTATCGGCGGCAATATTGTACATGGTCCAATACCAATGCATTCCCTCTGGCGCTTTATGATCCATAATTAACGCATAATATTTGGCTGCCTTAGGTGCACCGCTCCAGTTAAGTGGGGGGCTAATGCTTTGCCCATCGCATGTATAAGTAATAGGCAAATTACCGCCATCACTTACTTTTGAGCTGGTTAGAGTAAAATCATTGAGGTTTGATTGTTCAAGTGATTGGCTGTTTTGCTCGTTGCAGGCACTTAAGGTTACACAGCACAGTGCACTGAGTAAAAAGGCATAGGTATTTTTCATCATTTAAAACTCGAAAGATTAAGAGTACATAGAAAGAATTAGCTATTAAGAGTGTAGTTCTCAAATGTAGGGCAATTATGTAGTTTTAAACTTTTTTGTTTTTATTAAGCGAAAGGAGTTAAGTTGTGAGCTGCTTACTTGGATAAGAGAAGAGATTGGATATGGGCGCTTGGTTATGAAAGGAAATATTAACTTAAGTATGGCGTTATTTTCACTCAGTTAAATAACGCTAAAATCCTTATTTTAAATAAGGATTTTCTCCCATTGCGACTACCACACAAAAAATTCTTAAATCTAACTCTAGCTGGTGGTAACTCGGTTCCATATGGCAGCAAAGTTGATAAAAGCCTTTGTTATGGTCTTTTTCTCTAAAGTGGGCGAGTTCGTGTACTACTAATGCTTTTAGTAGTGGCTCGGGGGCGCGCAGCAAATCGCTGTTAATCGCTAAATCGTGCTTACGGGTTTTACCTTGCATTCGATACGTATGTGTACCAAGTGCGTTGGTGACCATATCGCCTTGCTTTTTAAAAGCAGCGCGCCCAAATGGTGGCGCATTTTTTAAATATTGTTTTTTAAGCTCGGTTGCATAGCTATAAAGTAGTTTATCGCTAGTAATTGTATGTGATTGCGGGTACTTTTTAAGTAAGTAGTCACATACCTTTTTGTTATTTATAAGGTTTAATACTTGCTCAACAATGTTAGCTGGATAGCCGGTAAAGTAACGTGCGTATTCACTCATTATTAATTCTCTGTCGTTTTACTTTTAAAAAAGTGCTTGCTGGTGGGCTTCTTTTTCGCCAGTAAATGGGGTTAATGCTTTGTGATTATAACCAAGGTCCTTACAAAACTGCCTTGCTAATAATGGCGCTTCTCGGTTATTTGCCGTATGAAAAAACACATAAGGCGTTTTTCCTTCATCAAGCCATTGTTTTACTTTACTCAGCCACGGTTTATAAAAAGGCTTATAGTCGTTTTGTAAATCGGCAATAACAAAGCGCGCCATGGGTTGCGTGCTTGTAGCAATGGCATGCACGGGTAAATGCGGCTTTTTTTGCTGTACATCAATTAGCGCTTCGGTTGTTGGTTTTACCGCAAATAGGGCGCGAGTATCCATCGATATGCGATTTATGTTGTTTGCCATTAATAACTGATTAAGCGCTATTTCGGCTTCGCCCTTTTGAAAAAACGCAGTATGACGTACCTCTACACCGTAATTAACCTCTTTTGGTAATAGGCTAATAAATTGTGCGAGTTTGGGTAAGTCACCAGGGCCAAATGCTTTGGGTAATTGCAGCATGACTTGCCCAGTTTTTTCTAAAATAGGGGAGAACAATTTAAGCCAATCAGTAAGCTCGGTTTGAACATTAGTTAGGTGCAGCTCGTGGCTAAAGCGACGATTAAACTTAAAAGTAAATTTAAAATCGTCAGGTACGCTGTTTGCCCAGCGCAATACGGTGCTTGGCGAAGGGTCAGCGTAAAAGCTGGTATTGCCTTCAACAGAGTTAAAGTGTTGGGCGTATTGGCTAAGCATATCGGCGTTTTTACATTGGCTTGAAAATAAATTGCCTTTCCATGCATTACTCGACCACTGCGGGCATCCAATATATAACATACAAACTAGCGCCTTATTATAAAGTGGCGATAGTGTAGCAAATAACAAAACGAGCTGCTGTAAATTCAAGGGCAAAAGCGGCACACGCCCTAGCATCTTAATGTTAGTTGAGTATAATGCATGGCTTAATTTGATTATTTTTAGATTGCTAGCGGCTTTATTTGCATTGTGGTGACCTGTTTTTTAAATCACACGCCTTAAAACAAATAAGTTTAGCCGTTTAAGCCTTTTATCTGACAGGAAAACTATGCGCTCTATATATTGCGGACAGCTAAATAAAACTCACGTAGATCAAGAAGTTGAACTATGTGGCTGGATCAACAAACGACGTGACCTTGGTGGACTTATCTTTGTCGATTTACGCGATAGAGAAGGTTTAGTACAAGTTGTATTCGACTCTGACATTGAAGAGTTAATGAGTTCAGCTAACACACTTCGCCAAGAATTTTGTGTTCAGTTAAAAGGTATTGTTCGCGCACGCCCAGACAGCCAAGTAAATAAAGACATGGCAACAGGGGAGATCGAAATTTTAGGTAAAGAGCTTAATATTATTAACCGCTCTGAGCCATTACCGCTTGATTTTAACCAAGTAAACTCAGAAGAGCGTCGTTTAAAATATCGCTACCTAGACCTACGTCGTCTAGAAATGAGTGACCGTATTAAATTACGCGCTAAAGCAAGCAGCTTTGTTCGTCGCTTTTTAGATGAAAACGGCTTTTTAGACATCGAAACACCTGTACTTACTAAAGCAACGCCAGAAGGTGCGCGCGATTATTTAGTACCAAGCCGCGTTCACAAAGGTAGTTTTTACGCTTTACCACAGTCTCCACAGTTGTTTAAGCAATTGTTGATGATGTCTGGTTTTGACCGTTACTACCAAATTGTTAAATGTTTCCGTGATGAAGATTTACGCGCCGATCGCCAACCAGAATTTACCCAAATAGATATAGAAACCTCTTTCATGAGCTCTGATCAAGTACGTGGTATGACTGAAAAAATGATCCGCGAAATGTGGCAAACATTATTAAACGTTGATTTAGGCGATTTTCCAATCATGCCTTACAGCGAGGCAATGAGCCTTTACGGTTCTGATAAGCCAGATTTACGTAACCCAATGAAATTGGTTGATGTTGCAGATTTAGTTAAAGACGTAGAGTTTAATGTTTTCTCAGGTCCGGCTAACGACGAAAAAGGTCGCGTTGCTGTGTTAACTGTACCGGGTGGCGCTAAGCTTTCTCGTAAACAGCTTGACGATTACACTAAGTTTATTGGTATTTACGGCGCTAAAGGCATGGCGTGGATGAAAGTAAACGACCACACTGCAGGCGCTGAAGGTGTTCAATCGCCAGTGGCTAAGTTTTTAAGCGAAGACGTAATTACTAAATTACTTGCGCGTACTAATGCACAGTCTGGCGATATCATTTTATTTGGTGCCGATAAGCGCAACACAGTAAATGAAGCAATGGGCGCACTGCGCGTTAAGATTGGTGTTGATTTAGAAATCACTAACCTTAATAGCTGGGCACCACTTTGGGTTGTAGACTTCCCAATGTTTGAAGAAGATGACGAGGGCACATTACATGCTGTACATCATCCATTCACTGCACCAAAAGACATTAACGCCAGTGAGCTTGAAGCAAACCCAGCAGCTGCTATTTCAGATGCCTACGATATGGTATTAAACGGCTACGAAGTGGGTGGCGGTTCGGTACGTATTCATAATGCAGATATGCAAGAAACTGCATTTAGAATTTTAGGTATTAACGAGCAAGAGCAACAAGACAAGTTTGGTTTTTTACTTGATGCACTTAAATACGGCACACCACCACATGCAGGTTTAGCATTTGGCCTTGACCGTTTAGCAATGCTTTTATGTGGTACCGATAACATTCGTGACGTTATTGCTTTCCCTAAAACAACACAAGCGTCGTGTTTATTAACCAACGCGCCAAGCAAACCTAACCTTGATTCGTTAGCTGAACTTGCAATAAGTGTTGTAGAAAAAGCGACACCTAACGAAGAGTAATATTGTTTCGCTTTTTTGAGCTAAATTTAAAAACCCTTAAGTTGTTTGCTTAAGGGTTTTTTTGTGGTTAAATTTATAGCAGAGTATGTTTTAAACGAACAGAAGAAAAAGGAATTATTATGTCGTTCAGCTTAACCTTATTTGGTGAGTTTTTAGTTTTTATTATTGTGCTGTGTATTCCTATTTTTGCTGTAATTAGTTACAAAATAGGTAAGCGTAAAAGTACTATGCCGGGTGTTTTAGCTTTTGTGGGTGGCTGTTTAGCGCTATTTCTACTATTTGCTTTGATTTTTATTGCAGTGCTTGCGCTTAAAAAAGATTTACCTAAAAATAGCGTCTATGCCCATTAAAAACTAGGTTAATAGTGTCAATTTCAAATAATAATCACTACTTCGACGAGCAATTTAATGCTTTGCAGCACGAAGAGCAACTAACTGAGAATTCTGAGTTTGAAGAATGCACATTTACCGATTGCGACTTTTCAGGCGGGCAGTTTAAAAATTGCCGATTTATACAGTGCAACTTTAAAAACTGTAATTTATCGTCACTAAAATGGAACTACAGTTCGCTTGAAAATGTAAGTTTTAGCCACTGTAAATTAAATAGTTTGCAATGGGCTGATGTAGATTGGCCTGCGCTTAGTATTAACGCACCGGTGAGTTTTAATTATTGTGAGCTCAGTAATAGTTCTTTTTTTGAATTAACTCTCAAAGCCCTCAAACTAACACACTGCTTTGCCAAAAATGTTGATTTTAGACACGCTGATTTAAGCGGTAGTGAATTTACAGGAACAGATTTTCGCGATAGTGAGTTTTTTCAAACTAACTTAACAAAATGTGATTTTGTAAGTGCTACAGCGTTTAATATAGATTTGAATAATAATATTTTAGCGAATGCTAAGTTTGATCGCTTCGAAGCACTTAATTTGCTTACCAGCCTTAATATAGAGCTATGTGATTAATTTAGTTTAATATGATTACATATCTAGAAGCGACAGCTTGGCTGGGCTTCTAGATACTGCGTGACTGTGTAATTAACGGCTTGGACCATTTTTATTACGTGCACTGGCAAGCTGTCTTGCGATTTCTAATAACGCAGGTGAAATATCTTCAGCGCCATCTTTAATTAGTTTTGTAACGTCACCTGACGAAAACAAACCGTCACGTGGTGATTTAATACCTAACTCACGAACAAAATCCTTCGCTTTACCTGTGCTGCCTGTTTCAATAAACTTAAAAATAATACGTTCATTGTTGTTTTTAGCAGGTGCTTTTAAGGTTTCGATTTCGTCATGTATCTCGGTTAGTTTGTCTTCTAAAATTTCTATACGTTCTTGAATGCTATTGTATGATTTCATTTATTGGATCTTTTACTAAATATATTTAAACAATGGCGGCTATTATCGCATAGTTTGACAATAGAGAATGCAAAGCTATAAAGTAAAAGTTATTTTTAATTAAAAACAATAATTTATATAAATTTAAATATGCAAAAAACACTTAAAAAGCTTTTTATATTAAGCGCTCTAGCTCTAAGTACATCAGTTATAAGCACATCAGTAATAGGCGCAACAAGCTATGCAAACGATGGCGTTATAACTGATGAAAGCCGCAATCGCACTATTCCTATCAATATTACATTACCAAGTAACAATGCTAAGTGTACAGCTCAAGTAAAATGCTCTGTAGCGTTTATTAATGCGGGCTACGGGATTAGCCATAACGAATACACGTTTGCTAGTAATGTGTTTAATCAGCGTGGATACTTAACAGTAGCCGTTGCACATAAATTAAAAACCGACCCTGACCTTAATCGTGAGCAGCCTTATTTAACCACTCGCATGGAAAACTGGCATCGTGGCGTAGCAACGCTTAAGTTTTTAGTTAATGAGCTATCGAGTAAATACCCAGCGTACGACTTTACAAAACTCACCTTATTTGGGCATTCTAATGGCGGTGATATTTCCGCATTATATGGCTCTATTTATCCAAACGAAGTTAGCACTATTATTACGCTCGATCATCGCCGCATGTTGATCCCGCGCAATAAAAACATTCGCGTACTTACTCTACGCGGTAGTGATTACCCAGCTGATGCGAATGTGCTGTTAAACGATTCAGAGCTGGATAAGTTTCCTGTTACACAAACACTAATAGAAAAATCTCGCCATAACGATATGTACGATGGCGGGCCAAAATGGCTGGTGGACAGAATGAGTAAAGAAGTAGAGGGATTTTTAGATAGTAAAAATTAGGTTTATAAAAGTTAAATCACAGCGCAGTGTTACCTGCGCTATATTAATTTTATGGTAGTTACTCTACCAGTTCACTTACAATAACCGGGTTGTTATGCAGTGTTTTATGCACTGGGCATTTGTCGGCTATTTCGAGTAAACGCTGGCGCTGTGGCTCAGTTAAGTCTCCACGTAAGGTGATTTTACGGGTAATGGCTTCAAGGTTACCTGTTTGCTCACAATCGTCGCAATCTTTGTTGTAATCGCGAGTGTGATCAAGCTCTACTTTTACATGCTCCAGTGGTAAGTTTTTACGTGTAGCGTACATACGCAGTGTCATGGCCGTACAGGCACCAAGCCCCGCTAATAAGTGATGATACGGATCAGGACCTAAGTTTTTACCACCTACTTTTATTGGCTCATCTGCAAGCCAAGTATGATCTTTTGTACTTACGTGCTGAGTAAATACATGGTCTTTTTCTTCAACGAGTACATTGCCACCCGTTAAACTTGCCGTGTATTTAGTTTTGTCGTACTTAACATAACGGTTTGCCCACGTTGCAATTATTTGTGCTGCGTAGTCGGCATCGTTTTTATTTGTTAAAAGGTGATCGGCGTTATCTAGGCTAATAAAGCTTTTAGGATGCTTGGCTGATGCATAAATTTTTTCAGCTTCACTAATATTTACCGTCGCATCAATAGGGGAGTGCATTACTAATAATGCGCGCTTAAGTTTACTTATGTGGCTTTTATCGTACTTGGCTATATCGTCAATAAATTGCTTTTTAATGGTAAATTCACGACCGGCTAAGTTTACTTTAGCTTCACCTGCTGCGTTAATTTCATCAAGGTGTGCTTCAAAGTTATGCGCTACGTGCTGCGCATCTGACGGTGCACCAATGGTTGTAATAGCCGATACTTCAGGAATATGCTCCGCAGCAGCAAGAACGGCAGCCCCGCCTAAACTGTGGCCAATGAGTAGTTGCGGCGCCGCAAAATGCTCACGTAAATGATTTGCCGCAGATACTAAATCTTGAATGTTTGATGAAAAGTTACTGTTAGCAAAGTCGCCATCGCTATTGCCTAAACCGGTAAAGTCGAAACGTAGTACGGCAATGCCTTGTTGTGTTAAAGCTCGGCTAATACGAGTGGCTGCTGCAATGTCTTTACCGCAGGTAAAGCAGTGTGCAAATAGCGCGTAAAACTTAACGTCACCAGAGGGAAGTTCAAGTTGGCCGGCAAGTTCTAAATCGCCGCTTTTAAAAGATACTTTTTGTCGCATGGGGAGCCTTATTTACACAAATAAAATATATTAGGGCGTGTTGACCGTTGTGGATTGAAATTTGTTCAATCTAGGGGCGATTTAATCGCGGCGCGAGGTTTGTAACCTAGTGGACTAAGTAAAAACCGAGCAACAAAGAGTTAATCGTCCCTAGAAAGAACCCAAAGGGTAGCGCATGTTTGGCATTTATGCTGCGTTATCGCCTATTTATGGGGAACAACCACACATCACAGGCTCTGCCTTGCTTAAATACCAAACAGTCTGCTACAAATTCACCTACCAAAGGTCAGCACGCCCTAGTAGACCATATATAAGCACTAAACCTTGCAAATTCAACGTTTTTTTATAAGTTGATCTTGATCAAGCCAAGTGGCGGTGACTATGCTTTGCGGACATATGTCCTTATTTTTTTGAGGTCATTTGTCTATCCTCGCATAGCGCTATAATGAAGGCTTTGCTACTTTATATAAGTAATTTAGCACTATTAAAAGCAACTCACTTCACACAACCTATTCACTGGAACGTACAATGCAATTACCTACTGTTGATTATAAAGCTCCCGATGCGGCTGCACAATTTGTTGAATCGTTAAGAAATACTGGATTTGGCGTTTTAAAAAACCACCCAATCCCACAGTCTTTAGTTGAGTCTATTTACAAAAATTGGCAAGACTTTTTTAACTCAGAGCAAAAGCACGACTTTTTATTCTCTAAAGACACTCAAGACGGTTACTTTCCGCCTTCAGTATCTGAAGTAGCGAAAGGCTTTACAATAAAAGATATTAAAGAGTACTTCCATGTGTACCCTAAAGGTCGCGTTCCTGCCCAGCTTGAAGCTGATGTACGTGAATACTACCGTTTAGCAAGTGAATTTGCGGGCACGTTGTTAAGCTGGGTTCAGGCTGAATCTCCGGCTGATGTACGTGCTAAGTTTTCGATTGATTTAAAAGACATGATTGCCGATTCTGAGCAAACATTGTTACGTATTTTACATTATCCGCCTATGACGGGTGATGAAGAGCCAGGTGCTATTCGCGCAGCAGCCCATGGCGATATTAACTTATTGACTGTATTACCAGCTTCTAATGAGCCTGGTTTACAAGTTCAAAAAACAGATGGCGGTTGGTTAGACGTGCCATGTGATTTTGGCAGCTTAATTATTAATATCGGCGACATGTTACAAGAAGCGTCGGGCGGGTATTTCCCATCGACAATTCACCGTGTAATTAACCCAACGGGTAAAGCATCTACTAAATCGCGTATTTCACTACCGTTATTTTTACACCCGCATCCAGATGTTGTGCTTTCAGAGCGCTACACGGCAGATAGCTACTTGCAAGAACGCCTGCGTGAATTAGGTGTTAAGTAACTCTTATACTTAGAGTAATTAAGTATAAATATAAAACGGCTTATGGCCGTTTTTTGCATTTTTAAGCAACTTGAGCACAGGTTTAATTTTATTAAGCTATGCTCAATTGCTCGCGACGTAAATAATGGCATGCATTCTTAGCTACTACAGGTATAATGCGCGCAACTGGCTAACGTAGCCTAATTTAAAAGAGAGTTTATATGAGTTTTGAAGGTTTAGGTTTATCACAGTCTTTGGTTAATGCGGTTTTAGAAAAGGGCTATGAAACGCCAACGCCGATTCAGGCTCAAGCAATTCCTGCAATTATTGAACGCCGTGATGTTATGGCAGCAGCGCAAACAGGTACAGGTAAAACAGCGGGTTTTACATTACCACTTATTGAGCGTTTGTCGTCAGGCCCTAAAGCTAAAAGTAACCACGTACGTGCACTTATTTTAACGCCTACACGTGAGCTTGCTTTGCAAGTAAGCGAAAACGTTGAAGAGTACGCTAAGCATTCGGATGTGAGCTCATTTGTAGTTTACGGTGGCGTTAAAATTAACCCACAAATGCAGCGTCTTCGTAAAGGTGTTGATATTTTAGTAGCAACGCCGGGTCGTTTAATCGACTTACATAATCAAAATGCAGTTAAATTTGATAGCGTTGAAGTGCTTGTACTCGATGAAGCTGACCGCATGTTAGACATGGGCTTTATTCACGACATTAAACGCTTAATTGCTAAAATGCCTGCTAAACGTCAAAACTTGATGTTTTCGGCTACATTTTCTGACGAAATTCGTGCATTAGCAAAAGGGTTAATTAATGACCCTGTTGAAATTTCAGTTGCTGCAAAAAATACCACTGCAAAAAGTGTTACTCAGTGTGTTTATGCGGTAGATAAAACACGTAAAACAGCATTGCTAAGCCACTTGATTCGCACTAACGATTGGCAACAAGTGTTAGTGTTTAGCCGTACAAAGCACGGTGCTAACCGCTTAGTTAAACAACTAGAGCGAGATGATATTGTAGGCGCGGCTATCCATGGTAATAAGTCACAAGGCGCACGTGTTAAAGCACTTGATGGTTTTAAAAGTGGTGAAGTACGCGTACTAGTAGCAACAGACATTGTTGCACGTGGTTTAGACATTGTTGAATTACCGCATGTTGTTAACTACGACTTACCAAACGTATATGAAGATTACGTTCACCGTATTGGCCGTACAGGCCGTGCTGGTGCGTCGGGTCATGCGATTTCGTTTGTAACAACAGAAGATGCTGTTGATTTATACGGTATTGAGCGCTTTATTGGTGAGCTTATCCCACGTGCTGAAGAAGACGGTTTTGAGCCTATTAACCCAGTAGCAGAGCGCGCATTAGATGCTCGCCCACTGCCGTCTAAAAAGCCTAAGAAAAAGCAGCCTTTTAATAAGCCTAAATCTGATAGCAGCAAGCCTAACAGTAAAAAACCGACCAATGGTGGTAATGGTACCGGCCCACGCCGTGGTGGTTCTAAAAAGCCAGCAGCTAAAACAGATGATAACGCGCAAAACCCATGGGCAAAGCGTGAATCTGTTGGCGGTAATGGCCAACGCCGTCGTCGCACAAATAACGATTAATCATTGTTAATGATTATATTGGCGTTTAATTAATTTAGAACTTGATTAAAGGTTGATACAAAAAACGCGCTCCCTTCTTAATAGAAGTAGCGCGTTTTTTATTGTCTGTAATTTGTACTTACTGTATTGCCTACCTGATTAAATAGTTAATACCCAAGCCGAAAAATAAAGTCACACTTACGCTAAGTAATGTGCCGAGCATAACGTACTCGGTAAGTTTTTTATCTTTGCTTGCACTTAAATCACCAAACCTAAATACCGACTTTGCCGCAAGTAAAAAGCCAAGCCCTGCAAATTGGTCAAGCAATATAAAGCTCAGCATAAGTACGCGCTCAAGCATACCTATGCTTTGCCCTGCAAGTGGTAAGCTACCAGTACTTGAAAAGTTACTTGTTAAACGCTCTAACATCATTCTTATAAATACGGCGCTGGGACTTAAAATAATTAAATAACCGCATACCACCCACAGTATTTTGGGATCAGTGAGCATATTATTAATTGCAGCCATAAAGCTACTGTTATCAGTTAGCCAAATACTGAGCGCAATAATAACCAGTATGTGCGCTATTTGATCAAGTAAAAAAGGCACCACGCCTTTATTAGAATACGATTTAGCTATATCAATAAAGTAATGGCTCAACATAATGCTCGCCGTGGCAATTAAAACACTGCTTAGTTGCTGCCACCCGAATGTATATTCCCACACGGTAATAATGAGTGCACTCGTTACACCATGCACTAGTACATGAAAATAAAGCTTACTGGCTTTAAAGTGACGGGTGTTTCTGTCGTTTACCCAACTCATAGGTTGCCAGTAAAAATCAGCGAGTAAGTGGCCAATAATAAGCGCGACCAGTAAAAGTGAAAACGTCATTATTCACCTCCTTTAATTATATTTTTTATAGCGTGTTGTGTGTACTTAATAAAGCGCTCTATAAGTTGGTAGTGCGCTAAATTGAGTAGTTTGGTTACGTTTTCGCGACTTGTTTTAAGCTCTTTAGCCAGTGCCGCGTGGCTGTTGTCTGGTGATGTTAAATAGACATACAGGGCATTTGCTTGTTTTTGTGTGATTTTAGTGAGTAATACGTCGGCAAAGGCTAAATTAAGGTTTAAGCTTTCATCGAGCTGCTGCTCATTAATATTAAAAACAAAGCGTTGATTACCTATTTTATCAAGGCCTTGACCTGAAAGGGTAAAAGCAGAACCGGTTGCTGTTTTTATATCGCTGCGTGGGTTATCTATTTGCCCAAGTGCCAAGCTTTGTCGTAGTTCATAACCTGACGATTTAAGGTGTAAATATACAAGTATGGCATTTTTAAAAAGGAGCTCAGGATTATTAACTTGTAACTGAAAGGCATCGCCTCGGTATATATTCCAAAGGGTTTGCTCCCCCGAAATGTTTCGCAAACTTTGCTCTAGTTGGTAAAGCATGGCATCGTATTGCTGCTTAGGGATTGTTTGCGATTTAATAATATCGCCGCTGATCACACCAATCATAAAAATCTCAAAATGGTTACTTTTTAATATGTAACCAATATTGGTTACATAAGGGTATGTAACCAATTTAGGTTACTTAAATATAAATTGCAAGGTACACTTATTTTATAACGTTACTTTTATTGCTATTAATCCTCACTAGGACACTAAATGACTTTACAAAACGAGCAGCAAAGCACTAAACCACGGGTCGGTATTTTTGTTGATGTGCAAAATATTTATTACACGTGCCGTGAGAGTTACGGAAAAAACTTTGACTACAATGCGTTTTGGCGGGTAATGCAGGCGCAATACAATATTGAGTGTGCTTTTGCGTATGCTATTTATCGAGGAGATGAAAAGCAAAATCAGTTTCAAAATATTTTGCGTGCGATTGGTTTTGAGGTAAAGCTAAAGCCATTTATTCAACGTCGTGATGGAAGTGCTAAAGGCGATTGGGATGTAGGCATAACAATAGACATGTTAGAGCAGGGTAAAAATCTTGATAAAGTTATTTTGCTCTCTGGCGATGGTGACTTTGCTTTGTTACTTGGGCATTTAAAAAATCAATATAATGTACCGTGCGATGTATACGGTGCTGACAGGTTAACTGCTGAGGTATTAAAACAAAGCGCAGAGCAATTTCATTTAATTGATAATACTTTGCTGCTTTAACAGCAAAAAATAGTTAAAAAAGTGCAAGCTAAGTGCCTGCAACATGAGAGATTTTAATACAAAGCCGTAATAGATGAATTAAGCCTTATATAGGCTTTTTTTATTACTGTAATCAATTGGGTTTGCTAAATGATTATGGTAATTTTAAAGCATAACGAGTTACCAAGGACTTACATGCTTCATTACAGCAACATGCCACTAGATAGAGGCTCAAATTTTCGTAAAGACCCATCGTGGCTTAAAGCGCATATGTCGGCGCAAAGTAAATGGGTTTTAGTTAAAAATAATCAAACCCTATTTATTAAAGATACCCCTAAAGTAAGCTATTTAACGTATCAACAAGTGGCACATTTAGATTTAACGAGTGCTATTTTTGTTGGTTTAAACAATGCTAAACATGGTGTGTTTGCATTGGATGTATCGGATCTGGATGAAAGCGTACTTTCGCCTTTAATAGAGGGCGCTCAGTTTTTTGATATTCGCCAATATGGGCCTCAAGTAACCATTAAATATGCCTCAATAGCGGCGCTTGCGAGAGGTTTATGTTATTGGCATGCCACGCATCGTTTTTGTGGGCGCTGTGGTAGTAAAAACCGTTCAGTGGAAGCTGGGCATTCTAGAGTGTGTGAAAACGAAAACTGTAAGCATCCTACATTCCCGCGTACCGATCCTGCGGTAATTATGGTGGTTACTAAAGTCTTTGCTGACGGAGTAGAACGCTGTTTATTAGGTCGCCAAGCTGCGTGGCCCACTGGTATGTATTCGTCGCTTGCTGGATTTGTAGACCCAGGGGAGACACTGGAACAAGCTGTTGCGCGTGAAGTTAAAGAAGAGGCAGGCATAGAGGTTGAAAATGTACGTTATGTTGCATCTCAGCCATGGCCGTTCCCATCGTCAATTATGCTTGGTTTTTTTGCACAGGCGACATCTGAGGAAATTAATGTAGATAAAGAAGAGCTAGACGATGCAAAATGGTTTAGCCGTGAAGACTTAGAGCAATTTGGTAATTGGCACGAAGAAGGCGAGCATTTAAAGCTGCCTAGAACCGACTCTATCTCTCGTTATTTAATTGAGCATTGGCGCACAAACCCTTAAGGATTAACAATGTCGAGTAAAAGTAATAAAAACACTCAGCTGGTATCATCAGGGCGCAAAAAAGCGTACACACACGGCGTAGTAAACCCCGTTGTACAGCGTGCATCTACCATTGTATTTGATACTGTAGCCGATTTAAAAGAAGCGGCTAAAACCCGTGGTGATAAAACGTTATTTTATGGGCGCCGGGGCACAACAACACACTTTGCACTACAAGAAGCGATTACAGAACTTGAAGGCGGCGAAGGCTGTGCACTATACCCTTGTGGCGCGGCGGCGATTAGCCAAGTATTTTTATCGTTTTTAAAAACCGGTGATCATATTTTAATGGTTGATAACGTGTACGAACCAACTCGCGATTTTTGCGATAAAATTTTAGTGGGACTGGGCATTACAACAACCTACTACCCGCCAACCATTGGCGCAGGTATTAAAGACTACATTCAGCCAAATACCAAAGTGTTGTTTTTAGAATCCCCAGGTTCTATTACGATGGAAGTGCAAGATGTGCCTGCTATGGTAAAAGTAGCCAATGGGCACAACGTAATGACCATACTTGATAATACCTACGGCAACGGTTTGCATTATCGCCCGTTAGAGCACGGTGTTGATATTAGTATTCAAGCTGCAACAAAGTATATTGTTGGCCATTCAGACGTGATGATGGGGGTGGCTGTTGCTAATAAAAAGTATTGGCCAACCTTGCGCGAAAACTCATACTTACTAGGGCAATGTACCAGTGCCGATGATGCGTATTTAGCACTTAGAGGCCTGCGTACAATGGGTGTGCGTTTAAATCAACATGAAAAAGCAGCAATAGAAGTAGCTAAATGGCTTGAGCAACATGAGCTTGTTGATCATATTCGACACCCTGCATTTGAAAGCTGCCCAGGGCATGAGTTCTTTAAACGTGATTTTGATGGCAGTAATGGGTTGTTTTCATTTGTGATGAAAACCGGCAATCAAACAGCGATTGATGCATTTTTAGATAGCCTTGAGCATATTAAAATGGGCTTTTCGTGGGGCGGTTTTGAAAGTTTAGTAACAGCTAATTTAACTATGAAAGGGCTGCGTTCAAATACAGGTTGGGATTTAGGGCCGGTTATTCGCCTGCATATTGGCCTTGAAGATGTTGAAGATTTAATTAGCGATTTAAGCCAAGCACTTGAGGTTTATAAGCAGCATTTATAATTTATATCGCAATTTATGCTGTTACATTTAAACGTATTGTTACAAAGCTCGCCATTGGTGGGCTTTTTTTTGCTGGTAATTCAAGGTGTTTACACTTAGTGTGGATAAATACACAGAAAATAAAAAGTCATTAAGGATAGTCAATGGCAACACCATTACCGATAAACGTAGGCCGATTAACGCAAATAGCGGGATTTGAGCTTGTACGTATGTTTTTAACTAAACGTGGACTTATTGCATTAGCTGCCTTTGCATTGGTGTGGCTAATAATACTGCGCTACCCAATAGGGCAGGCAGTAGGCATTGTAAGTGCGCCCGATTTTGAGCAAATAGCCCGTGATATATCAGGTTCTATTGGTTTAAGTAAATTATTGGATTGGCCTGAGGCCGAATTTGCTATGTACTGGTTAATAGCCCTGTATAGCTTTCCCGTTTTTGGTTTGTTTATTTGTAGCGACCAAACGGTAGGCGATAGAGAGCGCGGCACACTAAGGTTTTTATCACTGCGCTCCACTCGCTTTGAAATACTATTTGGTCGTTTTTTAGGGCAATTAGCGGTATTAGCGTGTTTGGTAGGTATAACGCTTGTGGCCACGCTTGCTGTACTAGGGTTTAGAGATCCAAGTTTACTGGCTGGTGGTTTTGCTCGTGCGCTTTCTATATTTTTAATATTGGTTGTTACTTTATGTCCATTTGTAGCACTTATGACGTTAATAAATACCTTTGCTCGCTCATCGCGTTTATCTATTGTATTGGCAATTTTATACTTTGCAGCAGGCGGTATTGTAGTTGGTATATTGCAATGGCAAATACCCGCATTAGGCTTGCTTGATTATTTATTTCCGGGTGTGCAAATAGAGTTATTAGCGGGGCAAAATTTACCATTATTAAGCGCTGTGGCTATTCCCCTTGTGCAAACTGCGGTGTTACTAAGCGTTGCTCAACGTATTTTTGCAAGGAGCTCACTATGAGACCATTAATTACAGCCAGCGGTTTGAGTAAATCGTATGGTGCAAAACTTGCGCTTAATAATGTGGACTTTGAGATTAATAAAGGTGCGCCAGTGGCGCTTGTTGGGCCAAATGGTGCGGGTAAAACCACCTTATTTAGTTTGTTGTGCGGCTATATAGCGCCAAGTAAAGGCAGCCTTGAAATATTAGGGCATAAGCCAGGGAGCGCTGCTTTATTTAATAAAGTAAGTGCATTACCACAAGATGCACAACTTGACCCTCGTTTTAATATAGATAAGCAACTCGCTTTTTATGCAAAACTGCAAGGTATGGGTGCTAAGCAAAGCCAAACTGAGGCGCTACGTGTACTTGATTTAGTTGGCTTAAAAGAAATTGCAAAGCAGCGTGCGGGGGATTTATCGCACGGTATGCGCAAGCGCGTTACGATAGCGCAAGCACTTATTGGCGCACCACAAATTGTAATGCTTGATGAAGCAACCGCAGGGCTTGATCCGATTCATGCCAGAGAAGTACGTGAGCTAGTATCTGAATTAAGTGAGCAGGCTACATTTATTTTAAGCTCTCACGATTTAACTGAGCTTGAGCGACTATGCTCACAGGTACTTCATTTAGATAAAGGCGTACTAAGCGAACATCAAACAAAAACAAATAATACCGATAAACACTTTTATACATTAATGCTAAGCGAAGCTTATCAAAATGTTGAGCAACAGCTTCAAGCAATTGCAGGGGTGAGCCGCGTGTATATGAGCCAGCATAAAGAATATGTTGTTGAGTATCAGCCAACGAGCGATTCACTTGATATTGCACTACTGAATTTTTGTCATCAACAACACTGGCAGTACAGGCAGTTAGTTAATGGACATACATTAGAGAACCAAATATTTAAACAGGAGAAAGTATAATGGGTTTACTTAGCGGACTTATGGGTAATGCAAGCGAAGTTGACGATTCTGATTTAGAGAAAGTACTCGCCAATACATTAATTGACGGCGAACAAGTAGAAAAGGCATATAAAGTAGTACGTGATATGTTTATTTTTACTAATAAGCGCTTAATCTTAATTGATAAGCAAGGTATGACCGGCTCTAAAATGGAAATGGTGAGTATTGCTTACTCTAAAATTACCAAGTTTAGTAAAGAAAGTGCAGGCCATTTTGACTTAGATGCCGAGCTAAAAATATGGGTTGGCTCAGATCCAACACCAATTAGTAAAGAGTTTAAGTCTGGCGATAATATTAACGATGTTTACCGTATTATTAGCCAACACGCGCTTTAATACGGTACATGTTTTAAGTAGTTGTTGACTAGATGTTGCAACTACTTTAATTTTACAGTTTACAACACTTCCTTACAATTAACTTAATAAATACAACTGGTTAGTTAAGTTTTCATTCAGTTTCCTAACGTTAGCATGTGCCTCGACTTTAGCAATACAGCTAGAGCATAAAAAGCAATGTACATAGGGAAGTCTTACAATGAAAAAATTAGCAGTTATTATTTCGAGCATTTTATTATCTAGCACTGCGGCTGCTGCAGACAGCTATAATTCAATTAGTAACCTAAGCTATAAAAATAGCGATAACAACGACACCGTTGCTGTCGATTCTATTTACTACTTATCTCCTAAAAAAACTTTAGGTCCGTACGATCAGTTTGAATACATCAATAAACAAACTAACGTATATGGTGGCTACGCAGATGACGATTTTGGCGATTTAACATCAGTTGGTGGTGAATACTTCATTAATGAATTTGTTGTTGGCGCATCTTACGAGAATACAGACCTAGATTCAGGCTCTAACCGTGAGCTTTATAAACTGACGGGTGGTTACTTTTTCAACCCAGATTTACTTGCAAAAGTAACACTAGTTGAAAACAAAGACGGCGATGATTTTGCATTATTTGATTTAGCTTACAACTACATGCTAAACAGCACAGATTACGTAGGTGTTACACTTACATCAGACGACGATTTTGATTACCGTGCAGTAGCTGCTAAATACTTTATTGATTTACAGCAAGGTAACTACCTTACTTTTGAAGGTAAATACGAAAGCATTGATGATGCCCAAAACCAATGGGTAGCAGAAACTAACTACTACTTCTCAAAAGCAACATCTGTATTTGCTAACTACAACAAGCAAGATACTTATAGCTTTGGTGCTCAACACTTCATCAATAAAAATATTGGTGTAAAGGTGGGTTACGAAAACAACGCTGATGATTCTGATAACGATGCGTACTTTGCTAACATGCGTTTTCAGTTTTAATTAAGTCCTGTACTTAGTTAATACAAGAGTAATATTAAAAAGCCCGCTAAATTTAGCGGGCTTTGTCGTTTTTATATAAATACATTATCACCAACCGCAGTTACGGCCTTCGTTTTGCTTATCTAAATATGTTTGTAATGGTACAGAGTAATCAAGCATTGCTGTTGCATCCGTTTGCGGTTTGCCTGTTACAGTTTCAAGCGCTCCTTGCCAAGGACGAGACAAGCCCATTTCAAGCATGGCGTTTAGCTTATCCCCGCTTATTTTGAGTTATAAATTGCGCAGCGACGAATAGCTTTATCGTTACCAAAGTCATTTTTTAGTTATAAAGTAGTAATTTATGTGGTTACTTTTACTGATAAATAATGGTTATTATGAAGAAATAGATAAAAATACGCACTGAAACAAACCTGTTTGTTACTATAAATTCAGAAATAATAAATAAAAAAGAGTAATTTTTTTGAAAAATTAGAAAAAATATAGTGAAATAAAATAATATTGATGAGGTTTATCGAATAATTAAGTTGTATTCAATTTAGCGGCAACTTATACCGTATTTTTTACTTTTTTAACTTAAGTAGTGACATGCTACTGTTCAGTATATTTAAGAGATACTTTATAGTTACATTTACATTCAAATATTTACAATTAAATCACTTCACTTAGGTCGCAATATGACCTCTCATTCAGTTTTTGTTCATTTTTTTGAAGTTAGGATGCGCCCCAACTTTAGCTAGACAGCTTAAGCATAAAAGTAATATTCACAGGGAATTAAGAATGAAAAAATTAGCCGTTATCATTTCGAGCATTTTATTATCAAGCGCTGCAAGCACTGCAATGGCTGCAGACAGCTATAATTCAATAAGTAATTTAGGTTACCAATTTACAGACAGTAATAATGATGACCAGTTTAGTATCGATTCTACTTATTATTTCTCTCCTAAAAAGACATTAGGTCCTTACGACCAGTTTGAGTACATCAATAAGCAAACTAATGTTTTTGGTTCGTACACAGATAACGACGCAAGCGATGTAACATCGGTTGGCGGCGAATATTTTTATAAAGATGTTGTTCTTGGTGCTTCTTACGAAAACAGTGACTTTGGTTCAAATGATGAATCTTATGCGTTTACAGCTGGTTACTTTTTCAACCCAGATTTACTTGCAAAAGCAAAATTTGTTGAAAATGATGACGGCGAAGACTACGCGTTATTCTCTTTAGCATATAATTACATGCTTAATGGTACTGACTATGTTGGTGTAACTGTTGAGTCTGATGATGATTTTGATTACCGCTCAGTAGCAGCTAAGTACTTTGTTGATTTACAAGAAGGTAACTTTTTAACAGTTGAAGGTACATTCGAAAGTATCTCTGAAGCTGACGATCAGTGGAACTTAGAAACAAATTACTACTTCAGCAAGGCAACATCAGTATTTGCTTCTTACGATAAAGAAGATGCTTATACTTTTGGTGCTCAACACTTCTTTAACCAAAACCTTGGTTTAAAAGTAGGTTACGGTAACAATGCTGATGACTCTGACAACGATGCTTACTTTGCTAACATGCGTTATCAGTTTTAATTAGAGAATATACCTTCTCTAATTAATACAAAAATATAGTTTAATGCCCGCTTATTTAAGCGGGCTTTTTGTTGTTTGCTGCAAAATGAATAGTGAAAATGGGCTATGAGCAAAGCAGCACCTTACCTTTAATAATGCATATTTATGTAATTTTGATGCCGAAGCTAAGTTTTTATTAGCTCGAAAAAGAGTAAAGCTAGGTGATCAACAGTACCTAATTTAAAAATAAAATATTGAGGCGTTTTAGTCATCTTGCAATGATTGTATTTAAATTAAGATGGGTCATAATTAAGTTACTATTTTCATTCAATGTGTAAGGAATGTGCGCATGTTAATATTTATAATATTGCTGGTCGTGGTGGTGGTTATTTTTGCGGTTAAAGATATTCGCCTAAACTTGATTAGTCGTCCTACGTTTAAAATGTTCAAAAAGGTGCTTCCGCCATTATCGCAAACAGAGCGAGAGGCGATGGAAGCAGGTGATGTTTGGTGGGATGGTGAGTTATTTAGTGGTAACCCAGACTGGCAAAAACTGCACCGCTTTCCTAAGCCAGAGCTTAGCGATAAAGAAAACGCATTTATGGCTAACCAAGTAGAAACCTTATTGGCGATGCTTGATGATTATCAAATTGTACAAAAAGACAAAGACTTACCAAAAGAAGTGTGGGATTACCTAAAAACAGAAGGTTTTTTTGCGCTGATCATTCCTGAAAAATTTGGCGGTCGTGAGTTCTCGGCAATTGCTAATTCAACGATAGTGTCAAAAATTTCGACTAAAAGCTTAACAGCCGCAGTCACTGTTATGGTGCCTAATAGCTTAGGTCCGGGCGAGTTACTTCTTCACTATGGTACGAAAGAGCAGCAAGATCGTTGGCTGCCAAGTTTAGCTAATGGTACAGATGTTCCTTGTTTTGCATTAACGGGACCAGAGGCGGGCTCTGATGCTGGCAGTATTCCTGATTCAGGTGTGGTGTGTATGGGTGAGCACAATGGTGAGCAAGTAATGGGCCTGCGTTTAAATTGGTCAAAGCGTTACATTACACTTGCACCCGTGGCTACTGTACTCGGCTTAGCATTTAAAATGTATGATCCAGACGCTTTATTAGGTGATAAAAAAGAGCTAGGCATTACATGTGCTCTAATACCAACCGACCATCCGGGTGTTGAAACGGGTGAGCGTCATTATCCGCTTAATATGGCCTTCATGAATGGTACCACTTACGGTAAAGATGTATTTATACCACTGGACTGGATCATTGGTGGCCAAGAGTGTGCAGGGCGTGGCTGGAGAATGCTTGTTGAGTGTTTAAGTGCAGGGCGTGGTATATCACTACCAGCATTGAGTGCAGCAACTGGGCATTTAGCTTCAAAAATGACATCGGCATACGCCATGGTACGCCAGCAGTTTGGTGTATCTATAGGGCAGTTTGAAGGTGTGCAAGAGGCACTTGCACGTATTGGTGGTTTAACTTACACACTTGAGTCGTGCCGATTAATGACCGCAGGTGCGATTGATTTAAAATTAAGCCCGTCGGTTGTAACCGCGATTGCTAAATACCATATGACTGAAATGGGTCGTACGGTAATGAATGATGCAATGGATATTCATTCAGGTAAAGGAATTCAAGTAGGGCCTAATAACTATTTGGCGCATGGCTATATGGGTATTCCAGTATCAATTACGGTTGAAGGCGCGAATATTTTAACGCGTAACTTAATGATATTTGGCCAAGGTGCAACACGCTGTCATCCATTTGTTTTAAAAGAAATGGAAGCCGCTGCAATGGAAGATGACGACGCAGCACTTGAACAATTTGATGGTTTATTAATGAACCATATAATATTTGCAGCAAGTAATGCAGGCATGGCATTTGTGCACGGCTTAACACGTAGTTATTTTGCTAAAGCGCCTGTAAGTGGTGAAACGGCTGTTTATTATAAGCAACTGAGCAGAATGAGCCGAGGCTTAGCTATTTGCACAGACGTGGCTATGTTAATGCTTGGCGGTGAGCTTAAACGAAAAGAAATGATATCGGCACGTTTGGGTGATGTATTAAGTCATTTGTACTTAGCATCAACTGTTTTAAAACGTTATGAAGACGAAGGGCGCCAACAAGCTGATTTACCATTTGTAAAATATGCTATTGAGAACTCATTATTTGAAATTGGCCAAGCGTTTAATGGCTTCTTTAAAAACTTTTCAAATCCGGTTGTTGATTTTACCCTTAAACGTATCGTATTCCCGCTTGGAAATCATTACCACAGACCAAGTGATGAAATAGCACAAAGTATTTGTGAGCGAATGACTCAACCGGGTGTATTTAGAAACCGCTTAACGCATTTATGTTATGTAGATGAAAATGCAGGTACAGGGGTCATGGAAAGCGCATTTTTAGCTATGCATGATATGCAAGCGCAGTTTAAAGATCTAAAACAATGGCAGCGTAAGGGCAGTGTGCCTGCAACGCTTGATATTGAAGGCGCTATAAGTTATGCACTTGAGAATAAGTTGTTAGAGCAAACGGATGCTGATGCAATGCATCACGCTAATAAGTTACGAAAGAAAGCCATTGCAGTTGATAACTTTCAACCAGGTGAGCTGTAGCGCAGTACTTTAAATACTAACTCAAGCGTGATCAAAAAGGCCTTACAAATGTAAGGCCTATTTATGTTTTATTTATTTTAACGAGCGTAGGGATCGGCGATTATTTTATCTATGTACCATTTCCCCTTTTTGCGGACCATTTCAACGCTACGGAAATTATCTACCTTATTGCCATTTAAATAGCCGGTAAAAATAAGGTTTATTTTAGCATTATCTCCGTATTGCTCACGAACACTCATGTTTGTCCTATCGACTTCCATAATTACTTCATCATATTGCATATTTACTAAGTTTCGCGAAAATTGCTTTGCAGTACCGTAAGATTTCATTATACGAGTAAGGTGCGGTGTTGCCATGGTGCTGGCTTTTTGAAGGTCCTGTTGGTTATAAAGCGCATCAAAATATGCTGTGGCAGTGTCACCTGGAGTTGCACTATCTGATTTTGTAATATCACCACAACCAAATATAAATAAACTGGTTACTATAGCTATCAAAGTTATTAATTTTTTCATCTTACCTTCATCATTATTATTATTTAGATTAAGCAAATTGTGTGTTTAAAAAATGAATATGTAAAGAGTAAGATAAGAATTAGTTACTTATATTAAGTTAGGCTAATAAAAAAGGATGCATAGGCATCCTCATTTATTATTAGCTTTAGAGGTTATTGTACTAACTCTTGCTCACTAAATTCTTCATCAAACATTGGGCTTGATAAGTAACGCTCAGTTGCACTAGGTAGGATAACAACAATATTTTTATCTGCGTTTTCAGGTTTTTCAGCAATTCGCTTAGCTGCAACAACCGCAGCACCTGACGAAATACCGACTAAAATACCTTCTTTTTTCATTAACTGATGCGCCATTGCAATTGCGTCTTCGTTAGATACAAGCTCGGCACCATCAATTAAGTCCATATCTAAGTTGCCAGGGATAAAGCCTGCACCAATGCCTTGGATTTTATGAGGGCCAGGTTTAATTTCTTCACCGGCAAGCGTTTGGCTAATAACAGGAGAGTTAGTTGGCTCAACAGCAATAGACTTAACGTTTAAACCTTTTTCTGTTTTAAGGTAGCGGCTAACACCTGTAATAGTACCACCAGTACCTACACCTGCTACAAAAAAGTCTACTTTGCCGTCAAGCGCATCGTAAATTTCAGGGCCTGTTGTTTCAAAGTGAATTTTTGGGTTTGCAGGGTTTTCGAATTGTTGTAATAAAATATACTTATCAGGTGCTGTTGCTTGAATTTCTTTTGCTTTTTCAATTGCGCCATTCATACCTTTAGCACCGTCGGTAAGTACTAGATTCGCACCTAATGCTTTTAATAGCTTGCGACGTTCTAGGCTCATGGTGTTTGGCATAGTAAGCGTTAACTTGTAACCACGTGCTGCTGCAACAAATGCAAGTGCAATACCGGTGTTCCCCGATGTTGGTTCTATAAGTTCTTTACCTTCAACAAGCTGACCTGACTTTTCAGCTTCCCAAATCATCGATGCACCAATGCGGCATTTGATACTAAAGCTTGGATTACGAGATTCAACTTTAGCGTATACATTCCCACCTGTAACACGGTTAAGTTTTACCAGCGGTGTATTACCGATGCTTAGTGAGTTATCTTCAAAAATAGTAGACATAATGTTCCTTTGGATGCAATCTGATCAACGTGTTAATAGCCTTTGCTACTAACTATATAAATACACTTTACTGTGAGTTTAAAAAAACTAAAGTAAAGTTTGGCTATAACATATATCTATTGGGCTTATAACTAGCCGAAATAAAAATCAATTATTAACGGTGCTTTAGTTATTATAGGTGCGGGCTTAATTTGAAATTTAAAGAGTAAAAACTCGTTTAGTCAAAAAATGTTCGAAAGAGCATTGGATCAAGCTGTATTTGTTCGTTATTTGTGCATATGAATGTAACTTGAATAGTTTTATCACACAATGCGTCTAAAACATGATAAAAACACGTATCTAAATTCAATTAAGCAATCACAATGAAGTTAATCTTAAAATTAATTGCCGGTATTGTGGCCGGTATCTTAGTCGGACTATATGTACCTATAACTGGTGTTGAACTTTTATTTACAGTAAAAGAGCTGATTGGTCAAATTATCTCCTTTACCATCCCTCTTATCATTTTATTTTTTATTGCATCGGGTATTGCTGGCCTACCAAAAGGGTCTGGTCACTTACTTGGTAAAACAGTAGGGTTTGCTTACAGCTCTACCATTATTGCAGGTACGCTTGCATTTTTATTAGTAAGTGCTGTTATCCCTTTTTTAAGTGGTGGCATAACATTTGAAGCAGAAGTTGCTACTGAAATAGGTAGTTTTATTGATTTAGAAATTCCACCTCTGATGGGTGTAATGACCGCATTAGTGACTGCTTTTGTATTTGGTATAGGCATGAGCCAACTAGAACTTGATACGCTTAAAAAGGTGTCTGATCAGGGTCGTGATGTAGTGGACGGGTTATTATCAAAAGTAATTATCCCTGCTTTACCATTTTACATTGCTGGCGTATTTGCCGAAATGACGGTGGCAGGCACTGTGGTAGATACGTTGCAAACATTTGGTGTAGTACTAATTGCAGCGCTTGTTATGCATTGGTTATGGTTAAGCGTTTTATATATAGCGACAGGTATATTGTTAAAACGTAATCCAATCGAATTAGTTAAAAATATGCTACCAGCTTACTTTACAGCGTTAGGTACTATGTCAAGTGCAGCAACGATTCCAGTATCGCTTCAATCAAGTAAAGCAAATAACGTTAAAGAAGATGTAGCTAACTTTACAGTGCCACTTTGCGCGACTATTCACTTATCTGGCTCAACTATCACTATAGTAACCTGTGCAATGGCTGTTATGTTTTTATCGCCAAGCATGGAAGTTCCTTCATTAATGGGTATGCTACCGTTTATTATGATGTTAGGTGTAGTAATGATTGCAGCACCGGGTGCGCCAGGTGGTGCAGTCATGTCGGCGCTTGGTTTATTAACAAGCATGCTTGGGTTTAATGAAGGTGCTGTTGCATTAATGATTGCACTTTATTTAGCACAAGATAGCTTTGGTACTGCGTGTAATGTAACGGGTGATGGTATCATTGCGTTATGGGTTGACAGATTTAGCGAAAAATCGTCATCTTAAACTATTAGAGCGAGGCAATAATATTAATTATTGTTTCGCTTTATGTATGTTACTGTGGCAAATTAATTTAATTAAATTGCATGTTGTTAGGTAAGTGAGGATGTTCCATTGATTAATGTACTTTTAGTTGATGACCATGAACTTGTACGAACAGGAATCAAGCGTATTCTTGATGACGTACGAGGGTTTAAAGTAATTGGCGAAGCTAAAACTGGCGAAGAGGCTGTACAGTTTTGTCGTCAGCATGCGCCAAACATAGTATTAATGGATATGAATATGCCAGGCATGGGCGGATTAGAAGCGACTAAAAAGATTTGTCGTTACTGCCCAGATGTAAAAATTATTGTGCTTACTGTTAATTGTGAAGACCCGTTTCCGAGCAAGGTAATGCAAATTGGTGCACATGGCTTTTTAACTAAAGGTGCAGGCTCTGACGAAATGGTTCGTGCCATTCGTTGTGTTCATGCTGGTCAGCGTTACATTGCACCTGAAATTGCGCAGCAGATAGCGCTTGCACAAGTGACAGGCCGCACAGATGAAAACCCTTTTCAGAGTTTATCTGAGCGCGAACTGCAAATTATGCTTATGATCACCAAAGGTGAAAAAGCACAAAATATAGCTGAACGCTTAAATTTAAGCTCTAAAACAGTAAATAGCTATCGTTACCGTATGTTTGAAAAGTTAAATGTAGGTGGTGATGTTGAGCTTACCCATTTAGCTATTCGTCATAAAATGATTGATATAGACGTTTCGTACTAACTATAATTTATGTCTGAATTCGATCACGTACATTTTCTCAAAACGCTATCAAGTGAGCCGGGCGTATACCGCATGCTTGATAGTGATAACCAAGTTATTTATGTTGGTAAAGCAAAGCATCTAAAAAAGCGTGTGAGCAGTTACTTTAGAAGTAACATTACCGATAGCAAAACACGCGTTTTAGTGAGTAATATTTGTAACATTGAAGTCACCCTCACCAATACTGAAACCGAAGCGCTGCTGCTTGAAAATAATCTAATAAAAAAATATCAGCCTCGGTACAACATATTATTACGCGACGATAAGTCGTACCCCTATATTTTACTCACTAGCCATAAACACCCTCGTTTAGCATTTCATCGTGGCAGTCGTAAAATTAAAGGTGAGTACTTTGGGCCTTTCCCAAGCGCAGGAGCTGTATCTGAAAGCTTGCGCTTAATGCAAAAAATATTTCCTGTTCGTCAATGTGAAGATGCTTATTACCGCGCAAGAAGTCGCCCGTGTCTGCAATATCAACTTAAACGTTGCTCAGCTCCATGTGTAAATAAAGTAACTGATGATGATTACGGTGAGCAAGTTGACTATGTTCGTAAATTTTTAACGGGTAAATCTCACGAAGTTATTGCTGATTTAATAAAAAAAATGGAAGCAGCCAGCCTGCAATTAAACTTTGAATTAGCGGCAAAAGTTCGCGACCAAATAATGCTACTTCGTAAAATGCAGGAGCAACAGTCTATTTCTGGTAACTTTGCAGAAATGGATGTTGTCGGTTTTGCGCATTTAAACGGGTTAAACGGCATTCATTTATTAATGATCCGCGATCATAAAGTACTGGGTAGTAAAACCTATTTTCCAAAAGTACCTAAAGATTCGAGTGAGCAAGAAATATTGACTTCATTTTTAGGACAGTATTATTTAGCGCCAGGGGCAACAGGGCGTATTGCAAAAGAAATCATATTACCGTTTGAAATAGAAGAGAGCGGGGCACTCGGCGAAGCGCTTACACAAATAAGTGAGCGCAAAGTAATCCTTAAAGTGGTCACTCGTGGTGAGCGTGCGCAATACTTACAACTGGCCAATAAAAATGCATTAAACAGTATTGCGGTTAAACAAAGTACCCAAGACTCTATTAATAAACGTTATGCACAATTAAAAGCAACACTGCGACTTGACGATATTACCCGAATGGAGTGTTTTGATATAAGCCACACCATGGGGGAGAACACCGTTGCAAGTTGTGTTGTATTTGACTCACAAGGCCCAAATACAAAAGAGTATAGGCGCTACAACGTAACAGGTATTACAGGTGGCGATGATTATGCTGCAATGGAATTTGCACTTAACAAGCGCTATAACAAGTTAGTAGACGAAGACAAAATTCCAGACGTTATCTTTATTGATGGCGGTAAGGGGCAGTTAGGACGCGCTGAGCAGTACTTTTCTAATTGGCCGCACACTAAAATGCCTTTATTAGTCGGTGTTGCAAAAGGAACGAGTCGTAAACCCGGTCTTGAAACACTATTGATTGATGGTGGACGCAAAACCATTCCGATGGATTCAGATGCGCCTGCGCTTCATTTGATTCAGCATATACGTGATGAGTCTCACCGTTTTGCTATTGCAGGGCATCGTAATAAACGACAAAAACAACGTACACAATCACTACTAGAAGAAATAAATGGAGTAGGTTCTAAGCGTCGCCAAACATTATTAAAATATTTAGGGGGCATGCAGGGTGTAAAAGCTGCTAATATAGAACAGTTAAAGAAAGTTCCTGGGATCAGCCCTGACATGGCTGAGAAGATATTTAACCATTTGCATGACAAGGGCTAGCCCTACATGCGAATATAGCAAAAAAGACATATCCAAGTAGTTATGTGGAATATTCCAAACACACTCACAACATTTAGACTTTTTCTTATCCCCGTTTTTTTGGTGATATTTTATTTGCCTTATAGCTGGGCTTTTTTTGCTGCCGCCTTTATTTTTTGGCTTGCATCGATCACCGATATATTAGACGGTTATTTGGCAAGAAAGCTTGAGCAATCAACTCCTTTTGGTGCTTTTTTAGATCCTGTTGCTGACAAAGTAATGGTATGTGCTGCACTTGTAGCGTTATCTGATCAGTACCAGTCAATGTACATGACAATACCTGCTCTTATTATAATAAGCCGTGAAATTATCATATCTGCACTTCGTGAATGGATGGCAGAGCAGGGTAAGCGTGGTAATGTAGCTGTATCAAATATGGGTAAAATAAAGACGGCTGCACAAATGTTAGCCATTATCGGTTTGATTTGGCAATATGATACGTGGATGAACTATTTAGGTTTTGGACTACTGTACATTGCGACCTTTTTAACCTTGAGTTCTATGATGCAATATTTACGTGCAGCATGGGGTGAATTGACTAAAAATTAACTCTAAATGTATAATAACGCACCGTTTTAGATAAAAAACAAGCAAACAGTTCAAAACTAGCATTTTTTGTATTGACGCGTTTAATAATCTCTGTAGAATGCGTCCGTGTTGAGAGGGCATAGCCCCCGAGATAAACAAAACGGTAATTAATCAGTTACCTGAATGTTCACATAAATCATCATGTGTTAATTCAAATAACTGATAAATAAAATGCGGTACTAGCTCAGTTGGTAGAGCGCGACCTTGCCAAGGTCGAGGTCACGAGTTCGAGCCTCGTGTACCGCTCCAAGTTTATCTCAAGGTTATTGCTCCAGTATTGGGGCGGAATGGCAGAGTGGCCATGCACCGGATTGCAAATCCGTTTACCTCGGTTCGACTCCGGGTTCCGCCTCCATTTCAACACTCCACACGCTTTAATTAGCAAACTCGATGCCCGAGTGGTGGAATTGGTAGACACAAGGGATTTAAAATCCCTCGACTAACAAGTCGTGCCGGTTCAAGTCCGGCCTCGGGCACCACTTTGTGGTTTAATTACATTACCAAGTGTAATTTATAAAATGGTTAATTTAGAATTAATATGATGCGGTACTAGCTCAGTTGGTAGAGCGCGACCTTGCCAAGGTCGAGGTCACGAGTTCGAGCCTCGTGTACCGCTCCATATTAGTTTTATCCACTTGCTTTTAATAGCAAACTCGATGCCCGAGTGGTGGAATTGGTAGACACAAGGGATTTAAAATCCCTCGACTAACAAGTCGTGCCGGTTCAAGTCCGGCCTCGGGCACCACTTTAAATTATTTTACCAAGATGATTTGAAGTTGATAAAACAGTATTTTGCGGTACTAGCTCAGTTGGTAGAGCGCGACCTTGCCAAGGTCGAGGTCACGAGTTCGAGCCTCGTGTACCGCTCCAAATTATTTGGATACATTTAGGCGGAATGGCAGAGTGGCCATGCACCGGATTGCAAATCCGTTTACCTCGGTTCGACTCCGGGTTCCGCCTCCATATAATTTACTCCACACGCTTTAATTAGCAAACTCGATGCCCGAGTGGTGGAATTGGTAGACACAAGGGATTTAAAATCCCTCGACTAACAAGTCGTGCCGGTTCAAGTCCGGCCTCGGGCACCATCTCTCTATTAAGCGCTCTGCTTAAAAAAGATCTAATAAATCTTCTAATATCTATAAAATATCCAGTAAAAATCCTGATTTATCATTTTTATGTTTTCTATGATTTATATTATCTTGATATGCACTATTTTATGCATGGTCTACCCAATAATAGCGTTGTGTGATGGTTCATTAAGAGTTTGTATATCTATCGTATTAAAGATATATATGAGTAAGTATAATGTAATATTTCCAAACCCAATCCTATAGCGCCTCAAATAAACCAGCCATGCAATCCTTAGCGACACACAGTACTTTATGCTAATGAATGCACTTTGAACTGAACTAAGCGTCATAGACTTATGATAACAACCAGTAAAGTAGGCCATTAGCTTTAAAAAATTCAAAACAGTAAAGCAATCTACACCTCGAGAGCAAATAACCTTGAAAGCAAAGTTCAAACACCTATGTGCTGGTAGCATAAAGTAATACCAATCTGCTTATATATGGGGTCTATTTAAGGTTAAGGAAATTACGCTAGATTTAGGCAAAAATTTTTGTATCTAGTGTTCTAAATAAAAATTTTTAACGACGTTATAGTGCAATTTAATTCGTTAAATTGCTCAGAGATTTATGCAGGTTGGTATAGTTGTCGAATTGGTTGCTAACACATGCTCATTGGAAGTTAAAAATCGCGGGTAAGAGTAAGTCTAGAGTTATGGTGAGAACTTCAAATGGTAAACAATAAAGTGCTTATACAAAATGCAGAGCTATGGGCATTAAACATCTGTTTTTGTAGGTTGTCTTATCTAGGCTGATAATCAGATAATGTCTATACAGTTCTTATCGTCCGTAACAGCTTTTACTTATAAATGATCGAGTGCTATGTGTCAGGACTTTTTATTTTTAGAACTAAAAAAGCGAGCCGTAGCTCGCTGTTTATTGTTTATTTCCAGGCCTCGGGATCGACCTCTTTAGCAAGTTTAGGATGCTTACTTTTGTCAAAGGTGGGTATTAAGCCCTTTTTGCGTTGTTCGTTGTAATCTTTAGAGAGCCATACAACAACACCTGAAAGCATAAATAGCGCTATAACGTTTACAATGGCCATTAAACCCATTGATATATCTGCCAGCGTCCAAATTAAACCAAGCTCACCAACAGCACCAAACATCACCATACCTAAAACAACAAGTCTAAAGATAAACATACCTTTATTAGAGTTGCGTCCTAAAAACATTAAATTTGTTTCAGCGTAAGAGTAATTAGCCACAATAGAAGTAAAAGCAAAAAACAATATAGCAATGGCAATAAAGTAAGTACCCCAGTCGCCGACATGTTCTTGTAATGCTGCTTGTGTAAGTTCAATCCCCATAACACCAGATTCAGGTACTAATTGCTGCGATAGTAAAATAAGAGAAGCAGTCGCTGTACAAATAACAATAGTATCAATAAATACACCTAGCATTTGCACATAACCTTGTGATGCTGGATGAGGAGGGTAAGGTGTCGCAGTAGCTGCGGCATTAGCTGCACTACCCATACCAGCTTCGTTTGAGAATAAGCCACGCTTTATACCTTGGATCATAGCTTGTGTAACACCATAGCCAATTGCACCTGCACCAGCTTGTTCAATACCAAAAGCACTTTTTATTATAAGTACAATTACATCAGGTAATGCAGTAAAGTTAATAGCGCATACATAAAGAGCCACTAACAAGTAGGCTAATGCCATAAATGGAACAACCATTTCAGCAAAACGAGAAATCGTTTTCAAACCACCAAAAATAATAATACCAGAGCCAATAACCAAGCAAATGCCTACTATATACTTAGGTACATCAAACGCTACTTCAAATGCTGCAGCAATAGAGTTTGACTGTACGGCGTTAAATACCAAACCAAAGGCTAAAATTAAGCATAACGAGAATAAAGTCCCCATCCAGCGTTTACCTAAACCGTTTTGCATATAATAAGCAGGGCCACCTCTAAAATTGCCATCAGCATCTTTTGTTTTATAAGCCTGAGCCAAAGTACTTTCAGCAAAGCTTGTAGCCATACCTATTAATGCAATAAGCCACATCCAAAAAATAGCACCTGGCCCACCTAGGTATAAGGCAACAGCAACACCAGCCATATTACCTGTACCAACGCGTGCAGCTAACGAAGTACAAAAAGCCTGAAAGGATGAAATTTCATTATCTGCACATTTACGAGAGCCAAACATAACTTTGAGCATATGTGGAAATTGCACAAACTGAATAAAGCCTAGTCGAAAAGTAAAAAAGAGGCCTGCTGCTATTAATAAGTAGACGAGAACTTGGCCCCATAGAAGGGCACTTATACTGTTTATTATGTCTGTCATGGATACTGCCTAAATACATGAGTAAAAAAAGTGACCGCAACTTATCACATCAGGATAAAAGTGTTTAGTTTTAAAGTGCAAAAATAGAGTTATCAACAGGTTTTTGTGGGTAACTTGTGCTTATCATGTGCGCTTGCTTGGGGCTTAATTTTAATTACTATTTTATGCAAATAACGCTTGCGTAAAATCCGTCGCTCCCTATAATGCGACCCCACTGAGACGGGATATGGCGACGCGCAGCGGACAACGCATAGCGAGGCACGAACAACTCAGAGAGTTAAATAAGACTTCGGTTTTAAATTATCTAAAAAGAAAGTTTAAAACTAAGTGTTGACTCGAAAAATAAAGGGTGTATCATTCGCATCCCTTGAGACGCTAAAGCGACTCAAAACGTTCTTTAACAATATAAAGCAATCATCTGTGTGGG
>NZ_WTLA01000028.1:0-38289 GCF_011378845.1 Pseudoalteromonas sp. Z9A4
CTCTGGTTGGGTACGAGCTCACTGTCTTCCCGATGTGACAAGTGCTAGCTAAACACTCATCAAGAAGAGATACAAGGTTGGGTAGAGCGTAGCGAAACCCAACGAACCTGCAATACCCACGCCCCCAATACCCCCACATTATATATTTGAAAACGTGGGTCGGATAAGCGAAGCGCCATCCGACACAGTAACGTATTTGAGTTTTTGCGAATACCAACAGCTAATTAATTATGATGTATGAAGTCAAGATTTGACCCCTTTGATTTTGACCCCTTTGATTTTATATCAACGTTATTATTGATGTTTTTAAAAAGATAAGAATATATTTGAATCTATCTATGTATCTGTTATTGTTTTGCTCGGCTTATGGGCAGATTTTTAGTTCGCGCTTCGCGAACAGTGAAACAATTATCCGTCTGGATTGCATCTTATAGTTTCTCATAGTTGCTTCCGTATATAATAATGCCTAGGAGTGCCCATAAGCCACCACTTATAAATGGATTTATTTATGCCAAGACTTACTCATTTAAAAACAGTCTCATCGAAGCCCGGTTTCGCAAGAGCTTTAAATGTAGACCCTCGCTTCTTAACCCGTTGCTTGTATGTTGTAAGACCAGAAAATCAATATCATCAATTTTCGATTGATAAAAAGTCTGGCGGTCAAAGGCTTATAAATGCACCATCGGATGACTTGAAAAGCTTACAATCTTCCTTATCTAATTTATTGCTAGATTGTATTGATGAGATTAATAAAAATAAATATCCAGAATCTCAGATTGCTTCTCCAAAAATGCTTTCGGCAAAGAAAAAAGATCATATTGCTGAAGTTCTAAAAATTAAAATTCCAAGCTCTAAGCATAAACAACCTTCCTTATCTCATGGTTTTGTTAGAAAACGTTCAATTATTACTAATGCAATGATGCACTTGGGTAAGAAGAATGTGCTCAATATCGATTTAAAAGATTTTTTTGATAGTTTTAATTTTGGTCGCGTGCGCAGCTTTTTTATTAAGAATATAAATTTTCGATTAGATCCTAGTGTAGCAACAATGATTGCTCAAATTGCTTGCTACAAAGATACCTTGCCTCAAGGAAGTCCTTGCTCTCCAGTAATAACTAATTTAATTACTCATAGTCTAGATATTCGTTTGGCTTCATTAGCAAAGGATTATAAGTGTACTTACTCAAGGTATGCTGATGATATTACCTTTTCTACTAGAAGAGCAGTATTTCCACCTCAAATAATGAGGGATAAAGTTGATGATAATCATGGATATATACCGGGAGAAAAATTAACTAATGAAATTAAACGTGCTGGCTTTTTAATAAATCATAAAAAAACACGTATTCAATATAAAGATTCAAGACAAGATGTTACTGGCTTAATAGTAAACCAAAGACCGAATACTAAAAAAGAGTATTGGCGCACAGTACGGGCTAAGTGTAATTTTCTATTTAAAACGGGAGAGTTCACTTCAATTAAAAATGATATTGAGGTTGCTGGAAATATAAATGAACTGGAAGGGCAGCTCAACTTTATTGACCAAGTGGATCATTACAACAGAATTAGGCAAAAAAGTCCCTTAAAGCCTGAGCTCGCATTAAAAAACGTAGGGAGTAATACTAAGCTACTTCTATCGGGTAGAGAGAAAACGTTCAGCCAATTTATATTCTATCGTTTATTTTATGGCAATGATAAGCCGACAATTTTATGCGAAGGTAAAACCGATAATATTTATATTAAATCAGCTATCAATGAGTTAGTTATTAGTTATCCAAAGTTAGCAAGAGTAGCGAATAATGAGTATAAGTTATTACTTCGTTTCGTTGAGTACTCAAAGCGGACACGATTTTTACTGGAACTATATGGTGGAGCTGGCTATTTAAAAGACTTTATTGTTAACTACCGAACACAATTTAAAAAGTATAAAGCGCCTAAACCACAGCACCCTGTAATTATAATCATTGATAATGATGCTGGGCCAAAAGATGCGGGTATCTTTGGTTACATTTCTAATCAAAAGGAAGCAAAAATATATCCTCAAACTTTGGATATAAAAAAAGATTTGAGAAGTGCAAACTTCGTACATTTATTTCATAATCTATATATTGTAATGACACCTAAAGGTATTAAAGATTGTGATACCGATATTGAATACTTCTTTACTGACAAGGACCGACTTAGAGAACACTCTAAAAAATGTTTCAACACTGCAGCTAAACGAAACGCTGACAAAGACCTTAGTAAAGATGCATTTGCGACACATATCATAAAAGCACAAAAGAAGAATATAAACTTTAATGGTCTGAAGCCATTACTAGATCGTATTGTGATGGTAATTGACCATTATGATATAAATAAGTAAAGGTTGTATATCAAAGCTAAGAAGAAGGTATGTAAATTTCTATTTTCAGACCTCAATCTACCCCTAGATTCTGCTTTTACTTAACCATAATATTTAATAACTAGCATAAAAAAGCGTTGCCCTAGAGTAATACTTTTCTGTATCTTTTTACTAGCTCAAAGGTTATTCAGCCGTCAAATAAGTTTGGGGCTACTTAATAGAAAATCCAAAGGGGTCAAATCTTGACTTCATACATCAAAACTATCGACTGCCTATTTATCCCTCGAACATGCTTTCACTTAACCAAAATATTTAATAACTAGCATAAAAAAAGCGTTGCCTTTGGAATCCAAAGGGGTCAAATCTTGACTTCATACATCAAAACTATTGACTGCCTAGTTATCCCTCGAACACGCTTTTACTTAATCAAAGTTTTAGTAAGTAACATAAAAAAACGTTGCCCTAGAGTAATACTTTTCTGTATCTTTTTAACAGCTCAAAGGTTATTCAGCCGTCAAATAAGTTTGGGGCTACTTAATAGTGATCTTTAGTTTTAAGCTTAGAACTATAAAAATCAATACTCACAAGGAAGAACACTTGCATATCCAAATTGCAGAAAACATTAAACTGGCTCCTTTAGTGGAAGGCGATGCTGCGGATATTTTGAAGATTGTTAATTTAAGTCGAGAAAGTTTAGGTGCATTTTTGCCTTGGGTAGAAGGGGTAAACAATATTGAATCAGCTAAAAAGTACATACTCGACAGAGTAAATAGCGGGCTTAATGGTTCGCGGTGGTTTAAGATTTATTATAAAGATAATCTGAGTGGTGTTTTTGCAGTTAAGTCTATTTGTCCTGATTTGAATATAGCGGAACTTGGTTACTGGTTAAGTAGTGATGCACAAGGCAATGATATTATCAGTCAAGTAATCGCAAAAGTGCCAAGCATACTCAAAAATACAAGTACTAAAGTCATTGAGTTTAGATGCTTAGAACAAAATGTAGCTAGTATTAAAATTGCTTTAAAATCAGGCGCAAGTTTAGTTGGTACTATTCCAAACTTTGTATCGGTTAATAATACACTACAACAACTTAATATATACCAAGTGGATTTGTGAATAACCCCACGTACTAGACTCTCCAGTAATAACCCCGTCTACTTAATTACTTTTCTCATCAACCTCTTTCCCACAGTTATAACAATTGTTAGTGGGGAGCTTATAATTAGAAATAGAGTGCATTACTTGGTTTTTCTTACAGGCAGGGCAGGCGTAATTAATTACAGAGATTATAAGTGCAATAGCAAAAACGAAACTACCGATATAAAACGGGTTTGAGTAAAATTGCATACTTGGTTCTGAAAAATTAAAACCGATAATACAGATGATTAAGGCAGTTAAATAAAGTTTAAATTTTAGGCTTTTATTCAAGGTTTAAATATCCAATTGGTAAGGTGCTAATAAGTGCTTTAGCAGTTTTAACAAATTATTTACTCAATTACGATTTAATTTTTATATAGCGAAAATGTATAGGCATAAAAAAGCGTTGCCCTTGAGCAACGCTTTTTTGTATTTGTCTAATAGCTGGTAGCTAATTTACCCAACCACTAGCTTATTCTGCCACTAGCTTATTCTGCTGCAAGATAGTCCAAAACCACTTGATGATGATCTTTAGTTTTAAACTTATCAAATAGGTGTTTAATTTTACCGTCTTGGCCTACTAAAAACGTTAGGCGGTGAATACCATCGTATTCTTTACCCATAAACTTTTTGTAGCCCCATACGCCAAATGCTTCAGCAATGGCGTGATCTTCATCGGCTAACAGGTCAAAGTTAAGCTCTTTTTTAGTTTCGAAGTTTTTAAGGCGCTTAATTGGATCTGGGCTAATACCTACAACGCGGGTGTTAAATTTAGCAAGCTGTGCTTGCTCATCGCGTAGGTTTTCGGCTTGTACAGTACAACCCGGTGTTGACGCTTTAGGGTAAAAGTACACAAGCACTTGTTGCTCTTTTAACAGCTCGCTTAATGTTACTGTTTCGTCGTTTTGGTTTTGTAGGCTAAAAGCGGGTGCAGTATCGCCAGCTTGTAATGGGCTAATTGTGTTCATGTTTAGCATCCTTAACGAATTCGTTTAAAAATATAATCTACGTTTAGCGTGTGAGAAAGGCTCTCAAAACTAATTTTAAATTGATCTATATCTACATCAACCGGAATATTAAATTCGATTTCACAGCGCATTTTGGTATCGACTTGTTCATCGAACGTGTCTGATTTTAACGAGCAAATGCTGATATTGCTGTCGGCAAAAAAGCGCGTTACTTTACTGAGTGTGCCAGGGGTGTCTATGCCTGTGTATTCAAGCGTGTAACCTGCACAAAACTCCTCAGGAGTATGGCTTGCTGTGCGCTTCATCATGGTAAGTAGGCCAAGTTCCATGGCTTTAGTAGGTAGTACGTGCTCTATGCGGCTTATTGCAGACATATCGCCGCTGAGTAACATTATAAAGGTAAACTCGCAGCCTAAAATTGCAATGCGGCTGTCAATAATGTTGCAGTGGCAATCGCTAACCAGTTGGGTTAGTTCGCTTACAATACCGGGTCTGTCTTCGCCAATCGCTGTTAAAACAATTTGATGATTTGAAAATGCAGTCATGAGTTCAAATACCTTGTTACTTGGATTATATCAACCGAGTTGGCAACACCAAAAATACACACGAGAGGTTGCACGGCGGCGAAGTTTAACACAAAAAGGGCTCTAAACTACAGCACACGCTAATTAAGCGCTTTTAAAGTGCGGTGTTTCTTGTTTTTACTGGCACGGGAAAGTACCATAGCTAAAATTTGCTTATTTGCGCTTAGTTTTATCGCTAAGTTGAAGTACTGAACTTTATTGCATTTAGGCAGCCAAATAATAAATGTAAAGTTAATATTGATTTTACACTGAACCAAATCGGCATTACCCACTCATATATTTGTTAAAACAATTAAAGGGTTTGCTAAGGAGAAATATCTGTGCAGTATTGGATCCCAAAAGCACTTGCAGTAAGTGTATTGGTAAGTTTATCAGGATGTAGTGTATTTACTAATCAAGCACATAATGAGCGTAATTATCGTACGCATGAGCCTGTAAAAGCACCAGCGTCGTTATCTCAACCAGCTCAAGATCCAGTTTATAAAATGGATGTAGGTCAATACGACAATAATCCTGAAGCTACAAATTACCGCCCACCGGCACAAGTATTAACAATAGCTAAAGGCAGTTGGGTAGAAGAAGCAGATAAACAAGCGCGTATTTATTTTGATAAAAACGATGGCATTGCTGATTTAGATGAGTTTCTTTGGGATACGATTCAATCGGTACTTGCTGAGAATAACGCAGGCACAATTAAAGAAGATAAGCTACTAGGTACTATTGAAACTGATTGGTACTCAATCATCAAAACAGAAGAAGGTTTTTGGTGGTGGGGCGATGAAGTTAACGATGACTTAGAAAAATTTAGATTCACTATTGAAGAAAAATCACACCAGCGTACTGCGTCTTTACGTGTAGAGCTGATTGATTTTAAAGGTGATAAAACGCTAACCGATTTACTTAAGCAGCAGTTAGAAGTGCGTGCGCTTAACCAAGTAGTGAGCGAGTTTGATTACCGTTACCGTCAACTTGAAGTTGATATGCGTAAACGCCAAGGTATTATTTCTCTTGAAATGGGCTTTGATAACAAAGGTAATGCAGCACTTGTAACTGAGCAATCTTACGAAGCTGTGTTTGACCGTTTTTCTGGATTTTTAGAGCGCTTGTCGTTCACTATTGTTGAAATTAACCCAGATACAGGCTTAATTACTGCTGATTATACTAAACCTGAAAGTAGTGTATGGGATTCAATTTGGGGTGATGAGGTAGCTCAACTACCGATTGATGAAGGCCAATACCAAATTTTAGTAAGTAAAACTAAAGAAGGCGGTACTAGCTTAACGTGGATGGATGACAAAGGCGAAACGCTTGAACCAGGTACTATGAATGGTTTACAACAAGCATTAGAAGCAGCACTTATCCAGCGCGGCATTAAAATTTAAATAATAATAAGTTTTACCACAAAAAGAGCGCTAAGCTCTTTTTGTGGTTTTTATAGGTTAAAAAATATGTCTCAGCTACCTCATCGTTCACATTATACGTGGCGCACTTGGTTTACTTTTTTGGTTCCTTCGTTAATTGGTGTGTTTTTATTTATGACACCTATAACGACTTCTGTAGAGATGAAAACAGCTCTGTCTGAAACACTCAGCAGTGTTTTCTTTAAAGAAATAGTTATTGATATTTCTGCAGGAATGACCATTCCTATTGCCGTTATGGCAAAAATTGTACAAGGGGTTATGGCTGAATCAATACAAACCTTTATTACTGTCATTATTTGTATTACTGGTGTTGTTTCTGTTGTTACTAAAGCCTTTAAGCCCGCCGCTATATGTAATTCACCTTTGCTAAAGCATTTATTTGATGTGAGCTGGGTATGGTTAATTGTGCGCTTATTTGGTATGGCATTTGGTTTAATGACTTACTTAAGCTTAGGTAGCGAGATGATTACCTCAGCCAATACTGGCGCGCTGGTATTAAATGATTTACTACCAGTGTTGTTTTCGGTATTTATTTTAGCGGGCTTATTACTGCCGCTATTAATTAACTTTGGTCTACTAGAGCTTGCTGGTACGTTAATGACTAAAGTAATGCGCCCTGTATTTGGCGTACCGGGTAGAAGTGCGGTTGACTGTACTGCATCGTGGTTAGGCGATGGCAGTGTAGGTATTTTGATGACTGCAAAGCAGTACGATCAAAAACATTATACACAACGCGAAGCGGCTATTATTGGTACTACGTTTTCAGCGGTTTCAATTACCTTTAGTTTAGTGGTGCTTGGGCAAGTTAAACTTGAATACCTATTTGCACCGTTTTACGCAACGGTATGTTTAGCCGGTATTGTGGCCGCGATTATTGTGCCGCGATTACCGCCTCTGTGCTTTAAAAAAGATTTACTAATTGATGGCACTGAACCAGATAGAGACGCTGAAAAAATACCGGGTCATAAAACCTTATTTGGCCATTCGTTAGATGTAGCGTTGGCTAAAGCTGATAACTCAACGGGTGTTAAAGGTACTATAAAAGAGGGCGTACACAACGCGCTTGATATGGTGTTTGGTGTATTGCCTGTGGTTATGGCTGTAGGTACATTTGCACTTATTATTGCTGAGCATACGCCTATATTTGAGTATTTAGGCATGCCGTTTGTGCCATTTTTAGAGCTATTGCAAGTACCAGAAGCGGCAGCCGCGTCGCAAACTATTATGGTTGGTTTTGCTGATATGTTTATTCCGTCAATATTAGCTACTTCTATTGAAAGTGATGTAACGCGCTTTATTATTGCCGCAATGAGTGTAACTCAGCTTATTTATATGTCTGAGGTGGGCGCACTTTTACTTGGCAGTAAAATACCGGTAAATATTTTAGAGTTGTTTATTATATTTATTTTGCGAACGCTAATTACTTTACCTGTTATTGCGCTAATGGCGCATTGGTTAGTAGGCTAAATTAACGCAGAATATAATTAAGTGTTATGCGGATTTGCATTACAAAAAAGCCCTGATTAATCAGGGCTTTTTTATGTCTGTTGTATTTTTTATATTGGCGTTGGGCTTTTTAAACTCTGTTTTTGCAGAGAGTCTAATCAGCGCAATATTGCCAATAATAATGGCAAAAACAACGGCGACAATAATTACTATATGCCAAGTTTGCATCGCAGTATCACTTAATCATTAGTACTTTAAGTGTGACCGCTTTACGCTATAACAGCAATTAAATTACTCAAAACGCAATCAATTACTCAAAACGCAATCAATTACTCAAAACACAATCAATAACCTTAAAAGCGTCTAGCTACCGAAAGCGTTAAAAAGTTAAGCCCTGGGTTTGGCTCTTTAAAGCCTGCGTTTGAATAGTGAATAACTCTAAGGGCAACATTGGTGTGGCCAAAGTCGGCAACAAGGCCTATGCGGTCCTCGAACTGGTAGTGAGTGCTTATGTTTTTACCGGCAAACTGCGTTTCATCAATCAGTGATATACCAATCCCTGCTTCTACATAAAATGGGGTGTTGTTAAAACTAAAGGCAGGAAATTGCAGCACAGGTGACATAGCAAGTACTAGGTTTGATTGTGTTTCATCGCCGTGGCGGTATTCCCACATATTTACGCTGGTTTCAAAGTAAAAACGTGCATCGCCAATAAGGTTTTGCATACTAGGTGCATGATACTGATACGCAAGCTTAACGCCATTAACGTTGCCTTCGCCTTTAAGAAAATCAACAGCATAACCGTGATTCGATTGAGCAAAAGCAAGTTTGCCAAAAAGTGAAACTACTAATACTAAAGAGATAATAAGTGCTTTAAGTGACGTTTTCATAGGTGCCAAATGTTTGTTTAGTTCAAAGTGATGACTAAATGATAAGGGCGGCCTGTTAACAATTACAATGAGGACAAAATGCCGGTTGTATATAGGCTGTTAATGGAGGTTTGTAACTAATTGAATTTTCTTTTCTTATTCAATTGGTGCGATTTGGGCATTAATAAGTTGCTTATTTGTGCCTTTTTTATTGTGTATAGAACGCGTAAATTACAGCCATCTTAATCATACAGACATATACAATTATGAAACTCTTTAAACTATTCGTTTTAGCCACTGCTTTTTTTAGCAGTTCGTTATTTGCACAAACTCAGCAATCGCCTGATCAGTTATTAGAATCAGTAGCCGACAAGCTTTTTTCAGATATTGGTCAAGTAAACTCAAAAGGGACGGCTAGCAAAGATGCGATGGCTGCCATTGTTGAAAAACGTTTAATGCCACACATTGATGTTAAGTTTGTGTCGTTTAAATTATTAGGTAAACACATTAAAGGTATTGAGCGCGAGCAAGCTGTTCAATTTATAGATGCAGTAGAGCATTACTTAACAGGCACATACGCCGGTGCACTAATGAAGTACACAGGTCAAAAAGTTGTATTTGAGCGTAATAACGCAAGAAGCGACTCTGAGTACGCTACGGTTAATACACAAATTATTGAGCCAAATGCGCCTACAATCGATTTAAGCTTTAAGCTTCGTTTAGGTAAAAATAATGAGTGGAAAGTATACGATATTGTTGCTGAAGGTATTTCACTATTAAGTGCTAAGCAAAAAGAGATTATTCAACGCATTTCTGAAGTGGGTTTAGAGCAAGTTATTAGCGAGTTAAAAAGTAAATAGACTATTTGTCTGGCTCTGATTAAGCCCAACTCCAACCTCAAAAATGGCCAATTACTTATGTACTTGGCCGTTTTTATATTCTTGTTAAGGATAATACTAATCCGCAATAATACTTAATCATTTTAGGGGGCAAACCTGGCGCTAGTTGCGTTAAAAATTTCTCATTTAGAACAACTAAATAACGAAATTTTTGCCTTGCTATCACTCGGTTTTCCTATCTCAAGATAAATCACTTAATTAAGCTAGTTGGGTTAATCCTAAAGGATTGTTGTTATTGCGTAATTTTGCGCTAGCTGCAAAACAAAGGTGTGCTAGAATATCGACACTTTGATTAAGCGTGGTGTCAGCTAAAAGCTGGTATAACTTACCACCCCCAAGCCACACTGGAGTTGTGTTGTTTTAATGGAAAATGTACTGATTTGGCCAAAGGAATACCCATTACTCATTAAAGGACTGGTAGAACAAAACGGTGCCTTTATTTTAGATGCTTTGGAAGCCTGGCCTGCTTGTCGTTCTACAAATGAAGATGATGGTGTATGCACCACCGTGCTGCCGCCTATTTATTATTTGGCATGGCTAACCCCGCTAGAACCATTTGAAGAATGTTACTTTCAACATATCTCTGAGTATGACGAAGACGGACAAGCGTATATTAGTGCGGTTAAAAGCCATTACTATGATAATGAATATACCCCTGAAAGCTTAGTACTTATGTTGTGCCAACGTCTTGAAAAATACGCAAGTGTGGCTGCACAAAATACCATAGATACGCCACTGTCTTTAGTCGATTTGTTTTTTAGTAAACGCTATTTCACGTTAATTGAGCATGCGCTAAATAATAAAAGTAAACTTTCAGCAAAGGATACATTAGCCCTTTGGAAGGAAGTTGATTTTAGAGAGCGTTTAAGTGCATTTATCCCAGAGTCTATTGCTGATTTAGATATGCTATGCGAACTTGCCAGCGAAAAAGTAGCATCAGGAAAAGACTACTTTACGTTGCTTACACAAGTTTCTCCTGATGTTGACTCTGTTGTATTGTTAGAAAAAGCCTTATTAACGCACCTACGTAAAAAAACAGCCAAGCAAACAATGGCAATGCGTTTTATTGAGCAAGGCGCTACAGGTGTTCTTGCTGATGAAAACAATAAAACAGCCTTTATGTGGGCCGCCGAAAAAGGCTTTGTAAATGTGGTTGAAACGCTACTTGCAAAGCAAGACAAAAAAGCGGTTGATAATCTAGGTAACACAGCGCTTCATTATGCCGTATTTGCTAAAAATGAATCGTTAATGGTGCTGCTTATTAAAGCGGGCTATAACTTTAGAGCGCGCAATAAAGAAGGCTTAAGTTGTTACCGTTTGGCGGTTAGTATTAAAGCTAATAACTTGGTTAAATGCTTAGAGCGTGATTTTGGTATTAAAGAGCTTTCGCCGGAAGGGCAGTTTGATCGTATTAAAAAAGTACATGTGCTGCACGCTATTGTCACTATATTGCTGCCTCTGCAGTTGTTCTTCTTTTTTGATGAAACACTCTCCATTAAAAGTGAGCTGACGCTGAGTCTAACTATGGCGGCAGTGATTTGTTTTTTCTTTGCGACCACCTTAAAACGCTGTGCGTTATACCCACATATTAAACACCCTTGGGGTTTATTTGTGCTTAGAGGCTTTTCGTTTATTAGCTTAATTGCTCAAATAGGGTTGGCAAGTATTGTGGTGCTAGCTGCCTTAAGTGATTTGGTTTAGTCACTTTTAAACAGTTAAAAAAAACGCGCTTAAAGCAATTTAAGCGCGTTTTTTTATTTTTAGCTCGTTAGGAGTAGCCAAATTGGTTTAGGTATGGGATCTATTTACCGTGCTCATTTGCTGCTTTTTCTTCAGCAAGTTCTTCCTTAAGCTTTCGTATTTTTAATCCTAACTCTTGTCCTCGGTGTCTTGCATAGTAAGTACAACCAATAAACATAGCGGAGGCAAATACAAGCTCTAGCAATACCCAAATTAATTCATCTGGTGCAACCCACAACATTGTAAGCCCGTGTATAAAATACAGCATTACAATAAAGTTAGCCCACGCGTAAGTATAAGTGTTGTCTTTTATTATGCCTCTAAGCGGGAGTAATATCGGAATGATTGGTAGAAAAAGCGACATCACATCAAGAGGGCCTTCTTGAGGGGGGACTACATACATCCACAGTGGCATTAAAATAAATAATCCAATGTAGCCAAAGAGTGCGGTGCGCTGGAATTTTATCGTAATCGGCTTTTTAGCTGGGTTGTCAGCTGTATTCATTTTAGTTTTCTCGCAATGTGAGTAAGGCGTTTACCAACGCTTTGGCATATTTTAATTTCGTCTTTGCTTAGTTGTGCAATGTTAGCGCTGCCAGCAACGTGTGTTGCACCATATGGCGTTCCACCTGTTTGTGTTGCAAGTAGTTCGGGTACATCGTACGGCACGCCCAGTAGCATCATACCGTGGTGTAATAGTGGCAGAGATAAGTTAAGTAAGGTTGCTTCATTACCACCATGCATACTGCTTGATGACGAAAACACACACGCTGGCTTATCTATTAACTGGCCTTTTAGCCACAAGTCGCTGGTGGTTTCCCAAAAGCTTTTAGCTTGAGAGGCCATCATGCCAAATCGGGTTGGTGTACCAAATGCCAAACCATCGCAATTTATTAAGTCATCTTTGGTGATCACAATGTCATGCGCATTTTTAGCCACAAAGGTGCGAAGTAGTGCACTAGCACCTTGTTGCTCTATCGACTCTGCTATTTCGTGGGCCATTGCTTCAACTGAGCCATGGCTTGAGTGATAAAGCACCACTATGGTTGCACTCATTATAAAACGCTTAGTACGTTTTCTGGTGGACGACCAATCGCTGCTTTATTGTTATTAACTACAATAGGGCGCTCAATTAGTTTTGGATTTTGTACCATGGCGTCTATTAATGCTGATTCACTGCTTTCATCTTTTAAATTAAGCGTTTTGTAGTCATCTTCTTTTGTGCGCATTAATTCACGTACTGACGAAAAACCAAGTTGACTTACAAGCGTTGAAATTTGATCGTGTGTAAGAGGTGTTTTTAAATACTCTACAATGCTTGGCTCTATCGCTTTACTTTGCAGTAACGTTAGTGTTTCGCGTGATTTAGAACAACGTGGGTTGTGGTAAATAGTAACAGACATAAAATGATTCCAAAGTGTGAATTGCGTCTATTTTAGGGTAAGCGCTTGCAGACTTAAAGTCTTGCAAGCTCTTTTTGTAAAAGTCGATACTGGGTAAGTAGTGCTTTTAAACGTTGTTGTTTTACAAGTTGAGTAGGTTCTACGAAGTTAAGTGCTTTTTGTACTTCGTCTGCAGCTTTTAAATAAGCGCCATATTGCGCTAATACATCGGCGTTAGCTTCGTGATAAGAGGCTAGTTTATCTTGTTTTTTATACGCATCCGCAAGAAGTTGCTTGCCCAAGTTATGATCTGGCTTTTCGAGTAAAAAACTCTTTAAAATATTTTCGGCAAGCTCATATTGCTTAGCTTCAAGTGCTGAGTTGGCATAGTTAAGCGTAATTACCTGATTATTAGGGCGATACTGATTTAAATCTGCTAAAAACTTAACGGCTTCATCTGCCTTTTTTTGAGCGATAAGCAAATCGGTATGGGTATCTATATAAAATAGGTTTTTAGGATCATTTTTTAAAAGCTCGTCTAGTATTGGGGCTGCTTCATCAAGCTTTTTTTGATCAAGTAAACTAATAGCTAAACCGTACTTTAAAGCGGTATTATCATAGCTATTTTCGCGAAGTAGTTTTCTAAATAGATCTTCTGCGTTTTCTGATTTGTTGTCATAGCGGGCAAGCACACGGCTTTTAGCTAAATTAAACTCAAGACTCGCACTCATATGGCGCACAGGAAATTGCTCTGCACGCAAACGTACATCTGATACACGACTCTCTGGTAATGGGTGAGTTAGCAAAAATGCTGGTGGCTTGTATTTATAGCGAATTTGCGCTGCAAGTTTAGTTAAAAACTCACTCGATGCACGGGGATCAAATCCTGCATTATTAAGTGTTTGCATGCCTATGCGGTCAGCTTCCTGCTCAGCTGAGCGGCTATGGGTTAGCTGGCTAAAAGCAGATTGTGTTTGGCTGGCTGATATAATGGCAATACCCGCATCGGGTGCAACAACGGTTGCTAATATACCTGCAATCATACCGGCAATGGTCAGCGCGCTGTTATCTTGTTGCTGCTGTATTCTACGTGCTAGGTGGCGCTGTGTTACGTGAGCAATCTCGTGACCAAGTACCGAGGCAAACTGGCTCTCGTTATCGGCTTGAGCTATTAACCCTGTGTGTACACCTACATGCCCACCATAAAATGCAAACGCGTTTATTTCTGAGTTATTTATCCAAAAAAACGAAAACGGGAAACGTACATCGTTAGCATTAGCAACAAGTTTACGTCCAATAGTTGTGAGGTATTCATCTAGCACAGGGTCGTTTATAACTGGCGATGAACCTCGTATTTGCATCATCATTACTTCGCCAATAGCTTGTTCTTTTTCAAGAGGCAGCGCTTGTAATGCAGATGTTCCTAAATCAGGAAGTGTAAAATTGGTTTGCGCTTTTAAAGGTTCGCTTACTAATAAGCTAAACGTAAGTGCGGCACTGCATAAAGTGATAAATGCTGATTTTAGCTGCATTTTATTCCTTGTTAATTTGTTCGCCAATTGCAATTTTGGCTATGTCTATTTCGTCACTGTTTGCACGGCTGTATTTTTCGCACAAATTGGTATAGTTCTTTTATTGTGACTCCATCAAGCTTTACAACGTTCAATTCTCGCTGTAAAAAAGTAATAATTTTATGTACTACTTTATGTGCATGTAAAATAATAGCTTTATCTGCTTTCTCACCTTGCTTAAAATAAAAGCCAATAAATTGAGTAATTAATTAGTTTTGATTAGTTAACAATAACATTTTTACGCAAAAGGCTGTATTAAAGCTCGAGATCTTTATCTATAAATATGTTGTTTAGACCGATACAGGGTTTATTTTTAATGTATATTTCAGCAAAACTATTTCGGCAGTTCGAGCCAATTAATTTTTTTAACCAATTAATCTATTTGAGTATTGGATTACTTAGTAGTTGCGCTTTATTATGCACCCAAGTATTAACTTATCCATACTGTTAGTTATGTTATAAGAATAAACTATTACAGCTATTGTTTTAATATAAAGTTACAACGGTTCACGTCCTATGAATACATAGACCGTAAATATCCGACTTATTATTCATTTACTATACGGATAAAGCAGTTATGGTAGAGCGCGATTTGAAAGAGTTTAAATGTCCTCAGCAATTTGTGCAGTTTAAACTTGCGCTGCGAAGTGCGCAATTATCAAAAAAAAACATCACTTTTAGTCTTAATAAAGGTGAAAGTGCGAACGATATTGAACGTTTTTTGCAAAAAAATGCTTATAGTTACAATTTTGATAAACAACGTGGGTTGTTATTAGTGGAGCCATTACATGTTTGAATACGTAAAAACATGGTACGAAAGGAAGTTCTCGGATCCTCATTCGTCTACCTTATTATTTTTATTATTGGCCTCAGTGGCCTTACTTTACTTTTTTGGCTCGTTAATTGTCCCTGTGCTTGTAGCATTGGTTATCGCTTATTTACTTGATTGGCCGGTTGTTCATTTAGAACGCGTTGGCTTAAAACGTTTTACTGCAACGATTATTGTAATGTTGATATTTATTAGCATTATGCTCACCCTTATTTTAGTTATTGGCCCAGTGCTTTGGAAGCAAACCAGTAACTTAGTGCAAGAAACCCCGCATATGTTAGAGCAAGGGAAGTCTTATTTAATGGCTTTACCTGAACAATACCCAAGTTTAATTAACATAGATCAAGTACAAGCTATTGTTGCAACGTTAGAAGCTAAAATCATTGAGTTTGGTCAAACTGTATTGTCGTTTTCACTTACGTCATTAAAAGATGTTGTTGCGTGGCTTATATATTTAGTACTTGTGCCGTTACTGGTGTTTTTTATGCTTAAAGATAAGCTGGAGCTAACGGGGAGTATTGCTAAACTGATCCCGCAGCAACGACGCTTGATTTTGCAAGTGTGGCACGAAATGAATCAACAAATTATGAATTACATTCGCGGTAAAGTGTTTGAAATTTTAATTGTTGGTGGTGTGTCTTTTATTGCATTTACTGTTTTAGATTTACGCTACGCCGCACTACTTGGTGTGCTTGTTGGTTTGTCGGTATTAATTCCATTTATTGGCGCGGCACTCGTTACTATTCCTGTAGCGGCAGTTGCGCTGTTTCAGTTTGGATTAGAAACACAGTTTTGGACCATTTTAATTATTTACGGAATTATTCAGGCGCTTGATGGCAACGTACTTGTACCACTATTATTTTCTGAGGCGGTTGATTTAAATCCGGTATTTATAATTGTCGCGGTATTATTTTTTGGTGGCTTGTGGGGATTTTGGGGCGTATTTTTTGCCATCCCGTTGGCATCATTAGTAAAAGCGCTAATAACAGCTTGGTCGTCAACACATGAAGAGATAAGTAAAGAGGTCAGTGAATAGTTAAGTAAACAGACTTTTAGTCTAAAAAAGCATAGTAAACGCACCTCTAGTGCTAATTGATTATTACTCATTACCTGTAAATTTATGTACTATTGGTAATAAGATATATTTTTTAGTAATAAGGTGCGTTTTTTAATGTCTGAGTTTTTATTGCACGATGAGCCAGTAAAACAAGTTTACCTTGATGCAAACGCAACGACCCCTGTGTTGCCTTGTATTGCTGATGTTGTTTCTCATACCATGCAAATATGTTTTGGTAATCCTTCAAGCCCGCACATTACAGGTATACAAGCCAAGCATTTATTAGAACAAACACGTCAAAAAGCACACACAGTTATTGGCGCAAGTAATGGCGATATTTTATTTACCTCTGGCGCAACAGAAGGCATTCAAACTGCGGTGGTTTCTACGTTAATTGATGCTAAAAAACACCCGATTAAAAACCCCGTATTGTTATATGGCGCTACTGAGCACAAAGCGGTGCCAAATACACTCAAGCACTGGAATAGCGTACTTGACGTTAATGCTGAGGTGCTTGCTATTCCGGTTGATAGTAACGGTATTTTAGATTTAGATTTTATAGCTAAACATATAGATAACACTTTGATGATTTGTACCATGGCCGTTAATAACGAAACTGGTGTATATCAAGATTTACCCGCTATAGAGCAGGTAATTCGTAGCCGTAATAAAAATGTATCGTGGATGGTGGATTGCGTGCAGGCGCTCGGTAAACAAGCGCTCGCGCTGAGTGATACAACAATAGATTACGCACCTTTTTCGGGGCATAAGCTTTATGCACCTAAAGGTATTGGCTTTTTATATATACGTAGTGGCAGTGCGTACACACCTTTTATAGCGGGTGGCGGTCAAGAAAGTGGAATGCGCTCAGGCACCGAAAATCTACCCGGTATTGCAGGGTTAAATAAGCTATTTAGTATGTTGCTTGATAAATCAGACGATACATTTAAACCAATTAGCATACTTAACTCTTATCGAAGCCAGTTACAAAGCGCATTAGAAGACACCTTTGGCGATATTACATTCAATCATGATTTTGCTTATAGCGTGCCTACCACACTTAACTTTGCTGTTAACGATTTAACGAGCAAAGAAGTGATTGATTTATTTGACGCTGCGGGCATTCGCGTAAGTGGTGGCTCGGCTTGTAGTACAGGCGCATCAACAAGTTTTGTTTTAGATGCAATGGGTGTAAGTAAGTGGCAAAGCGAAAACGCGATTAGGCTATCGTTTGGACCTGCTGCAGCACAACATGATATTGATGATGCTTGTGTGCGTATTCGCGCTCTTAAAGCAATACTCCAGGCAAACTGCTTAATCGTATCTGACAGCACCACACCACAACAAGAAGTATGCGCACTGGGCCTTACTCAATTTAGGCACCAAGGTGCATGTAGTTGGCTTTATGTGAGCGATGATAAACACGCTGTAATTATCGATCCTATTATTGAGCTTATTCCGCGCTTTGAAAAAATAGCTAATACACAAAACTTAACTATATCGGCGGTGCTTAATACTCATCTGCATCAAGAGCGAGAGTCAGCGACTAATTTACTAACCAACGTTCTTGCATCAAGAGTTGTAAAAGGTGAGGTTGATTTGCTCGGTTGGCCGCTAAATACAGCAAGTATTAACTTGGCAAATGACGTACTTGAAAAAGTAGCTACACCTGGGCACAGCAAAGATAGCGTAAGTTATTTATTAAAAAACAGTAATAGCGAAACGCGTTACTGTTTTTGTGGTGATTTAATACTGCCTGCAGGGTTTGGCAATACATCGCTTATAGGTGGGGATGCAAAAGCAATGGCACACTCTATTTTAGCAATGAGCGAGCAGCTTAATAGCACCAGCATTATTTGCTCAGGGCACGACTACCAACAATGTTTTGCCATGAACTGGGCTGTACAGCAAAACCAAACGCCATTACTTGATGCGTTAGTGAGCGGCAGTATTTCAGTTGATGAATTTACAATACAAAAACAGCAGTACGACGCTTCAAAACAAGTAGCTAACACGCAATTGTGTGGTTATGTAAATGCGTTACCTGAGGTTGATACACAGCAATTAAATTTTGATGACGCTAAAGTAATGTTAAACACCAGCGATACATATTTAATAGATACCCGGGAGCCGTATGAGCATGGAGCAAATAATGTTGCTCAGTTATTTAATACGCTAGATGAAAAAACATTAAATATACCACTTAGCAGAATGGCAAATGCGGTATTTGAAGGCCAATTAAAAAAAAATAACAAGTACATTTTATTATGCCGTAGTGGTAACCGCTCAAAAATTGCTGCAACTAATTTAATGCAGCTAGGATACAAAACGGTTTATAACCTAAGTGGCGGGTTAGCGCTTAGTAATTAAAAAAGGTTGTAATTTATACAAAATCGGCTTTAGGGCCGATTTTTTGTTTTTAAGGTTTATTTGCTCGCAAGGTAAACAGGTCCTAGTAATTAGTGAATAACTATAAAAAGTAATTATTGTGCTTATAAAAATTCATTAATATTTCATTTTGATTGATTAAGCTATCCCGTTGCCTTTAAAATTGGGGGTAAATTAATTTATAAAATTTTTATGATACCGGTGTCAAAAGCTAAAAATTGCGTTATCATCGGCATCTAAAATTATAAAAACAGCACTTTTTTTGCATTTTTAGTTATACTATCGACGCTTTATTTTAGTGTAAATAAGCAGTGTTAATAGTTTTGCTTTTATAAAAAGCATTTTTAAATCAATTGATTGAAAAAATTAGAGGGTACTTACATGTCTAACCGAACGCAACTAGCAAGTTGGCAAGCACTAGAACAAAGTGCAGCTAAGATGAAACAAACACATCTAAAAACGTTATTTGCACAAGATGACACGCGCTTTTCTAAGTTTTCGACTCAAGTACCTGGCGTGTTATTCGACTATTCTAAGCAACTTATTGATAACGATGTTTTTGCTAACTTAATGTCGCTTGCTAAAGAATGCGATATTGCATCGTGGCGCGATAAAATGTTTAGCGGTGAAAAAATAAATATCACCGAGGATCGCTCAGTACTGCATACGGCACTTCGTAATCGCGCTCACACTCCATTAATAGTGGATGGCGAAAACGTTACACAAGCCGTAGACAACGAATTAGCTAAAATTAAAGTGTTTGTAGAAAAAGTTCGTAGCGGTAAATGGTTAGGCTATACCGGCAAAGCGGTAAAAGATGTTGTAAGTATTGGTGTTGGTGGTTCTAACCTTGGCCCGCAAATGGCAACTGAGGCATTAAAAGCACTTGCTGATGATACGTTAAATGTTCATTACGTATCTAATGCTGACGGTGTACAAATTTCGTCTATATTAAAAGCCATTGACCCTGAAACAACATTATTTGTTATTTCGTCAAAAACATTTACTACGTCAGAAACCATGACAAACGCTAAAACAGCGGTTGATTGGTTTTTACAAACAACAAAAGATGAAAGTACAATTGCAAAGCATTTTGTTGCAGTAAGTACAAATTTAGAAAAAACGGCTGCCTTTGGTATCAGCGACGAAAACGTATTCACTATGTGGGATTGGGTTGGCGGTCGCTTTTCACTTTGGAGTGCGATAGGCTTACCAATTGCTTTATATTTAGGCTACGACGCCTTTGAAGCAATTTTAGAAGGCGCGTTTGAAATAGACGAGCACTTTAAATCTGCGCCGTTTGAGCAAAATATACCATTAATTATGGCATTGCTTAGTGTATGGAATACGAGCTTTTTAGGCTACACAGCGCAAGCTATATTACCGTACGACCAAGCACTGCATATGTTGCCTGCGTATTTACAGCAAGGCGAAATGGAAAGTAACGGTAAACACGTTAACTTTGCAGGCGAAATGGTACCTTATACTACAGTTCCAATTATTTGGGGCATGACGGGTATTAATGGTCAGCACGCGTTTTATCAGTGTTTACACCAAGGTAATGTAATTGTACCTGCAGATTTTATTGCATCAGTTAAACCACAAGTGAATGTTGATAAGCATCACGATATTTTATTATCAAACTTCTTTGCACAAACAGAAGCGATGATGAGTGGTGTAGATGCAGCGCAAGTTACTGCTGATTTAACCGCTAAAGGTAAACCGCAAGCAGAGATTGATGAGTTATTAAATCATAAAATTCATCAAGGCAATCGTCCTACAACGTCTATGCTATTAGATACAGTAGATGCTAAAACAGTGGGCCGTTTAATTGCACTGTATGAGCATAAGATATTTTGCCAAGGCATTATTTTAGAAATATGTTCGTTTGACCAATGGGGTGTAGAGCTGGGTAAAGGTTTAGCATCTAAAATTGAGAGTGAACTCACTGATGAAAGCGTGAAACATGCTCATGATAGTTCGACAAACGGCTTAATGGCGTACTACAAACAAAACCGTACGCAGTAAAAAATTCGCTTACGCAAGTAAGTAAACCGAGTACCTTTGAACGGGTAGCGCTGGAGTGCTTAGGGTCTGTATTTTTGTGAGAGGAGATACAGGGCCCCTAAGGCTCATTTAATAAGCGCAATGATAAAAATAATAATAAATCATAGATACAGAACAATTCAGCAGGCTTTTATTTAAATACAGTTATAAAAGCCATCTAATCTAGCAATAAATAGGCATACCCGCACATTTATAAAATGTACTGGGTATCACAACGTAGAGAGTAACTATGCTTAATCCTTTTGATATTATAATTTTTGGGGGCGGTGGTGATCTTGCGTTACGCAAATTGCTACCTGCAATGTACAGAGCATATCAAGAAGGTAACTTACCTGAAGGCTCACGTATCCTTCCAACAGTGCGCGAAGAATCGAAACGTGCTGAATACATAGAAACAGCGCATAAAGCATTACAAGAATTTTTAAGCAAAGGTGAGTTTAACGCTAAAGATTGGAAAGCATTTTCTACTTTTTTAGTGCCAGTGGTAAGTAATGTTACAGAAGCAGACGACAACTGGGATGTGCTAAAAGGCATTTTAGATGAGCACGAAAGTACTAAGTCTCGTGTGTTTTATTTATCGCTTCCGCCTGCTGTTTACGGCACATGTTGTGAAATATTATCGACTAAAGGTTTAATTACACCTACATCACGCGTTGTTGTTGAAAAGCCAATTGGTTATTGCGGTGATTCTGCTGAAGCAATTAATGGAAAAATTGCGGAATTTTTTAATGAAGAGCAAATTTTCCGTATTGACCATTACTTAGGTAAAGAAACAGTACAAAACTTAATGGCGCTACGTTTTTCAAACTCATTGTTTGAAAATATGTGGGATGCTAAATCTATTGATAACATCCAAATTAGCTTATCAGAAACGGTTGGTCTTGAAAGCCGTGCTGGTTTTTACGATAAAGCCGGTGCACTTCGTGACATGGTTCAAAACCATTTATTACAACTGCTTTGTTTAGTTGCAATGGAGTCGCCTAATAAGCTTAACGCTAACAGTATTCGTAACGAAAAATTAAAAGTATTAGAAGCACTTCGCCCATTAGTAGGTGGTGATGTTGATGAAAATATTGTTCGTGGTCAATACGTACCAGGTGACTTAAGCGGTAAAATTGTACCGGGTTACTTAGAAGAGCTAAATGAAGGTTCTAGTAAAACAGAAACGTTTGTAGCTATTCGCGCGCATATTGATAACTGGCGCTGGGCGGGTGTTCCATTTTACCTTCGTACGGGTAAACGTATGGCTAAGCGCTGTGCAGAAATTGTGGTTGAATACAAAAAAGTATCTCACAATATCTACGAAGATAACGTGGGTAATATCGAGCCAAATCGTCTTGTTATTCGTTTGCAGCCAGAGGAAACAATTCAACTAACGCTTATGTCTAAGCGTCTTGATAACCTTCAAATGCAACTTGAACCAGTAACAATGAATATTGAGCTTTCACAAGCTTACAGTAATGGTTTTCACTCAGATGCGTACAAGCGTTTAATGCTTGATGCCGCTGCAAATAATCCATCATTATTTATTCACCGTGATGAAGTTCGTCAAGCGTGGAAATGGATTGATCCAATTATTGATAGATGGCAAGACAAGGGCAAACCTGCGCTTTACCGTGCTGGTAGCTGGGGTCCTGAAGATGCTGATGAATTATTGGCAGAAAAAAGCCACGTGTGGTTTAACACAGGCGATAAGGTATAAGCATGGCAACACTAGTTGAAAAGTTTTTTGACGATAAAGACGCGTTAACAGCTGAGCTTTCTGCAACGCTTGAGCAATCACTACGTGATGGTATTAAAAACGATGGCCGTGCTGTACTCATGGTATCAGGCGGCTCTTCTCCTGCACCCGCGTATAAGCATTTATCAACGCTTGATTTAGACTGGCAACATGTTGATGTTGCTATGGTTGATGAACGCTGGGTAGATCCAAGCCATGAAAAAAGTAACGAAGCTTTTATTAAAAGCACGTTATTACAAAATTTTGGCAGTGCTGCAAACTTTATAACCATGAAAAACGATGCTGCAACCGCGCAGCAAGGCAGTGAAGTGTGTGAAGCCGCTTACAGTGCTTTAAAAGCGCCATACGATGTAACTATTCTAGGCATGGGCCCAGACGGTCACACTGCATCGTTATTCCCAAATGCAGAAGGTTTAGAGCACGGTTTAACAACTGAGCAAACAGTATGTGCAATTAATGCGATACAAAGTGATGTGACGGGTAGTATTACTGAGCGAATGACGCTTACGTTAAATGCCATTGCGCAGTCTAAAGTGGTTAAGCTTTTAATTAGCGGTGAAGAAAAACTCGCTGTTTATAAGCAAGCAAAAGCGGGCGGCGATGTTAATGACATGCCACTTCGCGCTGTGCTTAATCACCCAAGTATAAATATTGAAGTATATTGGGCACCTTAATTTAGATGCTAATTTAACTTTTAAGGCCGCTTAATATAAGCGGCCTTTTTTATTTGTTCAAATTTAAGCCTAAATACGGTAAAAAGCAGACTTTAGTTATTAACTAATGTTAATATCTGGCTTTGGTTTGTTTTAAAAATAACCACGGAGTGCGTTGTTTTTGAACAAAACTTGTGAGTTTTAGCTGTATGTTTTTTAGCAACGTTAAGATTTAGTTAAATTTTATATTTTCATGGTCGCTGTCATAAAAGTTTCCCTTCCTTTTTTACCTCAAAAGCATTAGCCTAAAGGTATTAACAATGAAATATATAAATTAAAATAAACGGAGCAGTAACATGGCGGAGCAACAAGTACAGCCTTTACACAACGAAAAACATGCCAACACTAAAATTCAAAACGGCATCAATGTAGAATTCATGAAAACTCAACATTTAGTGCCAGTGGTTGCACATGAGTTTGCACGTGTAGCAAACGAGTTTCCAATGTCATTCGTTAAAAACAACGAAAGCGGCACTTTTCAAGCAGTTGCTATGTTTGGTCTAGAGCCAGGCGAAAACCTTTTTGTAGAAGATGGTAAATGGACTGCAGCATTTGCACCTATGGCAACGACTCGTTACCCACTGGGCTTAGTTAAACACCCAGATCAAGATCAATACGGTATCGTAATTGACGAAGCAAGTGCGCTTGTTGGTGAAGACGAAGGTAATGCATTATTTGAAAACGGCGAAGAAACAGATTACCTAAAACGTCGTAAAGAAGCGCTTGTATCTTTCATTGAGTTTTCTCAAGTAACTGAAGCGTTCACTAAATTCCTTGCTGATAAAGAGCTACTGATTGCGCAAACGCTAACAGTAGACATTAAAGGCGAGAAAAAAGACATCAACGGTATTTACCTTATCGATGAGAAAAAGCTAAACGAGTTAAGCGATGCTGATTTCTTAGAGCTTCGTAAACGTGGTTACTTAGCACCAATTTATTCTTTTTTAACGTCTACTCATCAAGTAGCACGTTTAGCGCGTTTAAAAGCAAAACAAGCTTAATTACAAACACGTAAAATTTTAAAAAGCGCCTTAAGGCGCTTTTTTTATGCCATTAAACTCACTTTAGTTGAAATTAAGCCCGCAACCATTCACATTAGTTTATAACTTTCCCATAAAAGAACTCATTATGAAAACACCCTTATTAGCAATTTTTGCGAGCAGCCTTTTTGCTTTAAGTAATAGCGTATTCGCTGCAGAGACTCCTTTTGCCATTGCGATTCATGGTGGGGCAGGGACAATAGAAAAAGCACGATTTACACCCGCTCAAGAAAAGCTGTACCGCGCTAAATTAACAGAGGCCGTAGAGACAGGTTATAAAGTATTGCACCAAGGCGGTGAAAGTTTAGATGCGGTAACTGCGGCAATTACAGTATTAGAGCAATCGCCTTATTTTAATGCAGGGCGTGGAGCGGTATACACTTACGATGGCGGGCATGAGCTTGATGCATCCATAATGGATGGTCGAAACCGTGAAGCAGGCGCCGTTGCGGGTGTAAAGCATATTGAGAGCCCAATTAGTTTAGCGCGTTTGGTCATGGATAACTCTGTACATGTAATGCTAAGTGGGCAGGGTGCAGAGGAATTTGCTAAAGAGCAAGGTGTTGAGCTTGTCGAAAATAACTTATTTGATACCGAGCCTCGTTACAAAGCGCTTTTAAAAGCAAAACAAAAATTAGATAAAGCCAAAGCAACCAGTAAAGAGTACCAAGCCACGCACAAAGCATTGCCTAACTCTTACAAAATGGGCACGGTTGGCGCAGTGGCGCTTGATAAAAACGGTAATTTAGCGGCAGGTACATCAACAGGTGGTATGACGGCAAAACGTTATGGCCGTGTAGGTGACGCGCCGGTAATTGGTGCTGGGACATTTGCTGAAAACGAATCGTGCGCAGTATCGGCAACAGGGCACGGTGAATACTTTATTCGCTATAACGTAGCGAGCGATATATGTGCGCGTGTTAAGTATCAAGATAAAACCATAGCTGAAGCTGGAGATGAAGTTATAAACGGTGTGCTTAAGCCAATTGGCGGCACTGGCGGCGTTATTATTATTGATACTAAGGGGAATATTAGCTTGCCGTTTAATACCTCTGGCATGTATCGGGCAAGTAAATCGAATACGCAAGCGACCTACGTGGGCATTTTTAACGACGAATAAGCCAAAGTAATTTAATTAGCCTGAACTCTGGTTAATAGATTTACTAAAGTATTGAACCACAATGATATTTGAATTCATTTTTTGCTAGCCAGTTATTTTCAGCACAGTTAGCGCTGAAAATAACTGCTTGAGATAGATTTATTATTCGCAGTTTCGGTGAATCGCAGCGTTTATATAACAAACAACCCCGTGTTATGCATTTTGTAGGATTAACCCCGGCCGTTTAATTTGATACAATTATGGCTCTTTAACTAATTTTATAAGGTATGCGGGTGGTAAACCTAGGTCAGTTGTTTGGCGAGCTAAAAACGTGCTTGAAAAAAGATCAATTCATTTTCAAAAAACGCTTACATGGCGTAAAAAAAATAACGGATGAAAACAAGCATGCCAACGCGCTTGAAAAAATAGCGGCTGATATAACCCGTAGCCAAGAATTACGTGATAAACGCTTAGCGGGCCTTCCTAAAGTAACTTACCCTGAGCAATTGCCAGTAAGTCAAAAAAAGGAAACAATTAAAGACGCTATTGCAAATAACCAAGTGGTTATTATTGCAGGTGAGACGGGCTCAGGTAAAACAACTCAAATACCTAAAATGTGCTTAGAGCTTGGCCGTGGTGTTGATGGCTTAATAGGCCATACTCAACCACGCCGATTAGCAGCGCGAACGGTGGCTAACCGTATTGCTGAAGAAATGAAGTGCGAGCTTGGTCAGCAAGTCGGTTTTAAAATTCGTTTTAGCGATCAGATTTCTAATAATACGTACGTTAAACTAATGACTGACGGTATTTTACTGGCAGAAATTCAGCAAGACCGTTTTTTAAACCAATACGACACCATAATTATAGATGAAGCGCATGAGCGTAGCTTAAACATCGACTTTATTTTGGGTTACTTAAAAAACCTACTTCCAAAGCGTCCCGATTTAAAAATAATAATTACGTCAGCGACCATCGATCCTGAGCGCTTTTCAAAGCATTTTGATGATGCGCCCATTATAGAAGTATCGGGTCGTACTTTCCCTGTTGATGTGCGTTACAACCCAACGGCCGATATTAATAAAGAAGATATGGAAGCCGAGGGCGATCAGCTACAAGGTATTTTTGATGCTGTTGACGAGCTGTGCGCGGAAGGTCCTGGCGACATACTGATATTTTTAAACGGTGAGCGTGAAATACGCGATACCGCTGATGCACTTAGCAAGCGTAATTTAAAACACACTGATGTATTGCCACTTTACTCGCGCTTATCTAACGCAGAGCAAAACCGTATATTTGCGCCACATTCTCGTCGTCATATTATCTTATCGACCAACGTAGCCGAAACGTCACTAACCGTGCCGGGTATTCGTTATGTCATAGATCCAGGTACTGCGCGTATAAGCCGCTACAGTTATCGTACAAAAGTGCAGCGCCTGCCAATAGAACCTATATCGCAAGCAAGTGCTAATCAGCGTATGGGTCGTTGTGGACGTGTTGAAGCGGGTATTTGTATTCGCTTGTACTCTGAGGATGATTTTTTATCGCGGCCAGAGTTTACCGACCCTGAAATACTGCGTACTAATCTTGCCTCAGTTATTTTGCAAATGTTGGCACTCGGGCTTGGTGATATGGCGCAATTTCCGTTTGTGCAAGCGCCAGATAGCCGTAATATAAGTGATGGTTTATCGTTATTAGAAGAACTACAAGCAGTAAAACCAGACAAACGTGATAGTAAAACGAGTTTAACCGCTTCAGGAAGAGAGCTCAGCCGATTACCGGTTGATCCTCGTTTAGCTAAAATGGTGCTCACAGCTCACAAACTTGGCGCATTGCGTGAAGTGATTGTTATTGTGGCGGCGTTGTCGATTCAAGATCCACGCGAACGCCCGCAAGAAAAACGTGCTGCAGCCAATGAAAAACACGGTCGCTTTGACGACCCAGATTCAGACTTTATCGCTTTTTTGAACTTATGGAATTACCTAGAAGAGCAGCAAAGCGAGCTGACTAACGGCCAGTTTAGAAAGCTGTGTCAAAAAGATTTCCTAGCCTATATGCGCCTGCGTGAGTGGCAAGATATTGTTTATCAAATAAGTACTGTGTGTAACGAAATGGGTATGAAGGCAACCAGCCAAGCGGCTGATGGCGAACTTGTTCATAAAGCGTTATTAAGCGGAATGCTGAGCCATATTGGCTTTAAAGATGAGAAGCAAATATACAAAGGCGCACGTAATAGTCAGTTTCATATTTTTCCGGGTTCAGGTTTATTTAAAAAGAGCCCTAAATGGATTATGTCGGCAGAGCTGGTAGAAACCAGTAAATTATATGCCCGCACAAATGCAAAAATAGACATTAACTGGGTAGAACCATTAGCACAGCATTTAGTGAAACGCAGCTATACAGAGCCACACTGGGAGAAAAAGCCAGGTGCGGTAATCGCGTTTGAACAGCAAACTTTGTACGGCTTACTCGTTGTAAATAAACGCCGCTGTGTTTATAGCAATATTGACCCTAAAGTGAGCCGAGAGCTTTTTGTGCGCACCGCATTAGTTGAGCAAGAGCTGGGCTTAAATGAGAGCTTTTTAGCGTTTAACCGTGAGCTAATAGAAGATATTCAAGTTCTGGAAAATAAGTCGCGTCGTCGTGATATTTTAGTTGATGAGCAAACGTTATTTGAGTTTTACGATAAAAAAATACCCAAAGAAATTAATAACCGCGCTGCATTTTTAAAATGGTATAAAACACAAAAACAACAAAATAAACATTACTTACACATGACCCGTGAAGAGTTAATGCAACACGGCGCAAGTAATATCACTGAGTTTGACTACCCGGACACATGGCAGCAAGACAATATTATATTACCGCTTGCTTATCATTTTGACCCAGGACAAGCGGTTGATGGCGTTGCGGTACAAATTCCGGTAGCGCTGTTGAATCAAGTACAAGAGAGTGGTTTTGACTGGCACATACCTGCATTTAGACATGAGCTAATAAGTGGGCTTATAAAGTCATTGCCTAAATCGCTTCGCCGTAATTTTGTGCCAGCACCAAATTATGCAGATGCAGTACTTGCAGCTATTGAGCCAATGCAGGGGAGCTTAATTGATGCTTTAGCTACGCATTTATTAAGAATGACAGGTGTGAGAGTTGATATGGAGGCGTGGGATTTGACCGCGCTTGCACCGCATTTACGATTGCAGTTTGAAGTATGTGATGAACACGATAAGTTACTTGCTCGTGGACTTGATTTAGCCAAACTTAAAGCAGAGCTGCAAGGTGAAGTAACCGAAACACTGTCTAAAGTAGCTGACAAAGGCATTGAAAAATCAGATCTAACACAATGGGATTTTGGTGAACTGCCAGCGTCATATGTTAAAAAACAAGGTCAATACGAAATAAAAGCATACCCTGCGCTGGTGGATAAAAAATCAGCCGCTGCAGTGGAGCTTTTTGATAGTGAAGCAAAAGCGCAGCAAGCTCATCAACAAGGTTTGCGCCGTTTAGTACTGTTAAATGTGCCGTCGCCAATTAAGTACTTACAACAAAACTTACCGAATAAGGCAAAGCTGGGTTTGTACTTTAACCCATTTGGTAAAATCGCTGATTTAATCGATGACTGTATCGCCGCAGGCGTTGATAGCTTATTGGTAAAACACGGCGATATACGCGATGAAAAAGCATTTGAAACAGTAAAAGAGCAAATACGTGGTGAGCTCGGTGATGCTGTCGTATCGATTGCAACACAAGTTGAGCAAGTATTAAGTATTGCTCACGCGCTGCATAAAAAAATGAAAGGGCGCGTTGATTTAACCATGATCACCGCGCATGGTGACATAAAGTCACAGCTTGAATCACTTATATTTAAAGGTTTTGTAAGTGCGCATGGCGCAGATAAAATAACGGATTTAATTCGTTATTTGAAAGCGATTCAAAAGCGTTTAGAAAAGCTGCCTGTGGATCCAAATCGTGACAGGTTATGCGTATTAGAATTGGATAAAGTTGCTCAAGAGTATAAAAAAGTAGTTAATAAAACGCCTAAAGGTTTGCCTATTCCACAAGATGTAACCGCTATTTTTTGGATGCAACAAGAGCTTAGAGTGTCGCTATTTGCTCAAACACTTGGGACTCCTTACCCAATTTCGGCTAAGCGGATACTTAATGCGATAAAAGAGATAGAATAAAGCTTGCATTTTCTATTAAGCTTAGTACCTTAATAGAAGGATTTATTTTTGTTTTGAAAAGGAAGCGACATCGTTATGTCCTCATCGATTGAACATAAAACAAAGCGACTTTTAGTGGTAGACGATGAGTATTTTAATTTTGAAATGCTTAAAGCAGCACTTGCGTCGAAGTTTGATGTTAGTTATGCAGATTCAGGGCAGAGCTGCCTTGCATCGGCAATTGCTAGCCCGCCAGATATAATTTTGCTTGATGTTTGTATGCCTGGTCTTGATGGTTATGATACATGTCGGATGCTTAAGCATACTCCTGAAACAAAAGATATTCCTGTCGTTATGGTATCGGGTCTAGAGTCTCCATCTGAAAAACAAGCAGGATTTGATGCTGGTTGCAACGCATATGTTGTAAAACCATTTTCAGTGGGCGTTTTATTAGAAGAAATTAACACAGTTGTTTAGAGGGAACTTATGTTTAACGATGATAAACGAAATTTTAGGCGTATGCAGGTAAATACGACTGCAAATTTAACGAGTATAGAGCCAGTAGCTGGCTTGAATTATACCGCAGAGTGTGTAGATTTAAGTGCAACGGGATTGTCACTGCATTTGGATGACTTGCTTGAACTAGACACTATCTTGTCTGTTGATATAGCATCTACTCATCCAAGCATTGAGCCGTTAAAGGCAACAGCAAAAGTAATACGTGCCAGCAAAGAAGATGATGGCACGGTAACCGCAGGACTTGAAATCATTCAGTTTAATTAGTTATACCAATCCGCAATAATACTTAATCAATTTGAGGGATTAAATCTGGCACTAACTGCGTTAAAAATCTCTTATATAGAACAACTAAATAACGAAATTTTTGCCTTGTTATTGACACGATTTTCTTTCCTCAAAGTAGAATACTTAATTAAGCGAATTGGTATTAAACTGAATGATTAGATATTAAAAAACCTTACAGATTAAGCCTTTTAAGTAAAAGCCTTCAGGGTAGCTGCCAGCAATTGGGTGATCGGCTGCCTGGTTTAATCGCTCCATTATAAGTAGGTCTTTACCTGCATCAAGTGCTGCATCGGCTACTACTTTTTGAAATAAGTTTTGTTCCATTAAACCAGAGCATGAGAACGTTAGTAATGTTCCACCTGGTTTTAGTATTTGCATGGCAATCATGTTGATATCTTTGTAACCACGACACGCACCGGTTAGCTGCGCTTTATTATCAGCAAACTTTGGTGGATCCATTACGATAGTATCAAACTGTCTACCTTCGTCGCGGTATTGGCGTAGTAACTTAAATACGTCCTGCTTAACAAAACTTACTTTATTTAAATCTAAGTTATTATGTTCAACATTACGTTTTGCTGTATCTAAAGCGGGTTGAGATACATCTACGTTAGTTACATGCTCACATCCACCACGCAGGGCGTACAACGAAAATGTACCTGTATAACTAAAACAGTTAAGTACCGTTTTACCCTTTGAGAAGCGCTCAAGTGCGGCGCGGCTATCGCGCTGGTCTAAATAAAAGCCCGTTTTATGTCCATCAATTATATCGACTTCAATTTTAAAACCGTTTTCCTCAATAAGTACCGGCTGTGTTGGTTCGTTACCCCAAAGAGCGCCTTTTATTGGCTCTAAGCCTTCTTTAGTGCGTACTTCTACGTCTGAGCGCTCGTATATGCTAGAACCCGGGAAAATAGACATCAACGCGCCAACAATCTCGCCTTTATGACGCTCGGCACCCGCACTTAGTAGCTGACACACTAACACATTATCAAACTTATCGATTGTAACGCCTGGTAAGTAATCAGATTCAGCAGCACATAATCGAAACCCTGTTAATCCGCCTTCTTCTATTACTTGGCTACGTGCTTCTAATGAGCGACGTAAACGGCGTTCAAAAAAGTTTTGATCGATTACTTCTTTTTCGTCAAAGCTCCAAACACGTGCGCGAATTTGTGAGTGAGGGCTGTAAGCAGCAGTTGCTAAAAACTTACCTTCGCTATCGTGAATCGTTACTGTGTCGCCTAATCCAGGTTTACCTTTAATTTTTTTGATGGCTTTTGAAAATAACCAAGGGTGTTTTCTTTTTAATGATTTATCGCGACCAGCTTGTAGGTAAACGGCAGATGACATAAGGCTTCTCAGTAGTAATAAATAAGCGCTGTATTTTAGTCAAGCAGCGAGCAACATACAATGAATGTTTTGCAAGGTGGGCATAAAGCACGGTAAAGTACGGATAATTTATCGATTCATTAGCTTTTGGAACCTAATAGTGCCTGACGCCGTTTTAAGCCCCGATTTAAAAATACTTAATTCACAATGTAGAGAATTTATAACCTCTTTAGTGCATGCCGATGTAGCTCACGATATTACCCATATAGAACGCGTGGTGCGCGTTGCAATACAGTTATGTAATGCGGAGCAGGCAAACATGTCAGTTGTATTACCTGCAGCGTGGATGCATGACTGTGTGGCGGTGGCTAAAAATCATCCTGATCGTGCAAAAGCCTCTACTATGGCAGCCGATAAGGCATTGGAATTTTTAAAATCTATTAATTATGACGAGTCACTTTTTGATGAGATTCATCATGCTATTGCGGCGCATAGCTTCAGCGCAAATATAAAAATTAAAACAGTTGAGGCGCAAATAGTACAAGATGCTGACAGAATGGATGCATTGGGCGCTATTGGGGTGAGTCGCTGTATGAAAGTAGGTGGATCAATTTCTCGGCTATTGTACAACCCAGAAGACCCTTTTTGTGTTGAACGCGAGGCTGATGATAAAACATACACGCTTGATCACTTTTTCATAAAGTTATTACATATTGCCGATAGCATGAATACGCCATCAGCTAAAGCAGAAGCGAATAGGCGTACAAGGTATATGCATGAATTTTTAGAGCAATTAAAGTCAGAAATAGGTGAGTAACGTGAATAATACAAGCATACCTAAATTATCTGGGATTGATCATTGCCATTTAAATGTTGATAACTTGGTTGATGCCGTTAAGTGGTATGAGCGTGTTTTAGGTTTTAGTGTAGTACCCGAGCTTGCCTTTTGGGATGAGGACGGACGCGGCCCTTTAACACTTGAAGATGCGAGTTCAACAACTCGTTTAGCACTTTTTGAAGGAGAGGGGCGTAGTAAAGGGATTGCATTTTTAGCCACCGGGGATCAATTTATACAGTGGCTCAATCATTTTGAGAGTTTAAATATAAAAGTAGTTTTAGCAGATCATGGTGTAACGTTTTCTATGTACTTTAAAGATGAGAGTAGCAATAGCCATGAAGTTACGTCACATGACTATCGTTATATAAAGTCTTACTACCCAAATGTTGAGCTTGGCTCTCACAGCGCTAAAAAGAATTAGCTTTCTTGATTTGCATTTTTTATAGCAAGAATATCGTCTAAGTTTTTCACAAATAGTTCGATTAGAGCGGGATCAAAATGAAGTCCTGCTTGCTCTTGCATATGCAAAACTGTTTTCTCTACACTCCATGCCTCTTTATAAGGGCGTTTTGAAGTCAGAGCATCAAAAACGTCAGCAACGGCAACAATTCTTCCTTCGACGGATATATCCTCACCTTTTATACCATTTGGATAGCCTGAACCATCCCATTTTTCATGGTGTTCAATTGCAAGCGTATGCGCAAGTTGTAATAAAGGAGAAGATGAGTTTGCTAAAATTTGTGCACCAATTAGAGCATGCTTTTTCATATGCTCAAATTCTTCGTTGGTTAAGCGCCCTGGTTTTAATAAAATAGCATCGGGGATACCTATTTTCCCTACATCGTGCATTGGTGCCGCTTGGCGTAGTAATTCAGCTTGGTGTTCTGGCATCCCTAGCGCTAACGCTAATACTTTACTGTATTGACTCATGCGTACTATGTGCTCACCAGTGTCGGTATCTTTATATTCAGCAGCGCGGCCAAGACGTTGTACTAAATCTACATGTGCTTGTTTTAATTGCTCTGCTTGCACTAGCGACAAGTGAGTTTTAACTCTAGCTCTTACAATAGCAGGGCTTATTGGCTTAGTAATATAATCTACGGCACCTAACTCAAAACCTTTATATTCATCGCTTTCATCACCAAGTGCAGTTACAAAAATAATTGGGATGTGTGATGTTTTAGGGTTGCCTTTAACTATTTGACATACTTCAAAACCATTCATATCTGGCATCATTATGTCTAGTAAAATTAGCTTTGGTAGTTCTTTTTCAAGTAGTGCCAATGCGGCATCACCCGATTTAGCAAACGACATACGATATTGATTACCTAACACTTCGCGCATTACTTTTAGATTTGCAGGCTCATCGTCAACAATTAATACTCGTGGCCTATCTGTCGTAAAATCCATTAATTAATACTCATTGTTTGTTAGTTTTTCAAGTAAGGTTTCTAGTATTACGTGTGCTTTATCAAAATCAAATTCGTCAAAGGCTTCGGCTATAGCATTAACTTCATTTTTATAGATTGAAGGTATGCCGCGTTGCAGTTTTGCTAGTAGCTCATCATTTAATTCTGCATTTTGTGCATCTTGATAAAGCGTCTTACACAATGACTTAATTTCATCAATTGATAGCGTATCTGAACTACTATCTTCAGGCTTACTACTTGGCTTATCGCAAGTATTTGATGACAGCAGTTGTGAAATGACAAGTAACTCGCTTTTTATATCGTCTAAAGTACTAATAACTTTAGCGTCACTTTGCTTTCTTTCTAAATCGGTTAATAACTTCATTAATGTTATTAGGCCTAAGTTACCAGCAACACCTTTAAGTGTGTGAATGGTGCTATCGACATCTTTTATGTTTGATAATTTATCACTGAATAATGTTTCGAACCGTTTATTACTGTCACTAATAAATTTAGTAATCTCTGTAAGTTGCTTACACTTAGAACCCCAAAGGGCTAACCCTTTTTCAAAATCTATATGCTGCACTTTAGGATCGCTTTGCGATATAACTATTTCTTTTGCAATACCAAGCACTTGTGCTATTTCTTGGTTTAGCTGATTTATATCGACGGGTTTGTTTGCAAAGCCATTCATGCCTGCTTTTTTAGCTGTAAGCTTATCTTGTTGTAATACACTGGCTGTGAGCGCGATAATTGGCGTGTATTTAATTTGTCTTTGGTTTTCTATTGCTCTTATTTTTTGTGTTGCCTCTATGCCATCACACAATGGCATATGTATATCCATTAAAATGACATCAAAGTCTTGTTCTTCAAATACTTTAATCGCTTCAAGTCCGTTAGATGCCTTGGTAACTGCATGCTGATCGCGTGATAGGAGTAAAGAAAGTAGTTCTGTATTTTGTTCTATATCGTCAACTACTAACACCCTAAGTGCAGGCAGTTGGGTGTGTAGACCATCAAAATGATCTATTTTAGTTTCGTCACCTAAAGTAAGAGGCAATGAAAAGTAAAAGCAGGTGCCTTTACCTAGTTCACTTACTAAGTTTATTGTTCCGCCCATAAGTTCTACAAGTTGTTTGCTTATGGTAGTACCAAGACCTGTACCACCAAAGCGGCGAGTAGTAGTACCATCGGCTTGTTCGAAAGGTTGAAATACTGCTTGAATACGATCTTTTGCAATACCAATACCGGTATCTTGCACTTCAAAAAACAGATGCTGATTTTGTGTTATACCAACGGTTACGGTAACAGAGCCTTTTTCGGTGAACTTAATAGCGTTACCAATTAGGTTGGTGAGTACTTGTCTGAGTCGATCTGGGTCGCCGTAGTACGTCGTACTTACAGATTCTTTAATATGGAGTTTAAGTTCTAAATCTTTCTTTTTAGCTTCTAACCAAAAAGTAGAGATAATACTGTCTATTACTGGTTTTAAACTAAAGTGCACTGGCTCAATGGTGAGCTTACCACGTTCTAGTTTCGCAGAATCGAGTATCTCATTTAACAATCTAAGTAATGAACGCGCTGCATTATTTACGATAACTAAATGCTTTTGCTGTTCTAGATCAAGTGGAGTGTCCATTAATAAGTCGCTGAAACCTATTATAGAATTCATAGGTGTGCGTATTTCATGGCTCATATTAGCCATAAAAGATTGCTTTGCATGAGCTGCTTCTTCAGCTTTAAATTTAGCTTGCTCTAGTTTTTCTTCATATTCCTTACGCTCAGTAATATCAACTAAAACACCATCAATCCACTTTGCTTGGCCTTGGGTATCAAAGTCGATGCTGCCTTTATCTAGGAGCCATAATATTTTACCATTTCTGTGGCGAATCCTGTATTCGATTGAATATTGACGTTTTTCTTCTACGGCTTTTGTGACGGCATCAACAATAGATTGCTGATCTGACTTTAAAATTAGATCGTTAAATTCAATGCAATGTTCAGTAAATTCATTGGGGTTATAACCCGTTAACTCATTGATACTTGGACTAATAAAAAGCATGGTCCAGTTATCATCAAACTTACATCTGAAGGCCACACCTGGCATGTTATTCATTAAAGATCGATACTTTTGTTCTTTTTCTTCAAGGTTCCTTTGCAAAGCTCGTTGCTCTGTTAAATCTGTAATAAAACCAACAAATAACGGGTTTTGGCCAGACTGATTTACCTGACCAATACCTAAACGAATAGGAAATAAATGCCCATCTTTGTGCTTTGCACAGACATCTCGATTTATACCTATTACTTTACCTAAATCAATATTATGCGCGTTTGAGAGGTAGCCATCATGGTATTTTGCAATGGAGTCATCCATCAGCATTTTCACGTTTAGGCCTTGTACTTCATTTTCGTACCAACCAAATATTTTAGTTGCTGATTCATTAAAGCTCAAAATAATACCTGTATGGTCGATTGTTACAATACCATCAATGGCTGTACCTAAAATTGCGTTTAAGCGAGACTCGTCAGCTGACTTCTCTTCAAGTAACATTCGGTAGCGAACCATGCCATTTATTACAGCAACAACGCTAGTGATTGCAATTGTTGCTGTTGCTACAGAAATAGCAACAAAAGTAAGGCCCGCATTAGCGTTTACATCATCGTAAATAAGTGGAGACGTTGCAACAAAACGTGTTGCAGCCATCCCCATGTAGTGCATACCTGCAACAGCTAAGCCTAAAATAGTTGCACTAATTAAATTATTTTGTACTGGTGTCAGATCTGAAAAAATACGTTCGAGATTAAAGCGACTGTATAAAGCAATAAAAGAGAGAAAAATAGCCACTATAATTGACAAACCAAACATGAGTGGATCGTATCGAAGAAGAGGGGCAAGCTCCATTGCTGCCATACCACTGTAATGCATAGTGCCAATACCAGCGCCAAGCAACACGGAACAAATTGATAATACTTTTAAGTTACCATTACTGTTTACAAGCATTGATACCGAATACTGGCAAGCAATTAACGCGGGCAAAAAAGACACGAGTGTAATAGTTGGATCATAACTAATGTTGGTACACAGTGAAAACGCGAGCATACCAATAAAATGCATGCTCCAAATACCGGCTGAAAAAACAATAGCAGCTGTTATATTTGCTAAACGTTGATAACCAGGAAACTTAGTTTTTTTTGCTAAATCAATGAGGCGGGTAGTAAAAAAAGCTGCAAAAATAGCTATCAACACAGACATGGAAACTAAAACAGGATCATAAACGCCATTAATAATTAAGCTTGGGTCTTGGTCAGTAATAAAAAAAGCTGATAACATAATGGCTCAAAATATAGTCTTTATTGAATAAGTTTAATCTAATTTACTAGTAAATAAACAATTATTTCATTGAACCACTATGAAAAACACTTTTATAACTATATGTTATCTTTTGTTTAGCAAGTAGTATTTCTTTAGTCGTTGTTTTTTATTTTAATATGGTGTTATTACAATACTAAAATATATTAATGTGTCTTTGTTTTAGTATATGTAGGGCTAAATTGTATTAAAGTAGTGGGTTAGTGAGTTTATTGTGGCTAATAGCTTTTTAGCAACTTTATCTTAATTGCAAAGTGGATAATTTTTATCTGCACTAAAATAGTTTATGAGAAATTAAGTGTTTGAATATCAGTTAAAGAAAAGTGTTAGACGAAAAACAGTTGCTATAAAAGTACATAAACGAAAGGTGACCGTGTATGCACCAAACTTTGTCGCAAAAAAGCAAATTGATACTTGGTTATTTGATAAGCAAAAGTGGGTTGCAGAGCAATTAAAAAAACAATTTTTAATTGAGGACACTAAGCAATATCCTTTTGAATCTAAAAAAATCAGTGTTTTTTCAGAAACTATTTATTTGAAACTGGACTCAGGCCAAGATTCCAAAGTAACCCCGTATGATGACCACTTACTTATTACAATATCTCCTCGAGTTAAAAACACTTATCAAAAGTATCGACAGTTATTAGAGAGTTATCTTAAAGAGCAGCTTATTGCATACATAGAGATGCGTTTAGCGTATTTCTGTGCTCAAATGGGTGAAGAGTTACCAAATGATTTAAAAATAGCTGTTTATAAACGAAAGTGGGGGAGTTGTAATAGCAAGCGAGAACTCACTTTTAATTTACATCTTATAGGTGCTCCTTACCACGCTATAGATTATGTGATTGTTCATGAGCTTGCCCACTTAAAGTATTTAAATCATAGCAAAGCTTTTTGGCAGCGAGTAGAGGCGTTTTTCCCCGATTACAAAACATCATCTAATTGGTTAAAACAAAATGGTATGAGTTTACAATGGGTGTTTTGATGTTACTGAATATAGGAATATAGGAATATAGGAATATAGGAATATAGGAATATAGGAATATAGGAATATAGGAATATAGGAATATAGGAATATAGG
>NZ_WTLA01000028.1:38398-51503 GCF_011378845.1 Pseudoalteromonas sp. Z9A4
GCTAGAGAAGTGGTGGAGGGAGCTGGATTCGAACCAGCGAAGGCTGAGCCGTCAGATTTACAGTCTGATCCCTTTGGCCGCTCGGGAACCCCTCCACACTAATTTTATTGCATTTGGCCCCACTTAACTTAGCGGTAAGAAAAGTGGTGGAGGGAGCTGGATTCGAACCAGCGAAGGCTGAGCCGTCAGATTTACAGTCTGATCCCTTTGGCCGCTCGGGAACCCCTCCAATGCAACGGCGCTGATAATAGCAAATTGCGTATTTAAGTAAAGAAAAAAGCTAAAGAAAATTGAAATAAAGCCGATAAATATCTATCAGTTACCACAATCGGCTAAAGACTATGCAAATAGATGATTTGTTAATCACAGAGAGTCAGTTAAACAGTAGACTCAATAATAGTGTGCATGAAAATCGTCGTGGCGAATTTGCACTATTATTAGCGATGCTGTCACATGACGCACTCGACTTTAGTCAATTTCATTTACCAAAAACTGAAATAGATAATTTAGTTATAGAAGAAGAGGCATTAAGAAAGCAATTTGGTGCAGGTCCAAAGCAACTTTTGGCCCCTGATGAATATAATATGTTGATTGGACAATTTAATGCATCATTTATATCTCAAGAAGGAGCGCGCTGTGGTATGGCAAGTATTAAGCTAAGACAATGCTTAAGCCCTGAACCACTTGCGATTAGAAATGATGATAAGCATATTTCACTTAATATAATAGATAATTGTGAGCTTGCTGTCAGAAGAAGAATTAAAAGCGAGCAAACGCAACTAGCTAACCTTCCTATAGATACAGCTGCTTTTTACGACAGCCTTAATAATGATGCATTACATCAACCACTTCAGCTCATTGCGGTGTGATATATGATTGTAATAATCATCAGTTAATATATGCTTTATAGCGGGTCTGCTTTATATATATTGCTAATAATTGATTTAATGAAAAAAAAGCATCCAAAAATTAAATGCAATTGCTATAATGGCGTCAAATGGTATGACATGAAATGCCATTATCATTAAACCAAGGTAATTAGGAACGTAATGAAGAAAACATTCACGCTAAATCACGAGAAAATCAAATACCCTCGTATGGTTGATGCTGCAAAGCACGAAGTGAAAAAATATTTGAAAAGAGAGCGTAATAAAACGCTACCTGAAGATGCTGACTATTGGGCATTTGACTGTAAGTTTGGTAACACAGCTGAAGATGCGCAAGTTGTGCACGTTGCTGAATTAAGTAACCAAATTGGCGAGATTGAAAAGCAAGGTTTGACCTCTTTCTATGTAGAGATTTTAGCTCGACCTGCTCAACGTCAACAGTTAGATTTAGATGATGACGAATAACACATAATTTAATTAAGTGTTTGAAGTTTTAAAATGAGCCCAAGTGGCTCATTTTTTGTTTTTATATCTTAAAAATTTGCAATAAATCATTTTTATTGGCTAGTTTAGTAGAACTAGCTATTGCTAACATTTGCATAACAAAATGGGGTGTTATAGGGTGTATTTAATTAAAAAAATAAAACAGTTGTACTATGCCGATAAATTACTCTGACCATCAATTAAAATTAAGCTTAAAGAACTCTAAAGTACTTGTAGTTGACGATCAGTTATTAAGCTTAATTGTATTAAAAAAAATATTATCTGAGCATTTTAATGTTATAACCGCTGGAAGTGGTGAAGAGGCGATTGAAATTTGTAATGTAGACGTACCCGATATAGTACTGCTCGATATTAATATGGGTGGAATGAGCGGTATTGAAACATGCCTAAAATTAAAAAATAATACTGAGACACAAGATACCCCGGTTATTTTTGTTACATCATTTGAAAATGAAGAAGAAGAGTGTTGGGAAGCCGGAGCTGTTGATTTTATTAAAAAGCCTATTAAAACAGAAACTTTATTTAGAAGAGTTCGTGCGCATATAACGTTAAAATTACAGCACGACTTATTAAATCAAAAAGTATTTCTAGATGATTTAACACAAGTGTTTAATCGTCGTTATTTTGATGCGCATTTTAATAAAATGGAGCGAAGCGCCTTGCGAGAAAAGGTCGACTATGCGCTCTTACTCATCGATATAGATTACTTTAAGCAATACAACGATATTTATGGTCATGTGCAAGGTGATAAGGTGTTAAACCTTGTCGCACAAACTATTACAAATAGTTTGCAAAGACCAGCCGATTTTGTAGCTCGTTATGGCGGCGAAGAGTTTGTGGTTGTTCTGCCTCATACAAGCACTGAAGGTGCTATTTGTGTTGCTGATAAAATCAAAAAAAATATAATTGATTTAAAAATCCTTCATGAATATTCAGAGTACGGGTTTGTTACCATTAGTATTGGCGGTTCAACGTTACAACCTTACGAAAGTAATAAAAATACTTTGCAAATTGCAGACGAAAAAATGTATGAGTCCAAAATGCAAGGTCGTAACCAAGTGTGTTTTTAAGCTTAGCGAGCCAATAAAACTTGTTGATACTTAAAAACACCTTGTAGGTGATAAATAATCAAATAAAATTATTACACGCTATGACATTTTTTGTACTTTTTATTGCTACCGCATGGGCAGTCATCATTTCTGCCCACTTTAATATCTTCAACAGGATATATAATGCCATCTAAATAACGCCATTGAGTATTTTCTTTAATAAACTGCGATTTTTCGTGAAGTTCACAAAATAAGTTTTGATAAAAATATTGGGCTTTAAATTCTACATTGCCAGTATCGTCATCATGGCTTGACCCAATTACATCAAGATTTATAAATCGACAGCTGTTAGCAAAATCATTGATTTCTTTAACCGGATTTTCAGCTTGTTTTTCCTTTGCGTAGGTTTGATAAACATATTCTGCATTTTTAATAACATAAGCACTGAATCGTGAGCGCATAAGTTGTTCAGGAGAGTTAGCTTGCTTAACAGATAAATGAAGCGGCTCGCAGCAATCGGCATAATTGTGCCCACTGCTGCAAAAACATAATGTGGTATCGAGTGAGGTCATAATAATAATACAAAGTCTAAAACATTAGTTTAACAAGCTTATTGGGCGAGTGATATCTCTGTTGTTTGAGACTTTTTAGTAAAACAGTATAGTTTTGTATTCGTTTTACTTAAATCGAACGATAAATTAGTCAGTAGTTGGTTATTAACTATATCGGTCCAAGTAATTACCGCTGCAAAGTTTCCGTTATGTAATGCAGAGTTTAATACATACTCTAAATTTACTAGGTGCTTCTGTCTAATAACAAGTAATTTACTTGTATCAATAGAGCATGAGTCAAGTAAAGCTTTGCTCGGTACATGATCTGGAGCAATTAATAATGTCCATGCATTAGAGCTATTGTATTGGTGTAATACTTTTAAAAGCTCAAAGGTCGCTGAAATTTCATCTTCAATTTGAATCAAATTCACGCAATCGCTTTGCTCATCTTGTTGGTAACTTTTAACTGTTCTTACGGTAATAGGCTGTAACATAATTTCACTCACTGGGTTTTTATACAGTATCCATATACAGTAGTTTATACAGTGCTTTCGTGCAAGCCTTTTATGCTATTTATTTGTACAGCTATTCAGTTTTTGATCATTGTTTTTATTTTTTAATTTATAATTCGTTATTAATCAGCTCGTTATAGGGTTGTTTTTGAGAGGGTATTTTTAAAATAAATTTTTGAGTAATTTCTTCATTTTGAGTTTTTATACTGTATGGGATTACCTTTGTAATCATATACAGTATTTTTTAATACTGTATACAGTACTTCTGTCATAGTTAGCTTATGTGTTTTCACTCGTGCGAGGGATCATATGAGAAAACTGGAGTTGGTGGATTTGTTCGTACAAACTTGCTGCATAACATTGAGCATCTTTAAATCGCTTAGTTTCGATATGTTTGCGTATATCTGTAACCGCTGCTGTGGCAGGTGCGTACCCTTGGCTACTTGCTAAGCTTAACCAAGCTACAGCATGAAATACACTTTGTGGCACGCCTTCACCTTTCACAAAAAATAAACCTAAGTAAAACTGTGCTCTATGGTTTCCGGCCATTGCAGCAAGGCGCATCCATTTTGCAGCCAATGGAGCTTGATTATTTTTTAAATAATATAGGGCTTTATTTAAAATACTTTGCTCATCTTTTTTATTATCAACGGGCACAGAGGTATTTTCGGATTGAGTAACAAAACCTAAAATATTATCTAGCTGTTGCTCTAAGTCTTGCTCACAAGGTGTTGTTTTAAGCATATGGGTTCATTTATTATTTTAACTGCTTTAATAGTTTAGTACAAAGCAAGGTGGAATGTCCTGTAAAAGTTAATTTTTGTGCTAAAATTCCGCCACTTTTTACTATCATAAGTTTATTATGTTCGAAGCCTTATTTAAACTGAGCGAAAATAATTCAACAGTTAAACGCGAATGCGTTGCTGGTCTAACTACCTTTATAACTATGGTATACATTGTATTTGTAAACCCGGCTATGCTTGCTGAGGCAGGGATGGATCAAGGGGCTGCATTTGTAGCGACATGTATAGCAGCTGCGATAGGTTGTTTTATAATGGGTTTGTGGGCTAATTATCCATTAGCATTAGCGCCTGGTATGGGACTAAATGCCTTTTTTACTTATGGTGTTGTACTCGGAATGGGTTATACCTGGCAAGCCGCGCTAGGGGCTGTATTTATGTCGGGTTGTATATTTTTGTTTTTAAGCTTATTTAAAGTCAGAGAGTGGATTATTAATGCCATACCTCTGGTGCTTAAGCGAGCAATCGCAACGGGTATAGGTGCTTTTTTAGCATTAATTGCGCTTAAAAATGCAGGTATTATTGTCTCAAGCCCGGCAACATTAGTGCAGTTGGGCGATATTACTTCTCCTGGACCGTTATTGGCTATATTAAGTTTTTTTGTAATTGCAGCGCTTTTATACCGCGATTTTAAAAGTGGCGTGCTTATTAGTATTCTATTAGTGACTGGCATTGCTTTAAGTTTGGGGCTTGTTGAATATCACGGTGTTATGGCTATGCCACCATCAATAATACCTACTTTTATGCAGCTAGATTTTGCAGCCGCTTTTGATATATCAATGATGAGTGTTATTTTTGCTTTCTTGTTTGTCGATCTTTTTGATACTTCAGGTACATTAGTTGCGGTAACTCAAAAAGCAGGTTTAGCTGATGAAAAAGGTAACATGCCTCGTTTAGGGCGCGCATTAAGTGCTGACAGTTCAGCAACTATTGCAGGTGCGATGTTAGGTACATCTACGACTACATCGTATATAGAATCGGTTGCTGGCGTATCTGTTGGTGGACGTACTGGCTTAACGGCTGTGGTTGTAGGTATTTGCTTTTTACTAATGATGTTTTTTGCACCGCTTGCACAAATGGTACCCGCTTATGCTACGGCAGGTGCTATTTTATATGTCGCCGTACTGATGCTGCAAAATTTAAAGTTTGTAAACTGGGATGATATGACCGATGCAATTCCTGTCACTGTGGTACTACTAATGACACCATTAACGTTTTCGATTGCGCACGGTATTGCACTTGGTTTCATATCTTATACGGCGGTTAAAGTCTTGTGCGGTAAGCAAGATCAAGTCAGTATTAGTGTTTGGATATTAACAGCCTTGTTTGTTTTCAAGTTTGCATTTTTGTCTTAATGGCTAACAAAAAATACAAAAAAAGCCTGCATGAATTTTAATTCGTGCAGGCTTTTTTAATACTTATTTTTTAGTAAAAAAACGCTACCATTTCTTTTTAGGAGCAAACAGTATGTCTAAGTCGTCTTGCTCTTCTTCTGTTTTCTTTTTAAGTGCGCTTGCATTAGAGGCTCTGAGATCAACACTTATAGCTTCTAAGTAACCTTCTATTTCTTGATACTTAGATGTTATATATTCATCAGAGTAAGTGACTGCATTAAGCGTTGCGCGTGCTTTTTCAAAATATTGCCTAGCAGAACCAACCATACTTGCTGAGCGAGCAGATAGACCTCGTTTTATTTGATTTTCAATATTAATTCGTAGTTGAAGTTTTTCGAGACGCTTATCTTCAACTATAAAAATTTGGCTATCTACACGACCTTTATTATGTTCTGAGCGAAGAATAGCGCGTAATCTTTTAATGCCTTGAATTAAACTTACCAGCTGCTTGTCGTTATTAGGCAAAGATAGAACTTCGTTATTACTACTTTGTACAGGGTTAGATAAATGTGTTTTTGCTTCGCTAAGACGGCTCTTTAATGCTTTAGAATTTGGCGAATTGATAACCATAGTGTTGAGTGCTTCATAAATACGGCGTTGTAATGCGCGCACTATGTTTTCAGATAGTGGTATGTTTACACTATTCATTAGTGCTTCTTCGGTTTCATCAAGTATAGCTTTTTGTTTTGTTAGTTCTTTACGACGTTCAGCTTCTTGTTTTTCTTTATATTGCTGTACAGCACTTACCCAAAGTGCAATCACAATCAATGCAACTATAAGCACTATTATAATAGAAACGATCATGGTGTAATTCTCAGATGTATAACCTAATTTTTTAATCTTACATTAAATATACGTTAACAGGGTAGCTTTGCGCTGATTAACTTAAAAAATATGCTAAAAATTGATAGATTAAGTATTTTATAAACTTCAGTAAGCCTGAGAACTTATAAACTTTAGCGGGATAATCATCGCTACCTGAAGCATATTTATTATGCTAGCCTTGAGCTCTAATCAGATAATTGCATACCTAAAGACCTAAAGTACTATTTTACGTAAATAACACTTGGTTTTAAGCGGCATTGCCTTTATAAATAATATGAATAATAACGTTAAAATTTGCAGCCATGAAATTACAACAACTCAGATACATCGTAGAAGTACAAAATCATAAATTAAATGTTTCAGCGACTGCTGAGAGTTTATTTACCTCGCAGCCAGGAATTTCTAAACAAGTACGCATGTTAGAAGATGAGTTGGGTGTACAAATTTTTGGTCGCAGTGGTAAACATTTAACGCATGTAACTGGTGCCGGCGAAGATATAATTAATATTTCTCGTGAAATACTCTCCAAAGTAGAAGGTATTAAAGCCGTTGCTAATGAGCATACGTTACCTGATCAAGGTAAGTTGAATATTGCCACAACACATACCCAAGCTCGTTATGCTTTGCCTAACGTTATTCAAGGGTTTATGAAAAAATACCCTGCGGTATCGCTTCATATGCACCAAGGTACTCCACAGCAAATATCGGATGCTGCAGCACGCGGTGATGCCGATTTTGCTATTGCAACAGAAGCACTGCATTTGTATTCAGATTTAGTTATGCTGCCTTGCTACCATTGGAACCGCAGTATTGTTGTTGCTAAAGACCATCCGCTCGCTAAGAAGGCAAATAGTTTAACTGTGGCTGATATTGCTCAATATCCACTCATTACATATGTATTTGGTTTTACGGGCCGCTCAGAGTTAGATAAAGCGTTTAGCGCACACGGGCTCGAACCACACATTGTATTTACCGCAACCGATGCTGATGTTATAAAAACATACGTACGACTGGGTTTAGGAGTTGGTGTTGTTGCTTCAATGGCGATAGATCAAGTGAGCGATACCGATTTAGTGTGTATTGATGCAAGCCACTTATTTGAAGCTAGCACGACCAAAATTGGTTTTAGAAAGGGCAGCTTTTTACGTACTTATATGTATGATTTTATCGAACGTTTTGCACCGCATTTAACTAAAGAGCGCGTGGAGCGAGCAAGCTTATTACGTAACCAAGATGACGTAGATAAGCTATTTGCAGATATAGAGTTACCCGTTAAATAATGTCACTACATTAAACGAATAATAAAAAAGCCGCCTATTTTAAAAATAGGCGGCTTTTTCTTTTTATAGCGAGCTGATTAACATTCGATAATATTAACAGCCAATCCACCGCGAGCAGTTTCTTTATATTTGGTTTTCATATCGTTACCAGTTTCAAGCATGGTTTTAATCACTTTATCAAGCGATACCTTTTGCTCGCCACTGCCACGTATAGCTAAACGTGAAGCGTTAATTGCTTTAATAGCGCCCATTGCATTACGTTCAATACACGGTACTTGTACTAAGCCACCAACAGGGTCGCACGTTAGGCCTAAATTATGTTCCATACCAATTTCTGCTGCGTTTTCTACTTGCACAACATTGCCACCAACAATTTCTGTTAATGCGCCTGCAGCCATAGAGCACGCAACGCCCACTTCACCTTGGCAACCTACTTCGGCACCCGATATAGAGGCATTCTTTTTATATAAAATACCAATGGCAGCAGCCGTTAATAAATAACGCGTGGCTATATCGCGGTCTACTTCTTTCACAAATGTGTGATAGTACATAAGCACAGCCGGTAAAATACCCGCAGCACCATTAGTTGGTGCGGTAACTACACGACCACCTGCCGCATTTTCTTCGTTTACGGCAAGGGCAAATAAATCAACCCAGTCCATTGCACGGAGCGGGTCGTTACTGACCTCTATATTTAGTTTTAAGTATAAGCTGGGCGCACGGCGTTTTACTTTTAAGCCGCCAGGTAAAATACCTTCGGTGCGCATACCACGGTCAATACAAGCCATCATTACTTTCCAAATATGGAACAATGTGTCTTTTACTTCGTCTTCAGTGCGCAGTGTTTTTTCGTTTTTCATCATCAAGGTAGAAACACTAAACCCAGACTCTTTACACATCTCTAGTAGTTCTTTTGCGCTACCAAATGGGAAGGGGGCTGGATTTTCTTCTCTAATATCGAGGGCCGCCTGTTTTTCGTTTTCAAACTCTTCGTCGGTAACAATGAAGCCACCGCCAATAGAGTAATATACTTTGCTGTAAATTTTTTCGCCGTTGTTTGAGGCGATAATTTCCATTGCATTAGAATGCTTAGGCAGTGTTTTACGACGATGGAAAACAATAGCACCTTGTTTTGGAAACTTAGCTTTGTGTGTTTTGTTTAGATAAATAACCTGATCTTTTTCAATGGTCGCTAAAATATCGTCGACTAAATCGGCATCAATTGTTTCAGGATCGTAACCGGCTAAACCAAGAATTACGGCTTTACCCGAGCCATGGCCAACACCTGTTTGACCAAGAGAGCCATAAAGCTCTACTTTAATATCGGTAACATTTGCTAATAATTGTTGTTCTTGTAGGTCATTAACAAATAAGCGTGATGCGCGCATTGGGCCAACGGTGTGTGATGACGAAGGGCCAATACCAATGCTAAACATATCAAATGCACTGATCATAATGTGTGTGTCTCTACTTTGTTTTATCAGCATGAAGCTGCTCTTTGAACGGTCGAGCATGATAACGTGGAATTGTGATTGTGTAACTACTAATAACGAAGATTTAAACTGGTAAGGCGAGTTGTTTTGTAAAGTTTTTTATAATGCTTGCAGTCGCACCCCAAAGTAAACCATGCGGCGTTTTAAAACCTTGCAAAATAACCGTTTTCCCAAATCGTTGAAAAGGTAAGGGTTGCCAATTAGCTTCGTTATTTAACTCAGTGACAGAGAGCAAAAAGCTCGCTTGTACTTCATTATAGTCATTTTCCCAGGTGGTGTTTTTTTTGAGTAAACCCACATAGGGGCTAATACTAAAACCCGTTAAGGTTGAATACTCAGGTAAGTGACCTAATACATTAACGTTGCTTTGGGCAATATTTAGCTCTTCTTTTAGTTCGCGAAGTGCTGTGGTGCGAAGGGTAATGTCGCTTACTTCAAACTTGCCTCCGGGCAAACAAATCTCCCCAGGGTGATGGTGTAAATAAGTAGGGCGTTTACACAGTAAAATATGTGCATGGTTATCTATATCAATAATTGGCAGCATAACAGCGCTAGCGCGTTTTTTACGTGTGTCTTTTAACTGGTTTGGCACAGCTGTAGGGCTTAACAAAAAGCGCGCCATAATGTGTTCACTATTCAAAGCGACCTACTGTTTTAATAAAGGGAGGATTTTATTTACTTTATCGTAAGTTTCTTGATATTCCAATTCGACTTTAGAATCAGCGACTATTCCGCCGCCTGCCCAGCAGTAAATTTGCGCTTTGTGGCACACCAAGGTGCGAATAGTGATACTCGTATCCATATTTCCACACGCACTTAAATAACCAATTGAACCACAATAAATGCTGCGGCGATGCGGCTCTAGTTCTTCAATTATTTCCATCGCTCTAATTTTGGGTGCGCCTGTGATTGAGCCCCCCGGAAAAGCCGCTTTTAGCTGATCGACCGCTGTTTTACCTTCATCAAGTTCTGAGGTTACCGTGCTTACTAAATGGTGCACTGCCGGAAAGCTTTCAATAGCAAAAAGGGAGGGGACGTGAACGCTGCCTGGTTTTGCTACTTTGCCTAAATCGTTACGTAGTAAATCAACAATCATTACATTTTCGGCGCGATCTTTAGCTGATGCTGCGAGTATTTGCGCTTGTTGTTGATCCTCTAGTGCATCTGCTTTTCGTGGCAGTGTGCCTTTAATTGGTTTGGTTTCTACAACGTTATTATTTACAGATATAAAGCGTTCAGGAGAAATTGATAAAATAGCCCCTTGAGGGTGATTTATAAAGCTTGAAAACGGCGCTTTATTTGCCTCACGCAGTTTAATATAAGCTGCCCAAGGGGAGCCTTCAAACTGAGCGTTAAAGCGCTGCGCTAAATTAATTTGGTAACAATCGCCACTTTTTAAATACTCCTCAATTTGGGCAAACTTTGCAGCGTATTCCGTTTCGCTCATATTTGATTGCCAGTCGCTGTTTAGGGCAAAGGACTGCGTATTAACTTGGGAGTTAACGTGTGTATTTAAGTATTGCTCATAAAGCGCTAATCGATCGGTGTTTGGCTGCGATACATAAAACCAGCTTTGTTGCTGCTTGTCGTAAATAAGGGCATCTAAGTAAAGGCCAATAGCCATTTGGGGAAGATTAATATCCTCAATAGCATGAGTGGGGATGTTTTCAATTGTACGGCCTAGGTCGTAGCCAAAGTAGCCAAGCCAGCCGCCGTTAAAGGGTAAATCGTAACCGGCTTTTGTTTTATCAAGATGCGAAAGCTCATTATTCATAATTTCAAAGCAGTTATCATTACTTTCTATATTATTTAAAAAGCTTTTATTATTTTTTACTTCAAGGGTACTTTGCGGCTCAATGGCAATAATATCAAAACGGCTGTTTATATGATTACTATTTGCAGAATCTAATAGAATTGCGTAATGCAAATGTGAAAAATGCGCAAAAACGTCAATGCAGTTTTGTGTTATGCCTAATTTAATACAATTTTTTTTATTGTTTAGCATTTACTGCCCCTTTAAGAACTGGCTCGAAACGGGCTGGGAGGGTATCATAAGTCAAATTTTTTGGCAGCACTAAGCTGTAAAAAACAGTGCAAACCACCGTCACCGGTTTGATTTAGATTACGCGACAACGCGTAACGGTAACTTAAGGAACCACTATGAGTACAATTTGTCAGCAAGACTTTATTGATAGCATTGAAGATGCATTGCAATATATTTCGTTCTATCACCCACTTGATTTTGTTCAAGCTCTCGAAAAAGCTTACAACAAAGAACAAAGTAAAGCGGCTAAAGACGCCATTGCACAAATTTTAATTAACTCACGCATGTCGGCTGAAGGCAAGCGTCCACTTTGCCAAGATACCGGTATTATTACCTGTTTTGTTAAAGTAGGTATGGATGTTAAGTGGGATAAAACAGATTTAACCGTTCAACAAATGGTTGATGAAGGTACTCGTCGTGCATATTTGAATCCAGATAACCCTTTACGTGCATCTATTGTTGCAGACCCTGCTGGCACGCGTAAAAACACGAAAGATAATACGCCTTCGGTTGTACATATCGATTTAGTAGCGGGCGGTAAAGTAGAAGTAATGGTTGCGGCTAAAGGCGGCGGCTCTGAAAACAAAAGTAAAATGGTTATGTTAAACCCGTCAGATGATGTTGCTGAATGGGTAGAAAAAACACTACCAACAATGGGTGCTGGTTGGTGTCCGCCAGGCATGCTAGGAATAGGTATTGGTGGTACGGCTGAAAAAGCGGCAGTAATGGCTAAAGAGTCGTTAATGGACCCGGTTGATATCCATGAACTAATGGAACGCGGCGCAGAAACGACTGAAGAAAAGCTACGTTTAGAAATTTTTGACCGTGCTAATAAATTAGGTATTGGCGCACAAGGCTTAGGTGGTTTAACAACGGTTGTTGATGTTAAAATTAAAACAGCACCAACACATGCTGCTTCAAAACCTGTAGTAATGATCCCTAACTGTGCGGCAACTCGCCATGTACATTTTACACTTGATGGTTCTGGTCCTGCTAATTTAAAAGCACCTAAGCTAGAAGATTGGCCACAAGTAACATTTGAAGTGGGCGAAGGCACACGTCGTGTTGACTTAAATACACTGACTAAAAAAGATGTTCAAGAATGGAAAATGGGCGAAACTGTTTTACTTTCAGGTACTATTTTAACAGGTCGTGATGCAGCGCATAAACGTCTACAAGATATGATCAATTCAGGTGAAGGCTTACCAAAAGGCGTAGACTTTGATAATAAATTTATTTATTACGTTGGTCCTGTTGATGCGGTACGCGATGAAGCAGTTGGTCCTGCTGGCCCTACAACGGCAACTCGCATGGATAAATTTACCGATATGATGCTAGAAAAAACAGGCATTGTAGGCATGATTGGTAAAGCTGAACGTGGCCCTGCAACGGTTGAGTCTATTAAAGAGCATAAATCTGTTTATTTGATGGCTGTAGGCGGCGCAGCTTACTTAGTATCTAAAGCGATTAAAAAAGCACGCGTAGTTGCTTTTGAAGATTTAGGTATGGAAGCTATTTATGAATTTGAAGTAGAAGATATGCCAGTGACCGTTGCAGTAGACAGTGAAGGCGCCAATGCGCATACACAAGGCCCTGCAATCTGGAAAGCTAAAATAGAAGAGCTTGATAGCAAGCTAAAATAACGTACGTTTTGTATTTTTAAAAAGCGAGCCTAGTGCTTAACACCACTCGTTTAAGAACGAGTGGTGTTTTTTCGTTTATACCTAACTGGATATTTTTGTGTCTTTGCGAGCACCGTTCGCGGA
>NZ_WTLA01000029.1:0-50683 GCF_011378845.1 Pseudoalteromonas sp. Z9A4
ATCATTATAATGCCGGTTTAGCGCCAAATGAATCTGAGGTTAGATATCAAGATTCCAAAACTGTGGCCAAATTTTATTGACCACTACATTCCTTACGCGCGTTCGAGACGGTGTTCTAAACTCGACTCTCGAATCAAAAAGATCATTGAAGTTATTTCTCCGTGAAAATGTTACTTGATCATTAAACAAGTTAATCAGGGAGTATTCTTTATCTAATTCATCATGAGAATTGATTGGGCAATACTTAAAATAATTGTTCAAATTCCACACACCCTGAATAGAATTGGCATAACAACTTAATCGACGACATTTTCGCTTTATAAACCGACAATGTTCCTATATTCAATGCATTTACCTTATCCACCAAATAGCCAACTGTAAACAATTACTTAATTTCGAACAGATTATGTAATTGCAGAAACACACCAAAATGGGTGAGAACAGTGATATTGATCTAACAGATACTTCCCATACAAAGCACATTGTTTATTAAAATTCAGCATGTGTTATTTAAAAGGCGCTACTTAATTTCAAAGTATTGAATCTAACGCCTTTAAGCTAATACCTTTAAATTAAACCTTCAAAACACTGCTCAATTTATACCGGCCAAACCCTTTGTACCTGCACAAATGTATTCAACCATAACGCTTTACGATATTATGCTCTTTTATATTTAATTTAACTTTCAGGGCATATAATGACAACGCACACATCGCCTACTCACTCAGCCAACACAGCTGAAAACACCTCCCTTTTTTACGTAATTTTTATATCGGCCGTGGCTGCTATTGGTGGCTTTTTATTTGGTTTTGACTCGGGCGTTATTAACGGCACGGTGTCGGCACTCGGTAATGCATTTAATTCAAGCAGTGTGGCTACCGGCTTTAACGTAGCGTCTGTGTTACTTGGTTGTGCCTTAGGTGCGCTTGCTGCGGGGCCGCTGGCTGATAAGTTTGGCCGCCGTGCAATTATGATCATCACTGCGATTATTTTTGCCATTAGTGCGTTTGGGTCGGGCATTAGCGAAAGCTCTGCGGAGTTTATTTTTTATCGTTTATTTGGTGGTTTAGGGATTGGTGCAGCATCGGTATTAGCGCCAGCTTACATTGCTGAAGTTGCGCCACCCGCACTACGTGGTCGATTAGCTACATTGCAACAACTCGCTATTGTACTGGGTTTGTTTGCTGCTTTTTTAAGTAACTATTTAATTGCTGATGCAGCAGGCAGCGCGCAAAATATTTTAATGCTTGATATAGCCGCTTGGCGCTGGATGTTTTGGGCTGAGCTTGTACCTGCTGTACTGTTTTTAGTCGGTGTGTTGTTTATTCCGGAGTCGCCTCGTTATTTAGTGGCGCAAGGTAAAGTAAACGCTGCAAAAGCGGTATTTAGCAAAATTTCAAACGACAATGCAGATAAGCAAATAAGCGATGTTAAACGCTCCTTGCATAGCGATACAAAACCAAGTATTCGCGATTTATTTATTGATGGCAGTAAAAAAGTACACCCAATTGTTTGGGTAGGTGTGGCGCTGAGTGTATTTCAGCAATTTGTAGGTATTAACGTGGTGTTTTATTACGGCTCTGAGCTTTGGCAAGCCGCTGGGTTTGATGAGTCACAATCGTTATTTATAAATGTATTAGCGGGCACTACTAATATTGTATCGACCTTTATTGCCATTGCGTTAGTTGACAAAGTTGGCCGTAAACCACTGCTGCTTGTAGGCAGTATTGGTATGTTTATTAGCTTAAGCGCGCTTACTTATATATTTGGCAGCGCAGGCCTTGATGAAGCAGGCAAACTTGCGCTTAGCGATAACATGGGTACGTTTGCACTTATTATGGCAAATTTATTTGTGGTATTTTTTGGTTTAAGTTGGGGCCCTATTGTATGGGTATTATTAGGCGAAATGTTTAATAACCGTATTCGTGGTGCAGCGCTTGCTGTTGCTGCCAGTGCGCAGTGGATTGCTAACTTTGCAATCACCATGACCTTCCCTATTATGCTTGCCAATATAGGCCTTGCCGGTGCATACGGCTTTTATGCGTTATCAGCACTTATAAGCATCTTTTTTGTTGTTAAATACATTAAAGAAACGCGCGGTAAAACGCTCGAATCTATGTGATTTTTTAAAAGCGGTGATATTAGTCGCCGCTTTGCCTTTTTATAAAGCAGCGTTATCTAGGGTCTTATATGGACTCCCTGTATAAATAACCTAAAAGTTAAATAGCAATCTTTGCTCATTTATTTTAACTTTATAGCCATTGCTCTATTACCTTTTATTATAACTAATCTATTTAAATTCCTTTTTAGAATATCAATAATTAGCTATTGTCCGCCCATTCCAACTTTATGTGTCTACTAAAATGAAAAAACAGTTAATATCAGGCTTAGCTTTAACGTGTGCGTTAGGTTCGTTCAGTGCATTTGCTACTAATGGGTATTTTACACACGGCTACGGCATGACCCACAAAGGCATGGCTGGCGCAGGTGTAGCGCTGTCAGAAGAGTTAATGTCTGGCGCTAATAATCCTGCTACTTTTTTGCCAAACGGAACACAGCTATCTCTGGGCTTAGAGCTTTTTTCACCTGAGCGAAAATACACTGCATCGAAAGTAGATACTTTTTACCCTGACGCTTTTTATCTTGAAGCAAAAACACAAAAAAGCGATAACTCCGTATTCGCAATTCCAGAATTTGCTATTGGCCACCAATTAAATGAAAAAGTAAATATTGGCTTATTAGTGTATGGCAATGGCGGTATGAATTCTGAGTACGGCGCAGAGTCCGCTCCTGAAGGAACCTTTTATGGTGGTACGGCAGGCGTTGATTTAAAGCAGCTCTTTATTAGCCCAACAGTAAGCTATAAGTTGAATGAACAAACACGCCTTGGTGTATCCCCTATTTACGTGGTGCAGCAGTTTGAAGCACAAGGGCTTGAAAACTTTGCTCCTTTTTCGCAATCACCAGAAGCGCTTACAAATAATGGCACCGATACAAGCACAGGCCTAGGCATTCAACTAGGTATTAGCCAAGATATAAATTCGTCATTAAGCTGGGGGGCAAGTTACCGCTCATCAGTGTCTATGCAAGAGTTTGATAGCTATAAAGGTTTGTTTGCAGAGCAAGGCGGATTTGATCTGCCAAGTTCGTTTCAAATTGGTGCAGCTTATAAACTTACACCTAGTAATCAGGTGGTATTTGATTGGCAAAAAATAAATTACAGCGAAGTAAAAAGTATTTCAAACCCAGTCGATAACTTGATGTCAGCGCCTTTAGGAGCTAACGCCGGCGCTGGATTTGGCTGGAACGATATGACTATTTATAAGCTTGGCTATCAGTGGCAGCGTACATCGCAACAAAAAATTCGTTTTGGGGTGTCTTACACCGAGCAGCCTATTCCTTCTTCTCAAGTTATATTAAATATTTTAGCGCCGGGTGTTCAAGAGTGGCATTTTACTACTGGCTTTAGCCATTCTTTTACCAACAAGGTACAATTAAACGCTATGACTTTTTATTCGCCAGCAAAAAAAGTAACGGGTGCTAACTACTTAGCGCCTAATCAACAATTATCAATCGAAATGAAACAAACCGGTTTAGGCGTTTCTATTGTTTGGGAAATTTAAAAAATGATAACAGAATTCACCCCAGTATCGGCTGCAATAGGCGGGGCATTAATAGGTATAGCGTGTACGTTATTACTGGTTTTATACGGAAAAATTGCGGGCATATCAGGCATTGTTAAATCTGTATTTGCTAAAGCAAATTCGGGCTCGCGTTGGCAGTTATACTTTATTTTAGGATTGTTGTTGGCAGGTGTAGCTGTAAGAGTATTTGCTCCTTCTTTATTAGAAGGCGAATTACAGTTGCCGCCTTGGCTTATTATTGTTGCGGGGCTTTTAGTTGGCGCTGGTACAACTTTAGCTAATGGGTGCACAAGTGGCCATGGTGTGTGCGGCATGTCGCGCTTTTCTACTCGCTCTTGGGTTGCAACATGCACATTTATGCTTGTCGCCTTCATTACAGCAAACCTTGTAGGATAAATAATGAAAGCAATTATGATGGTTGTTATAGGCTTTATATTTGGCTTAGGACTTATTATTAGCGGGATGACAAACCCCGCTAAAGTGATTAACTTTCTTACCTACGGGAACCAATGGGACGCAAGCTTAATTATAGTGATGGCTGTTGCCATGCTAATAATGATGCTTACATGGTTATGGGTTGCAAAAAAAGAGAAGCCACTTATTTCAGGCACATTTAATTTAAGTGATTTAAAAAAAGTTGATTCGCGCTTAATTATTGGCTCAGTACTTTTTGGTTTAGGATGGGGTTTAAGTGGCATATGCCCAGGCCCGGGCTTGGTTCAATTGGTATCTCTTAAAATGGAGTTTTTATTGTTTTTTGCAGCCGTGCTAGGCGGTATGTGGTTAGCCAAAAAAGTATAATATTTGCTGCCGACTAAACTCGGCAGCTACTTTACCCAAACAAAGGTACATAACTTGCTGCAATATATATAAAACTATATTGAACAGGTTTAAGTTATGCTAAATAAAGCGCTGGAATTTTCTAACAGCGCACCTTGGTTAAGCGCAGCGTCCTCCCTTTTACTTATAGCTATACTACTGTTTTTAATTCGTTTTTTTGTAATGTACTGGCTAAAAAAATGGACTTCAAAAACCAAATTTATATTCGATACTTTACTAATAGAGTCAATATCTAAGCCGCTAACACTGTGCACAATTATTGTGCTACTCACCATTTTAGAGCACGACACCTTCATTATTAGTACTTCTATTTCTCAACAGATCCCTTTTAATAGCATTAATATTGTATTAGCGCTGCTTGCACTTATTATGTTTTTAGACCGCTTTATTATTGGCACTATTAATTACTATGGCGAACAATCTGCCGTGGTTTTTAATTCCAAAAGCATAATTAAAGGCGTGATACGCGTTACATTATCGTCAGTAGGATTACTGGTGTTAATGGGCACGTTAGGTATTTCTATTACGCCTATTATTGCCTCGTTAGGAATTACATCACTGGCTGTTGCCCTTGCTTTGCAACCTACCCTCGAAAACTTTTTTTCTGGCGTGCAGCTAGTAATAGATAAACCTATAAGGGTGGGTGATTTTATTGAGCTTGAATCTAAGGAGCAAGGCTTTGTTGATCATATAGGCTGGCGATCTACATGGGTTAAAATGCTACCCAACAATATGATTATTATACCTAATAGCCAATTATCTAAGTCGCGTATTATTAATTACTTTTACCCTGAAAAAGAGCTAAGCGTGCCTGTTGATATAAGCGTGCATTACGATTCAGATTTAGAATTTGTTGAGCAAGTAACACTTGAAGTGGCTCGTGAAATACTTATTTCACACGAATGGGGTGTTGATGATTACAATACCTTTGTGGTTTTTCATACCTTTGACAGATCAAGTATTAACTTTACGGTTATGCTGCGCGCAAAAGAATACTTTAATCGCTTTTGGGTTAAATCTGCTTTTATAAAAGCCCTGCATAAACGCTATAAAAAAGAAGGTATTGTAATCCCCTTCCCTATTACGGCTATTAACACGACTCAAGAAGCAGCTAAATTTAATAGTGATAAAAAGGTGCAAGGCAACACTTAAAAAAAGCGCGAGTAACTCTCGCGCTAATAAGTATTAAAACTTGTAAGTTATTTGCCCAATAATTTCACGAGGGCTGCCAGGAAAGTGGCCGTTCCGCTCACTAAACCCACTTACAGCATATTCTTTATCAAACAGATTATTAATATTTACACTCAATAACACGTTATCAAAGCGACTCGTCCAGCTCATATCAAATACGGTAAATGGTTTTACTTTTTGACCACTTGTACTAAGTTGCTCACTTACGTAATTTGCACCAAAGGCAATTGATGAATCAATCGAATCCAGTGCGTAGCGAGTCCATAAACCTGCCTGGTGGCGTGGTGCATTAGCAAAGCGCGAACCATCTCCAAATGTATTTGAAAGCGTATCACCCGTTACGCCGTCTACCACTTGCGTATCGTTGTACGCGTAGTTAGCCGTTACGGTCCAGTGCTGCGACAAATCGCCAACTAAAGTTGTTTCAAATCCTCGGCTTTCTACTTCACCTATATTTAAAAGTGCAGCAATGCCATCCCCCGCGCCAGTATCGTCAGGGTTGCTCATTACCACGTTTTCTTTATTAATTTGGTAAATTGCAAAGGTGCTCATTATTTTGCCGTCAAGCCATTGGTTTTTCATACCCAGTTCGGTTTGCTTGCCGGTTTCTGGTTCTAAATTACCTTCGCCCTCTACATCTTCTTGGTCGGCTGACGATGTAGGGTTAAAGCTCTCTGAGTAGTTAATATATACCGATGTGTTTTCTACTGGCTGATAAGTAACAGCAACGCGCGGCGTTATGTCGTTATCTGAGTAACTAAAACCAGTTTCTTGATTAAACTCTTTAAAATGGTCATAGCGCAAACCTGCAATAATTGTCCACTGCTCGCCTACGCTAATTACGTCTTGTGCATACACACCAAATCGGTCGGTATCAACGCCATCGCGGTTCATGTCGGTAAGGTTATAAGTGCTTGGGTCGGTTTCACCGTAGTTTAAATTAAAAATATTTAAATTAGCGACGCCATCGGCCTCATATCGGGCACGTAAGTAGTCATATTCGGTATCAACGGTGTGGTAATCACCACCAAATAAAAACTGATGGGTTAATTGTCCTTGTCCAAAGTTATAAACAAAGTCGGTGGTTAAGCTTGCTTCTTTATTGGCACGAAATTGCTTACGGTATTCTCGTTTGATGGTTTCGTCATCAATGTTTGCTTCGCCATCACCATTTACATCTACCCAGCTTTGCGACTCATGGTAGGCTTGGTCTCGCTCGTTATCCATGTAGCGAAACGTAGTACTTAAAGAAAAATCATCATTAAAATAATGGCTAAGTTCTGCTTGAAGCACCAACGCTTCCATATCTTGATAATCAACCGCTTCATTAGCGTTATAACTTGGGTCAACTAAAAAATTGCCGTTGTCATCTACCGGTACGCCACGTAGGCGGTTTCCGCCTAGGTCTTGTTTAATGTAGTCAACACTTGTGGTTAGGGTTGTTGAATCACTTAAATCAAATAACAATCCACCCGTCAGCTCGGTGTTTTTTGAGTCAGCATTGTTACGAAAGCTATCTTGCTCTTCATAATAACCACCCAATCTATAAGCCATTGTATCGCTTAAACCACCCGTCATATCGAGTGATGCACCACGGGTGTTGTAGTTACCTAGAGTGAGTTTTAATTCACGTTTTTGTGTGTAGCTTGGCTTTTTAGTTACGTAATTAATCATCCCACCAGGTTCGCCACCGCCATACAAAGCAGAGGCAGGCCCCTTTAATACTTCAACACGTTCTACATTAAATAACTGCGGTACACCAAAGCCCGAATATGGGTCGCCACGCACACCATCGTAAAATACATTTGCGTCATCTCTAAAACCACGAAAAGTTACGCCTGAGTAGCTATATTCGCTCACTCCCGCAATAGATCGGTACAAATCGGTAATGTCACGAGCTGCTTGGTCAATTATAAGTTGCTCTGTTAAAACCTGAGCCGATTGCGGAAGCTTAATAAGATCTAAATTAGTTTTAGTCCCAATTTTACTTTCGGTCTCTAAGTAAAATTGCTGGGCACGGCCAATTACTTCAATAGTTTCAATGTCGTCGTTTTGTTGTGAAAAAGCTATATTAGAAAAAACAGATAAAGACGCAGCAATACTTAATGCCAAATAATTAGGGTTAAACATGATAATTCCTGGAAGAAGTGTAGATAGCCAACAAGCTAAATGATAACTCTTATCATTTTCATAATCAACACAAGGGCGGGTTTAATACATCTAAATATTAGAACTAATATTACTTAAAACAGAGCGCTAGCCCTTTTATTGCAGTTAAAATAAAACCCCTACTGCACTAAATGCGGTAGGGGTTATTAAGTAGTTCTTAAATTAGTTTTAGCGTGTAATTTACCCAGCAATATTGCTAATTTGAATTACTGGAGACACGTTAGTAAAGTTAACTAAATCAGCCGCTATTGCCTCTTGATGAGGTGCAAAGGCTTGCTGAAAAGATTCTACCGATTCAAACACTAAATGCCCCATAGCAATATAAGTTGGCGCTTCGCCCGGTGCGCCACCTGCTAAACCTGCATCTGCACTACTTGATATAAGCGCTTTACCAACTAACTCTGCAACTAGGGGTAAATGTGTTTTACAGTAGTAGTCCATATCGAAAGTAGCACTTTCATTATTTGGGTATAATACGCTTACTTTAATCATTACATTCTCTCTTTTATTTACTAAAAAATTTAAAGCGTCTTTTGAAACAGTATGAATCATACATAAGTAAAAAGCGCATAAGTGAGCAGTCGCTCAATTATGTAGTATTCATGCTCATAGCGCCAGTAATTTGATTGCAGTGCTTATTTTAATTAAGGTGATACTTCGCTAATTTACTTAAGTGCGGGTCGTTTTTTTAAAAGGTTTGGGCGGCAAAGACTCTACAAAGTTAACGCACGTATTTACCCAATATGCTAAATCAGAATCAGACTCAAAACCTTCAGGCAAAATATAAACCAAGCCCTTAACTGGTTTTACTGTAAGGTCGCTCTTCTAATCCTCTGTCAAACGCCATTTTAGTATCTCTTTTTTTAATAAACACATTACACACTTAATAACGGTAATAGCACTTAAACCTAAGTGAATAAAATAATAAAAGGTGGTTGGGAAAGGTATGCAAAGAGTAGGTATAAAATTATTTTGGGCTTAAAGTTTTTATTAAACCGCACTAATCAAAGCTGATTGAGCTGACACTAGTGCGGTTCAAAAGTAAGTATAAAACTAACTAATTCAATTTTAATAAACCAAAATGCTTATGCAGACAGTTGCACTGGAGCATCTGTTGCGGATACTTTTTTCATGCTGCCTTGTTGTTCAAGGCGAATATGCCAGCTAAACGCTTCTTCAAGTAAATGAGGCGTATGCCCACCACGCTCACAAGCGCGCTCATAATAGTCTAACATCGCTTCGCGATATTCTGGGTGCACACAATGCTTAATAACTTGTACAGCACGCTCACGCGGTGCTAAACCGCGTAAATCAGCTAAGCCTTGCTCGGTTACTAATATATCAACATCATGCTCGTTGTGATCAACATGGCTCGCCATAGGCACTACGCTTGATATTGCGCCATCTTTAGCAATCGACTTAGTCACAAATATAGCTAAATGAGCATTACGAGCAAAATCACCAGAGCCGCCAATACCATTCATCATTCGTGTGCCACAAACATGCGTTGAATTTACGTTGCCATACATATCAAACTCAAGCGCGGTGTTTATTGCAATAATACCTAAACGGCGCACTATTTCAGGATGGTTCGAAATTTCTTGAGGGCGTAACACTAGTTTATCTTTGTATTGTTCTAAATTATTAAATACCTGCGCATTACAACGCTCAGACAAAACAATTGAGCTGCCCGATGCAAAACTAAGCTTACCTGCGTCAATTAGGTCAAACGTCGAATCTTGTAGTACTTCAGAGTACATTGTTAGGTCTTTAAAGTCAGAGTCGAGTAATCCCATCATTACAGCATTTGCAATGTTACCAATGCCTGCTTGTAGCGGTCCTAAATTAGCTGGCAATTTATTTTGAGCCACTTCGTCTTTAAAAAAGTTAACTAAATGGCGCGCAATAGCGGCGGTGTCTTCATCAGGGTCGGTAACGGTAGAAAACGAGTCGCTTTGGTTAGTAAAAACAATACCAACAATTTTTGCAGGATCGATAGGAATAGCAGTACTACCAATTCTATCATCTACTTTAACTAACGGCATTGGTTGGCGAGTAGGACGATAAGATGGAATGTATATATCATGCAAACCTTCAAGATTCGGGTTATGCAGCATATTAATTTCAACGATGACTTCTTTGGCAAAAATAGCAAAACTCGCTGAATTACCAACCGATGTAGTTGGCACAATATGCCCTTCTTCGGTAATGGCAACGGCTTCAATAACAGCCACATCAGGCATGGTTAATTGATGGTTACGTAAATGCTCAACCGTTTCAGATAAATGCTGATCAATAAACATAACTTCGCCGTTATTAATCGCTTTACGTAAAGTGCTATCTACTTGAAAAGGCATACGACGCGCTAAAATGCCCGCTTCTGTTAATAGCTTGTCTAGATCATTACCTAATGACGCACCCGTCATTAAATTTATTTTGATTGGATTTTTTTTGACTTGCTCAATTAATGCTCTGGGTACTGCTTTAGCTTCTCCGGCGCGAGTGAAACCACTCATCCCTACAGTCATTCCATCTTTAATAAATTGGCTTGCTTGTTCTGCCGGCATTACCTTGTCATGCAGGTTACTATTGCGAATACGTTCCAAGTGCATACTGAGCTCCTCTCTAAATTTGACATTATTCTAATCCTAACTTCGTACTACACAATATAGACTTAAGTCGTATTTACGAATCGAGGATGAGCAATATATTAAAAAGGGAGTTAATATTACTATTTGCTAATATCACCACATACCTTTTGGCAACTACTTTAACAAAAATGACACATATTTCTATAAAGTAATCTGTAAATTAATCTATAAAACAAATGGGATTTATTAAAAGGATGTAATATTTTTTGAAGAATAATATTTATTAATTTAAACACCCAAATGAGGAATTTGGGTGGCAGTCTTACCAGCCACATCTCGGCACACACGTCACAAACTGTGGCTGCTCCCTTCCGGGCCTGACCAGGTTCGCCTGCTAGTGTTGCGAGAGGACCAATAAGACTACCATTGAGGGCCTTGGTTGGCGCGGGAGGGATTATCTCTACTTTTGCTCTGTTATTCAAGGGATAATCTAAAAAGAAAGTGCGATTGCATACTTCATATACAATCGCGGCGTATTTAGCTATTTTAGTGCGTATTAATTGTTCTCTAACTGCGCTTTTATATTACGTAATGCTGCTTTTACTTTTTTCATGTTTTCTGGACCCATACGTAAAAGCTGTTTTTGTGCATCTGGTAATTGCTCCCACTCCGAAAACGCATACTGGTACGTTACTGAATCACGAAGTAACGGCAAGTCCCCTTCAGGCTCAGGCGTATCAAGTAATAAATCGATTGCATCCGTTAGCGTTTGATTAAATTCGTCATCGCCGTAACCAATTTCACTATATGCATTATTAATAAGTGGCTTGTACTCTTCGTACATGCGAACGGCTTGCGCTGCACTCATACTGGTAAATATTTTTACATACGGTGTATAACGCTCGTAGCTGTTAGGGTTAATAGTTAAGATATCACCTTCATTCACGCTAAATTTTTCTTCTGGCTGTACAACAGGCATGTGTTTTTTAGCTATTTTTCCTTTTGCTAGGTTATCTACATATACCACACCACGACGAATAACATCGTCAGTCACCATTAAGCTCATTACTGAGTCGCTTAGGTACTCGTCCATTTTAGCAACAACAACTGCATCACTTTCGTTAAGCGTTGGTAATGGTTTTACCTCAGGCAGAGGCTCACTTGAGCTTTGTACTGGCACTTCAAGCTCTGCTGGCTTTTCTGGCATAACTGATGGTGCGTCAACTACGGGATCGTTTTCAGGTTTAAGCTCCATCATAGGTTGCTCTTTAACTGCGGGCTCTACCTCTGTACGTGTTTGTGGCTCATCACTTGGCTTTAATAGTACAAACGCGGCTGCGCACACAACTATTATTAAAACAATAACGGCGAAAAGAAAATTATTATTAGGCGGACGTTTTTGAACATCTGACGCTTCTGGTTTATCTGACATACAAACTCCATAAAAATTAAAATGCGATATCACTTAGAGTACGCTAAGTGGATTAAATTCATTCTTACACAAATACTATGACATTTTATAATACGGCAATTATAGCAAAGTAAGTTACGTACTAAATTGGGTGATTAAACAATGTAATAAGTATTAGGGCAGTTATCCTTTGATTCTTCTAGCTTAAAGACTTACAGTTAATAAATAAAGTAAAGACGTAGAACAGTTTAACCACCAATATGAAAATCAAGCAAGTTGATCCACAAAAACCTAAAATTGCCTTATTACTCACAGGTGGTGGCGCACGAGCTGCTTATCAAGTGGGTGTCCTTAAAGCGCTAGCTCATAGTATGCCTCGTACTGCTCCATTGCCATTTAGAGTAATAAATGGCACCTCTGCTGGGGCTATTAACTCAGCTGCCTTAGCATGTTACGCCTCCTGTGCGCATCTAGCTGTACGAAAGCTTGAATCAGTTTGGAAAAACTTTTCAACCTCTATGGTCTATAAAAGTGATTTTTTAAGCGTATTTGGTCATATTGCGCGTAATATTTTAACGAGCTTTCAGTCAGAACATATTAACCATCCACCAGCGAGCTTGCTAAACAACCGCCCTCTGCGTGGTTTATTAAACGAAATTTTAGATTTACACCGCATTGAGCGCAATTTACATCGTAATTATTTAGATGCGCTGTCTATTACGGCCTCAAGTTATACAACGGGCGACTCTGTTGCATTTTTTCAATCTAATACGCAAACATCATGGCAGCGTGCTAAACGCGAAGGCCAAGCTACGCGCATTAATGTTGAGCACTTAATGGCATCGAGTGCCATCCCTATGGTGTTTCCAAGTGTAAATATTTATAACCATTACTTTGGGGATGGCTCTATACATCAACTTTCTCCGCTGAGTCCGTCGATTCATTTAGGTGCTGAAAAAATATTTATTATTGGGGTCGACCAACCTAAAGAATTACATCCACCGGGTTACTCGCCACATTATCCGGGTCTATCTGCTGTTGCAGGGCATTTACTCGACAGTGTATTTACCGACACCATGCAATCGGATTTGGAGCGTTTAGCTCGTATTAACCGGACATTAGGGCTGTTACCCGCTCGTGATAAACATCAAGAACTTAAACAAATCGATACCTTTGTCATTAACCCTTCGCAAAACTTTAACGCAATTGCAGCGCAGTATTACGACGATATGCCATGGGCCATTAAAGTATTGCTACGTACCATAGGTGTAAAAAAGCATTCGCAATCGAGCTTAACCAGTTACCTATTGTTTGAAAAACGCTACACCCAACATTTAATGCAAATTGGCTATGAAGACGGTATGGCGCAGTTGCCTAAGATGCGTGAATTTTTAGAGCTAGATTAATCTTTCAGAGTTAGATTAATCTAAGTCACTATTCGATTCCGTCGAGCAGGTAGTGCTCTACCCGCTCAACACGCCTTGGTTTACCTTGTAATACTAAAACGTCATTAGCCAATAATGTTGTTTGCGCTGATGGCGTATCTATTTCGGCTCCTTCTCTGCGTAGTGCTTTTACCAGTACTCGCCGCTTTTCTAAATTAAGATCTTCAATTGTTTTACCCACGGCATAAGCTTGCTGAGGTAGCGCTACAACATGTAAGTACTCTAGCCTATCACTTGAGGCATCTTCGCTATCTTTAAAATACCCTGCGTAAAAGCTTTGCATTAATGGATAACGATTACGACGTTCTTTACTTACTCTACGCACAATACGCGTCATCGGTACGCCCGACATAGACAACACATGCGACACGAGCATTAAGCTCGCCTCTAACGACTCTGGCACTACTTCGGTTACGCCTAGCCCTTTTAAATAATCTAACTGGCTATCGTCACGAGTACGAATAAGTATTTTAACATTGGGTGCTATTTGCTTTATGGCATCAATAACAACTTGTGCGTGATCAAGCTCTGTAAAAGTAATAATAACCAAGCGAGCTCGCTCTACTCCTGCGCACTTTAAAATATCTTTTTGTTTAACATAGCCAAATATAACAGGCTCACCTGCCGCTTTGCCTTCTTGTACTAAAATTGGGTTACTTTCAATGGCAACGTAGTCTATTGCTTCGGGCTTTAAAAAACGCGCTATAGTTTGCCCAACACGCGAAAAACCACAAATAACAACATGATCACTATAAAGTGTACTACTTTGTGGCTCACTCTCCAGCGCTAAACTAGGGCGATCGAGTATACCCAAACGCTTTAAAATAAATGGCGTTTTATCAATCAAAAATGGTGTAAATGCCATTGATAACACACCAAGGGCAATTAAAAATGATGCCTGCTCTGAATTTAATAACTCATGCTGCCCAGCAAGTGCGATAAGTACGAAGCCAAACTCCCCCATTTGCCATAGCATGATGCCACAGGCAAGCGAGTCTTGATTTCGCTCATGCATCAGCCGTGCACTTATTGTAACCACGGCTATTTTTAATATGAGTAAACCAAGTAATGCACCAATAATAATTAAGCCATGATCCAACACAAATAAAATATCGAGCTGCATGCCTACAGTTACAAAAAACAGCCCCATTAAAATATCGCGAAATGGACGTATATCGGCCTCTAACTGATGCCTGTAATTGCTCTCACCTAACATCATTCCCGCTAAAAAAGCGCCCAATGCCATAGACAAGCCAAACATATACGTTAAAAAGCCCGCAAATAAGGCTACTAATATAGTGGTAAGCACAAACAACTCATCGGTTCGTACTTGCGCTATTTCTTTAAACACAATGGGCAATACCCATTTACCAATTGCCCAAAGAAGCACGCATACAAATGCGCCCTTACTTAGGGCAAACGCTAAAGCCCAGCCAATACTTTGAGAGTCGCTTGATGCAAATAAAGGAAGTATTATTAATAGAGGAACAACAGCAATATCTTGAAAAAGCAGTACACCAACGGCCAATTGCCCACGGCGCTGATTAAGCTCACCCGTTTCTTTTAATAGCTTAACCACTACAGCCGTAGAAGAAAGCGCCATAATTGTGCCAATGGTAAAACTAGTAAGTAAAGAAAAGTCTAAACAATATAAAATAATAATGAAGAATAAACTGGTTATACCCACCTGTAACGAGCCCAGCCCAAATACTAGGCTTCGCATTGCCATTAGCCGCGAAATAGAAAATTCTAACCCCAAACTAAATAACAAAAAAACGATACCAAGCTCTGCTACAAACTCTATTTCGTGAGATTGCGCTAACCAACCAATACCATGGCTACCGGCTAAAACCCCGGTTACTAGGTACGCTAAAATAGGCGGCAAGCCAATACGTTTAAAAAACCACACAAAAAGAACGGCTGCCACTAGCAAGCCAAAAATTTGAACATTAATACTCTGCAAATTCGGCCTCACGCGTCAATTAAACCAAGGGACTTATTTTAAATATAACAACCATCTTTTTTTCATGCAATTTTAAATGTGGCACAAAAATCGCTTAGGTATTGCAAAGTAATACCCACGGGGGAGAATTTAATGGAAAACGTCCATATTTTGACGCAGCGTGTGTCTGGTCGCGGTGATTTTTTGCCGTTTTCGGCTGAACACTCACCAACCAATGAGATAACAGAAGCGCATAAACTCGTCGCAGAGCTACAAACTAGCTTAGTAATTGAGGATGTTTTAGCTATATATGCAAAATTTACAAAACAATTGTTAAATTTCTCTGGTTTACAGTTTCAGTCAACACTGGGAACTATACAAACATCACAGAGCGAAACAAGCAGTACACCCTATATTTTTGACTTGGCGATTGGTAAAGAACATTTAGGGCAGCTAATTTATTTTAGTAAATTTCCGCTTGGTCAAGCAATTGAGAAAAAGCTACATACTTTACATACTGCGCTGGTTTATCCACTTCGTAATGCGATGATGTATAGCCGAGTATTAAAGCTTGCCACAAAGGATGCATTAACTGGCTTAAATAATCGCAGTCAATTTAATGACTTTTTACTTCAAAAGCTTGAAAACTGTCGTCGTTACCAACGTCCATTCAGTTTAATGCTGCTTGATTTAGATAACTTTAAACAAGTTAACGACAACTTCGGCCATAAAATTGGTGACGATACACTTAAAGAGTTTTCAAAAGTACTGTGTAGCAGCATACGCGGCACTGATTCTGTATTTAGATTTGGTGGTGATGAGTTTGCTTTACTTATTGAAGACCCTGAGTTTACAACGAATAAAGTGATTGCTGAGCGGATAATGTGCCTAGTAAGAAAGTCACCCCTAATGTCTAAATACAAAGTAACAACCAGCATTGGCTTTACTTTAGCTAGCAGCAAAGATTGCGAAACAGAAATATTTGCTCGCGCCGATAAAGGTTTATACAAAGCAAAAGCATCTGGCAGAAACTGCGCAAAAGCCTACTAACATTTGCTCACACTAATTGAATGAAAAAGCCTAGCTTCCCCCGCTAGGTTTTTTTATTGCTAAAGCTTCCAGCTTCAAGACTTGGTACTTACCAACCGACTTATATATGGGGTCTCTTTAACGACAAGGGAATTGCGCTATAACTAGGCACAAGTTTTTATATCTAGTTGTTCTAAATGAAAAATTTTTAACAACGTTATAGAGTTATTTAATTCGTTAAATTGTTCAAATATTTATGCCGGTTGGTATATCAATTTATAAATAAACAAAGCAGCACAAAAGCCAAAAAAGAATCCGCTAATTAAATTAAGTAATGCGGTAATAGTAGCAAGCGGTGTAAATAATACTAAAAGCAGTGGCAGGCTCACGCCTAAAATAAAAAACAATCCACCTTTACCTAACCAATAAGCTAATAAAAGCACTGCAGATACAATTCCACCCGCAACTGCATAACCTAGCGTAACTATATTTAGCTCAAGTAAAATATTAGCAATAATAGCTATAACGGCCGTTATTAGCATACCCATTGGCGCTTTTGTTACTAACGACAAACCAACATGCGGCTGTTTACTCATTTATTTACACTCCCAAAAAATACCATTTTCATCAATATGCTTAGCACTTATAAAATAACCAACTACCTGCACTAATTCATCATTATAAAAAATAAGCGGCACACTGGCGCGAAGCCAAGGTGCTATTTTTGCATCTTTAAACCAATGCTTAACTGTATTACTACCAGGCTTTTTAAGTGGTTTAATGCGTGCGCTATTGCAATTAAAGCGCACTATTACTTGCTCATTAGCGTGTGGAGGTCTTACTCCGTAACCGGTGCTTTTAATTAATAAGCGCCCGTCTGCCAGTTTTAGCTGTGAATGATTCAGCTCAATATCTGTTAATACTTCACTTGGTGTTACAAAATACAAATAACCTTGATGACGACGTATTTGCCCATCGAGCAAATCAATACGCATTTGTGCATCGTTTTTTGCGCACATTGCTTGATTAATTATTTGCTCGAGCTGCTTTTGCGATGGCATCACTTGTGTAAATAGTGCAAGCCACGCACGTACTATATTTGCAATGCGCGCTGCGCTGTACTCGCTTATTTTGCTAATGCACAGTGCTTGATGCTCGTTAATACACTTATTTAAATCAAGCTGGGTATATTCATCAAGTAGAGTTTGCTGTTGCTGTAGTAGTTCAATGCTTCGTGCAGTGCATTGTTCAAACCCATTAAAGCGCTCAGCTAACACGGGTACTATTTTTGAACGTAAAAAATTACGGTCAAAGCTTTCATCTGTATTAGAGTCATCGGTTATGTGGTTAATATTAAACTGCGCTGCAAACGCTTCTATATCGCTGCGCGTTACACTTAACAATGGCCTAAAACATATACGCCCACTTTGCAGCAAGCGCTCTTTATACATAGAACCAAGCCCTTTTAAACCTGAGCCACGCTTTAAGCGCAATAAAAACGTTTCTACTTGGTCGCTTAAGTGTTGGCCCAGTAAAATAATGCTGCCTTGTGGGCTTAGTTCATCAAGTGCTTTATAACGGGCGTCGCGTGCTTGGGCTTCAAGACTTGTGCGCGACTGCGGCTCAATAACAACTTTCGCAGTTTCAAAAGGCACATTAAGCTCAATGCATACGTTTTTGCAAAAGTGTTGCCAGTCATCAGCATACTGGCTCAAGCCATGGTGGACATAAATAGCCGATACATTAATTGCAGGGTTATCTACTTTTAAAGTGCGCATTAAATGCAACAACACCACAGAATCAACGCCACCAGAAAGCGCCACTGTAAAAGCGGTGTTACCTTGCTCAATATAGCTATTTAATGATTTTTTTAATTGCTGATAAATTGCTGATGTATGCATATGGGCGCACTTTTATATAAAAACTCTGAACATTTTAAAGCAAAAAAGCCGCATAAGCGGCTTTTTTTTAACATTTAATGTGTTTAGCAATAACCAAACGACATTAAACGTTTGTAACGTTGATCAAGCATTTCTTCAAGCGTAAGCGCTTGTAGGTCTGCTAAGTCACGTTTAAGGCGAACTTTTAAGTTACGTGCCATAGCATCGTAATTGCGGTGCGCGCCACCTAGAGGTTCATCAATTAAGTTACTGATTAAATCTAGTTCTTTAACTCGCTCTGCGGTTACACCCATTGCTTCTGCTGCAAGTGGTGCTTTGTCGGCGCTTTTCCAAAGAATAGACGCACAACCTTCAGGCGAAATTACAGAGTAAGTGCTGTATTGCAACATGTTAACTCTGTCGCCAACACCAATAGCTAATGCACCACCTGAACCGCCTTCACCAATAACCGTACATATTGTCGGCACTTTAAGTGTCGCCATTACTTTTAAGTTACGCGCGATTGCTTCAGATTGACCACGTTCTTCAGCGCCAACACCTGGGTATGCACCCGGCGTGTCGATAAAAGTCATGATTGGCATTTTAAAACGCTCAGCCATTTCCATTAAGCGTAATGCTTTACGGTAACCTTCTGGCTTTGGCATACCAAAGTTGCGTTTAATTTTTTCAGCAGTGTCACGGCCTTTTTGTTGGCCAATAACCATTACTGGTTCGCCATCTAAACGCGCAACGCCTCCTAAAATAGCCGGATCGTTAGCAAAAGTACGATCGCCAGCAAACTCGTCAAATTCCGTGAAAATGCGCTCGATATAATCTCGAGTGTAAGGACGCAACGGATGACGTGCTAACTGTGATACTTGCCAAGCGCCTAAATTAGAAAAAATCTCCTGTTTTTGTTTGGCACTTTTTTCTTTTAATTTGCTGACTTCCTCTTCTAACTCAAGGTCTAATTCGCCAGCGCGGCTTATATTTTGTAATTCTTCAATTTTTACTTCTAATTCTGCAATTGGAAGCTCAAAATCAAGATAATTGAGGCTCATGCTCTAAACTACCTAATCAGTTAAATTCTAGTTCTACATCTTGCGCAGCCATTAGTGATAACTTATGAATTAAGTCGTCACTTGGCGTAACACACCATTCGATCCCAAGAGTTAATTGCGCCAACGCATCTGGACGTTGGTAATAAACCTTGATCGGACACGTTCCCATTTTATAGGGTTCGAGTACTTTTTGTAATTTATCGAAGAAACCTGCCTCGACTTGCACCATGTTCAGCGTCATTTTAATCGCTTTAATACGCTTTTCACGCGCTTGAGCAATGGTGTTTATTTCTCTGGCGGTCATTGTAATACCACCGGAGAAGTTATCAAAGCTGACCTGTCCAGATATTACCAAGATATTGTTAACTTGGAGCATATCTTGGTACTTTTCAAACTCGTCTGAATACAAGCGTACATCAATCCGTGCACTCTTGTCATCTAAAGTTACTAAGGCCCAACGATTTCCTTTTTTATTAATTAATACCCTAGAAGCAATCACCAAACCTGCGGCTGTTGCAAATACATCGCGGTTCGTTGGCTGTAAATCAACTATTTTCCCGCTGGTATAATGCCTAAGCTCACGGCGGTACTGATTTATCGGATGCCCAGTTAAATAAAGGCCTAGGGTTTCTTTTTCACCATCTAACCATTCGTTATCAGTTAGGCCTGTGCCTTTAATAAAGGCTTGTTCAACTTCGTCAGGCTCAGTGGCTAATAAACCAAACAAATCACTTTGCCCTAATAGCTCAGCTTTATTGTGTTGGTCGGCCGCACGCATTGCACTTTTTAAACTAGCTAGTAATGTAGCACGGCCAGATTGCGTTTTTTCTGGCCCTAAATTATCGAGTGCACCTGAATAAATTAATTTTTCAGTGACGCGTTTATTTAAGCGTTTTAAATCAACTCGGGCACAAAAATCAAATAAATCTTTAAATGGGCCCCCTTTTGCACGCGCTTCTAATATTGCATCAACCGGTGCTTCACCTACGCCTTTTATCGCGCCAATGCCGTAAACAATCTCGCCTTGCAAGTTTACTGTAAACTTAAACTCACCTGCATTCACATCTGGCGGCAATAAGGTGAGCTTCATGTTTTCACATTCATCCACCAAAATAACGATTTTGTCGGTGTTATCCATATCAGCCGACATTACCGCAGCCATAAACTCTGCAGGATGATGCGTTTTCATCCACAGCGTTTGATACGAAACAAGTGCATACGCCGCCGAGTGAGATTTATTAAAGCCGTAACCTGCGAACTTTTCTACCAAGTCGAAGATTTTTATTGCGAGTTCGCCGTCAATGCCGTTATTTCTTGCGCCATCTTCAAACGTTGAACGCTGCTTTGCCATTTCTTCGGGTTTTTTCTTACCCATTGCACGACGCAGCATGTCGGCGCCACCTAGCGTGTAACCTGCTAGTACTTGCGCAATTTGCATTACTTGTTCTTGATACAAGATAATGCCGTACGTTGGATCAAGTATTGGTTTTAAGCTTTCGTGCTGATACTGCGCATCTGGGTATGAGATTTCTTCGCGGCCCAGTTTTCGGTCGATAAAGTTATCTACCATGCCTGATTGCAGCGGACCTGGTCGGAACAAGGCCACGAGTGCAATCATATCTTCAAAGCAGTCGGGCTTAAGTCGACGTACTAAGTCTTTCATACCGCGCGACTCTAGCTGGAATACAGCGGTCGTTTCGGCGCGAAGTAGTAACTCGATACTTTTTTTATCATCCAGTGGGATGGTATTTATATCAACGAGGTCTTTACCTTGGCGCTCCATGCGCACATTGGTCATTTCGACCGCCCACTGCAATATAGTCAGTGTACGTAAACCCAAGAAATCGAACTTAACTAAGCCTGCAGTTTCTACGTCGTTTTTATCAAATTGCGTTACCGGAAACTTACCTTCGTCATCGCAATAAAGCGCGGCAAAGTCGGTAATAGTGGTTGGCGATATTACTACGCCACCCGCATGTTTACCGGCGTTACGTGTACACCCTTCTAGGATGCGACACATGTCGATTAAATCTTTTACTTCGTTATCGCCATCGTAGGCTTCTTGCAAGCGCGGTTCTATATCAAACGCTTTAGCAAGTGTCATACCGGGGTCACCTGGAATCATTTTTGAGATACGATCAACAAACCCGTAAGGGTGCCCAAGCACTCGCCCTACATCGCGTATTACCGCTTTTGCAGCCATGGTGCCAAAGGTAATAATTTGCGATACCGCATTACGCCCATACAAAGCCGATACGTGATCAATTACTTCGTCTCGTCTATCCATACAAAAATCGACGTCGAAATCGGGCATTGATACACGTTCTGGATTCAAAAATCGCTCAAAAAGCAAGTCGAATTCAAGTGGATCCAAATCGGTAATTTTAAGTGCGTATGCAACTAACGAACCCGCACCTGAACCACGACCAGGCCCAACCGGAATATTGTTATCTTTACTCCACTGAATAAACTCCATTACGATTAAGAAGTAACCTGGGAATCCCATTTGGTTAATTACGCCAAGCTCTATATCAAGTCGTTCATCGTATTCAACGCGTTTTACTTTTCGCTCTTCGTCGTCGGGGAATAAAAACTGTAATCGCTCTTCAAGACCATCTTCTGACACTTTAACTAAAAACTCATCAATCTTAAGTGAGCCAGTTGGGTAATCAGGTAAAAAGTAAGTCCCTAGCTGAACAGTAACATTACAACGTTTAGCTATTTCTACTGTGTTTTGTAGAGCTTCTGGAATGTCGCTAAACAGCTCAGCCATTTGCTCTGATGTTTTTAGGTATTGTTCTTCAGAGAATCGCTTAGGCCTGCGTTTATCATCAAGCGTGTAGCCGTCAAAGATAGCAACGCGAATTTCGTGCGCTTCAAAGTTTTCAGGCTTTAAAAACACTACTTCGTTGGTCGCTACAACAGGTAACTGCTCTTTGGTAGCAAGCTCTACCGCCATGTGTAAGTAGTCTTCTTCAAGCGGTCGGTTAGTGCGAACAAGCTCAAGGTAGTAGTTATCGCTGAAATGCTGCTTATAAAAGCTAACTACCGATTCAATAACACTTGGATTATTTTTTAGTAACGCTTTACCTAAGTCACCATCTTTAGCGCCCGAGAGAATAATTAGGCCCGTTTTATGCTCCACCAGCCATTCTCGGTCAATCACTGGGCGATGAAACACATGCCCACGTTGATACGCTTTAGATATTAATAAGGTAATATTTTTATAGCCGTCGTTGTCTTTGGCTAATATGGTTAAGCGGCTTGGCTCGTCAGGAAATTCTGGGCTACGAACCCAAAAGTCAGCACCCACAATAGGCTTAATACCGGCGTTATGTGTTGCGCCGTAAAAACGCACTAAGCCACAAAAGTTCATTTGATCGGTAATCGCAATAGCGGGCATTTGCAGCTCTTGCGCTTTAGCAACTATTGGCTTTGTTTTAGCAAGGCCGTCAACCATCGAAAAATCTGAATGAACTCTTAAATGAACAAAATCAGGAGCAGCCATGCTTAACCCTCACCATTGGCTTGCGCCAATACACGCTGCACAGGTTTAAAGCTTTTACGATGCTCATCAATCGCGCCGTACTGCTCAAGCGCTGCAAAATGTGCTTTTGTTGGATACCCTTTGTGCCCTGCAAAACCATATTTAGGGTGGCGTTTATCAAGTTCAATCATTTCGTCATCACGTGCTACTTTAGCTAAAATAGACGCCGCTGAAATTTCTGCCACTAAGCTATCGCCTTTAACAATAGCTTGCGCTGGCATAGTGAGTTTTGGTAAGCGGTTTCCATCTATAAATACAAATTCAGGTTGCGTACTTAATGCCTCTACTGCACGGGTCATGGCAAGCATAGTCGCGTGCAGAATATTTAACTCATCAATTTCTGTTGGGCTGCAGCGCCCATAGGCATAACACAATGCTTTTTCTTTTATTTCAATCGCAAGCGCTTGGCGTTTTTTATCTGTTAATTTTTTAGAATCCGCTAAGCCAGCAATTGGTTTAGTGGGATCTAAAATGACGGCGGCAGTAACTACATCACCAACAAGCGGGCCGCGCCCTACTTCATCTACACCGGCAATTAAGGATACATTAGGTCTATCAATTTGCATTTATTAACTCCGCCACAGCATTAGCTGCTTGTTCGCTGGCATTTAATCTAATTTTTTCGTGAATAGCTAAAAAGCGTGCTTTTAGCTCTTTGTTATCAGTGTTGAGCATAGGAGTAAGCGCATTTGTTAAATTAGCCACATTACACTCACTTTGTAAAAACTCAGGCACTAGCTCTTCGTCTGCTAATAAGTTAGGCAACGAAAAATACTTAATATTAAACGTAAATAAAGTCTTAAATATCCAATAGCTCAACGGCTTTATTTTATAACCGACTACCATTGGCTTTTTATAAAGCATACCTTCAAGTGTTGCAGTGCCCGACGCTAATAAAATAGCATCGGCGGCTTGCATCGCTAATTTTGATTGTCCATCAAGCAGGTTAACATTAAGGTTTGGCGCGGTAGCGTTTAATATATCAGTAAACTGCGCTTTGCGTTTTTCGTTAACCAGTGGCACCACAACTTTAAGATTGGGGTTTTTAGCTTGCAGCTCTGCGGCTGTTTTAATGTAAGTTTCGCTTAGTAAACCAACTTCTGAGCCTCGGCTACCAGGAAGTAACGCCAGTACTTTGTCATCAAGGCTTAAGCCGAGTTCTGCACGTGCTTTGCTGTCGTCGTGTTCAAGTGCGATATCGTCTGCCAAAGTATGACCCACAAATGTACATGGCACTTGGTGTTTATCGTAAAACTCTTTTTCAAATGGCAGTAACGCAAGCACTAAGTTAGTGGCTGCACTTATTGTATGTATACGCTTTTCGCGCCACGCCCAAACAGATGGACTTACATACTGTACTGTTTTAATGCCCGCACCTTTAAGTGGCTTTTCAACGCGTAAGTTAAAATCGGGTGCATCAATACCAATAAATACATCAGGTGGGTTATCTACAAAATGCTGCACGAGTTGTTTACGTATTTTAAGCAAACGCGGCAAACGCCCTAGCACCTCAACAAGCCCCATCACCGAAAGCTCATCCATGTCGTAAAGTGTTTTACAGCCCTGCGCTTGCATTTTAGGTCCTGCTATTCCTTCAAAAATAGCGTCCGGAAAATGTTTTTTAAGGGCTTTAATTAAACCTTCACCTAAAATATCGCCCGACAGTTCACCTGCCACAATACCAATTCGTAGTTGTTTTTTATCTTTATTCATTTGATTTTATTTCACAAGTAAACCAGGCGTTCATGCTTGTTAGTTTACCGTGTTTTACTGTTTGGTTAAACGCTTTAAATAACTGGTTTTTTATCACGTAAGTTAAGGCTTTATGTTGTTTGTTTTTAATACTGATGTAGCATAGGAAATATATATTAAGTTTTACTAATATGTATGTTGACAAAAATTGCACAAAAGTAAATACTATTACAAACTTTCAGTAATTACTGAAAGTTCATTAAACCTTAACTTTGCCAATTAAATGTTGCCCTGTTAATCCGTCACTCTCAAGGAGCCAATAATGATAGATGAAACCTTTGTGGATCTATCGCGATTACAGTTTGCTGTTACCGCTCTCTTTCATTTCTTATTCGTACCGTTAACGATAGGTATGACCTGGATTTTAGTTATTATGGAATCGGTTTATGTTATGACCGGTCGCGAAATTTATCGTGATATGACTAAGTTTTGGGGAAAATTGTTTGGTATTAACTTTGCAATTGGTGTGGCAACAGGCCTTACCATGGAATTTGAGTTTGGTACTAACTGGTCTTATTACTCCCATTACGTAGGTGATGTTTTTGGGGCTCCCCTGGCTATTGAAGGTTTAATGGCATTCTTTTTAGAATCGACCTTTGTAGGTATGTTCTTTTTAGGCTGGGACAGACTCTCTAAACGCCAACATTTAGGTGCAACCTTTTTAATGGCCATTGGTACTAACATGTCGGCGCTGTGGATTTTGATTGCCAACGGTTGGATGCAAAACCCAGTCGGTGCTGAATTTAACTATCAAACCATGCGCATGGAAATGACCAGCTTTGCTGAGCTTGTGTTTAATCCTGTAGCACAAGTTAAGTTTATTCATACCGTATCGGCAGGTTATGTAGCTGCATCTATGTTTGTACTGGGCATAAGTAGTTGGTACATATTAAAAGGCCGTGATTTAGCGTTTGCTAAACGTTCTTTTTCGGTCGCATCGGGCTTTGGTTTAGCATCAATTCTATGTGTAATTTTACTCGGTGACGAATCAGGTTACGAAGTAGGCGAAGTTCAAAAAGTAAAACTTGCCACGATTGAAGCTGAGTGGCATACAGAAGAGGCTCCAGCTGCGTTTACCGCATTTGGTTTTCCTGATTCGGAAGAGCAAGTAACACATGCTGCGGTTAAAATACCTTACGCACTTGGGTTAATTGCTACGCGTTCACTTGATGAGCAAGTAACGGGTATTAACGACCTAGAAAAACAACACGAAGTACGTATTCGCAACGGTATGATTGCTTATGAATACCTTACAAAACTCAGAAACGGTGAAGATACGCCAGAAAATGTTGCTAAGTTTAATACCCTAAAAGATGATTTAGGTTATGGCTTGCTACTTAAGCGCTACACACCTGATGTTGTAGATGCTACCGAAGAGCACATTCAAAAAGCCGTTAAAGACTCTTTCCCTAAAGTAGGCCCTATGTTTTGGTCATTTAGGATTATGGTTGCCTGTGGTGTAGCCATGTTGGGTGTATTTATATTGGCATTTTACTACAACGCACATCGCGTTATTGAGCAAAAACGCTGGTTGTTATGGGCTGCCGTATTGAGCATTCCACTACCGTGGATAGCTATTGAATTTGGCTGGATAGTTGCTGAGTATGGACGTCAACCTTGGGCTATATCTGAAATACTGCCGACCTTTTTAGCCACGTCGTCACTAACAGTAAACGATATTTTAATTAGCTTAACTGGATTTATTGTTTTCTATACTGGTTTAGCCATTGTTGAAGGTTGGTTGATGATCCGCTTTGTTAAGCAAGGACCAAGCTCGCTACATACTGGTAAATATCATTTTGAATTGCCAAATAAAACTGATCAAACTGAAGGAGAGCAATCATGATTTTTGATTATGAAACATTAAAAATGCTTTGGTGGTTGATCATTGGTGTGCTGCTTATTGGCTTTGCTATTACCGATGGCATGGATATGGGCGTTGCTATGTTGCTTCGCCTAGTTGGTAGAACAGATTCAGAGCGCCGTACAGTAATAAACACTATTGGCCCGCATTGGGATGGTAACCAAGTATGGTTTATAACTGCGGGCGGCGCGTTATTTGCAGCGTGGCCTATGGTTTATGCTGCCGCATTTTCGGGCTTTTACTTTGCCATGATGCTAGTACTCTTTGCTTTGTTTTTTAGACCACTAGGGTTTGATTACCGCAGTAAAGTAGACTCAAAACGCTGGCGTAATAACTGGGATTGGGGCTTGCTTGCAGGCAGCGCAATTCCAGCATTAGTTTTTGGTGTTGCTTTTGGTAACTTATTTTTAGGCGTACCATTTAATATTGATAACTTAATGCGTGTTAGCTACCAAGGTTCATTTTTTGGTTTACTTAACCCGTTTGGTTTGCTTGCTGGTTTAGTGAGTATCACTATGCTAATTGCTCATGCTGGTATGTGGTTACAGCTTCGTACAGCTGATGCAGTAGCAGCTCGCTCAGGGCAATATGGTCGTTATTCACTGATTGTGTTTATTATACTGTTTGCAGGCGCTGGTTTTTGGGTTGCTAATTTAACGGGTTACCAAATTGTATCTATGCCTGATACACAAAGTCATGCAGATCCATTAGCTAAAGTAGTAACAACAGCCCAAGGCGCGTGGCTTAGCAATTACAGTGAACGCCCATGGACTATGACCTTTCCTATTTTAGCGTTTGTAATGGCACTAAGTGCGCTATTGTTTTCTAAATTGAACAAACCAGCACTTGGACTTATTTCAACAAGCTTAATGTTAATTGGCGTGATTATGACGGCCGGTGTTTCACTGTTCCCATTTATTATGCCATCAAGCAACAATCCAAATATTAGCTTAACAATTTGGGATGCGGTATCGAGCCATAAAACGCTCAATGTAATGTTTGTTGCAGTGTGTATTTTTGTTCCACTTATTTTAACTTACACCACCTGGTGTTATGTAAAAATGTGGCGCAGAGTAACGGTTGAAGAAATTGAAAACAACACTCACGGTAGCTACTAAGGAGACTAAACTATGTGGTATTTCGCTTGGATTTTAGGTGTACTTTTGGCCTGTACCTTAGGTGTAATAAATGTAATGTGGTACGAATTTCATCAAAATAAAAACAGCATTGCTGATGATGAACAAGCCATGCACGATTTATTAAACGATGCTAACAACACAAAAGATGACGACTAACCCCCGACCAGATCGCGCGCAGCAGCAATCACTGCGCGCTTTTTTAAAGCGTCAAAGTAAACCCGCTGCAGTGTGGTTAAAGTTAAGCATTGCACTGGGTACTTTTAACGCATTACTGATGATTGCAGGTGCTTATCTACTTGCGCAAACTATTCACAACGTTATGTTTGAAGGTAATAATTTAGCCCAAGTTACTCATTTATTATGGCCCTTAGCAGGCATTATTTTATTGCGCGCGGTGTTTTTAGCATTAAGCGAACGCTTGAGTGCATATGCTGCACTTAAAATAAAATCGGCTATGCGCCAAACACTTCTAAATAAGCTCAGCTTACTTGGCCCAAGCTATATAGAACAACACGGCCAAGGCGCTACATTAAATACCCTACATAATGGCGTAGAAGCACTCCACGACTATTATGCTAAATACCTACCTGGTGCTGCTTACAGCGCGCTTATTCCGCTGGCAATATTGGTTGTTATTTTTCCGACAGATTATAAAGCTGGGCTGATATTTTTATTAACCGCCCCGCTCATTCCTTTTTTCATGATTTTGGTAGGCTCAAAAGCCGAAGCTTTAAACCAAAAACGCTGGAAGCAACTTGCTGTACTGGGCAATTACTTTTTTGACCGCGTACAAGGTTTAACTCAACTCAAGCTATTTAATGCAACACGTACCGAGCTTAAACAAATAGCTAAAATTTCAGATGATTTTAGGCACGCTACACTCGATGTTTTAAAAATCGCGTTTTTATCATCATTTGCACTTGAATTTTTAGCCACCATTAGCGTGGCATTAGTCGCAATAATTATTGGTTTTAGACTGTTTTTTGGCACTCTTGATTTTGCTACTGGCTTTGTGGTGCTACTTTTAGCGCCTGAATTTTATTTACCACTGCGCCAGCTAGGTAGTCATTACCATGCACGCTTACAAGGCATTAGTGCCGCTGCCGATATGGTTGCGATTTTAAATGCACCACTACCAAGTGACGAAAGTGAGCCCGTGACTACCAGCACGCCTGAAAACAATTTAACTTTAAATACAATTAACTCCATAAGTATTACCGACCTTAATTTTATATACCCAGATAGTAACGAAGGGATTAAAAATATAAATTTAACACTGCCAAATAAAGGTTTAATTGCCGTTGTGGGCAGTAGTGGCTCAGGTAAAAGTACGTTGTTTGATTGCTTATTAGGGTTTCACCCTGAGGTGATAAACCACCTATCTATTAATGATCAGAGTTTAAGCACAACCGATATTACTTACCTGCAAAATAACATTGCATGGATACCACAAAAAGCGACGCTGTTTTACGACACCATTGCTGCCAACATTAAATTGGCCAAACCAACTGCCACACAGCAAGAGCTTGAACATGCAGCAAAGCAAGCTGGTGTGCTTGAATTTATAAATACCCTACCCGATGGTTTTAACACACTGATAGGTGAGCAAGGGGAAGGGCTTTCTGGCGGACAAAAGCAACGCATCGCACTCGCACGTGCATTCATAAAACAAGCACCAGTTTTAGTGCTTGATGAGCCTACAGCGCACCTTGATAGCCAAACAGAGCTGCTTATTCAAGATGCTATTAATGAATACGCTAAAAATAACTTAGTATTAGTCATTGCTCATCGATTAAATACCGTTAAACATGCCAGCAATATCATTGTTATGCACGATGGGAAAATAGCTGAGCAAGGTCACTTTGAAACACTTGCAGCGCAAAATGGTGCATTTGCTAACTTACTAAAAACGGCCAAACAAGGGGTTGCGCATGCATAATTTTATTCGCTTATTAAAGCTTTGTGCTCCTCATTATAAAGCTATGCTATTGGGTACATTTTTAGCAACGATTACGGTATTAGCTAATGTGGGCCTGTTGGCTATATCTGGTTGGTTTTTAGCATCAATGGCCGCTGCTGGTATTGCGGGCGTACAAATGAATTATTTTACCCCTGCCGGCACGATTCGTTTTTTAGCAATTGTGCGAACAGCATCGCGCTATGGCGAACGCCTAGTTACTCATAACGCCACGTTTTTATTACTAAGTGAAATACGTACCAATGTATTTGCAACGTTAAGCAAGCTTAACAATGTTGATTTAGCAATGAGCCGCAGCGCTGATCTAGTTAACCGATTACAAAACGATGTAGACGCACTCGACAAGTTTTATTTAAACGTTTTACTTCCTATGCTGGTCGCTCTTTTAAGTGTGCCAATCATCATGCTGTTTATGTCGGCCTATAATGGCAACGTCGCCCTTATTTGCTTTACTGGCATTATACTTATTGGTGTGGTTATACCTGCCCTACTCAGCGCAAAGCTCACTAAAAACAGCCATAAAGAAACACAACTTAGTGCACAACTTCGCTCTGAGCTTTCAGATACACTCACAGGACTTAGAGAGCTTAGTATTTATCAAGCCCGTTCGCAGCAGCTTAATAAGTGCGACGAATTAAGCGAGCAGTACAATCAGCAATTATTTATTCGCCACAAAGCACTAGCAAACTCAGATGGGTTAAGCTTGTTGGTTGTTCAATTAGCCATGCTTGCTAGCATAGTAACCATAGTCCCACTGGTTTACACCAACAGTATGGTAAATGTAGAACTTGCTATGTTAAGTTTATTTGTACTGGCAAGCTTTGAAAGTGTATTGCTACTACCCAATGCGTTTATAGAGCTTCCTAGTGTATTAAAAGCAGCAGAGCGGTTGTTTACACTTGAAGATAAAGCCGCTAACTCACAAGTTAAAGATACACATGTAGACGTTGATGAAAACTTTAACTCGCAAAACCACACGCTAGCACTTAACAATATTAGCTACCAATATGGTGAGCAAACAGCACTAACTGATATCAGTTTTGAACTAAAGCCCCAGCAAAAAGTAGCAATTGTAGGTAGAAGCGGCAGCGGTAAAACGACGCTTGTAAATTTACTTACTGGTTTATGGCCTTTACAACAAGGCAGCATAACGCTAAATAATCAAAATAGCGTTGTTGACTTACATTCGTTAAATAATGATATACGCGCAAACGTTATAAATATATTAGCTCAGCAGCACCATATTTTTGATGGCACACTGAGTGAAAATTTACGTTATGCCGCGCCAAATGCAACTAAAGAGCAAATGATTGAAGCGCTCTCATTAGCGCAATTAAGCCCATGGTTTAATGAACTAAAAGAAGGTTTAAAAACACGATTAGGCACTGGCGGGCGTAATGTGTCGCAAGGTCAGTCTAGACGTATAGCCATTGCACAAGCATTACTTAAAAGCCCAGCTATTTTAGTTCTTGATGAACCAACAGAAGGTCTTGATAATCAGTCTAAGCAAGGGGTAATGCAAGCAATAATGCATGTTATGAATAACGCGAGCGTGCTCACAATTACGCACGATCCCGCTCTACTTGCTCAAATGGATAATGTTGTATGGTTGGAAGGCGGTAAAGTAGTCGCACAAGGCTCTCATAAAGAGCTCAGTGGGGCTTATCCTGGTTATGTTGCGCTAACTACCCGGTTTTAAAACCTTTACTGATACATCAATAACGCCGACCTTAGGGTCGGCTATCTTTTTAAACATACTTTTTGATAAATCAATAATACGACCTCGCACATACGGGCCTCTATCGTTAATTCTTACCGTGACTGATTTGTTATTGGCTAGATTAGTAACAACCACCGTAGTACCAAAATCGAATTCTAAATGGGCTGCCGTGGCGGCTTGTTGACTAAAGCGCTCTCCGTTGGCGGTTGTTCTTCCGTGGTATTTATCAGCATAAAAAGATGCTTTCCCAACTTGAGTGATTTCTCCAGCAGATGATTTAACAATAGGCTGGCTACTACAAGCGGCTAAAACTGAAGTAATAAAAAGAGTGACTACTAACTTAGGTAAACGCATAGGACGGCTTTTATTATATAAATTACCCGCATACTAACTCAATTACCCTGAGTATTAACTGAATTAGCTTAAAGCAGGGCAATAAAAAACCACCTTCGATTTATCATCTAGGGTGGTTTTTTTAATGCTTAAAGCAAAGCCTGTAATTATCTTACGATGCCGCGCTCTGAGTTTTTAACAAAGTCGACCATCAATTTCACAGCAGAATACTTTGCGGCATCTTCACTAAGCGACTCAATAGCTTCTTCAGCACCTAAGCTTTTACGATAAAATGCTTTGTATGCACGGCGTACAGCCATAATTTCATCACTTTCGAAACCACGACGCTTCATGCCTTCTTTATTGATAGCTGCAGGACCTGCAGGCATACCAATGGTAGTAACAAATGGTGGTACATCTTTGTTAACACCCGAATACATACCAATAAAGGCATGTGCACCAATTTTACAAAACTGATGAACACCCGAATTACCACCAAGGATAACCCAATCACCAACATGTACATGGCCGGCCACACTTGCGTTGTTAGCAAAAATTACGTTATCGCCAATTACCGCGTCATGTGCAACGTGGGTATAAGCCATAAATAAATTATTACTACCAATTTTAGTAACGCCTTGGTCTTGAATCGTACCACGGTGAATAGTGGCACATTCACGGATAACGTTGTTATCACCCATTATTAAAGTGGTTGGCTCGTTGTTGTATTTTTTGTCTTGGCAGGCTTCACCCACAGACGCGAACTGAAAAATATGATTGCCAGAGCCAATAGTTGACGGCCCTTTAACAACAACGTGAGACTCAATAATACAGTTATCACCGATAACAACATCATTGCCAATATAACTATACGGACCAACTGAGACATTGTTGCCTAGTTTAGCGCCAGGTTCGATTATTGCTGTAGAATGGATCACTATTAAAACTCTCTTCTCGCACACATAATTTCGGCACTACACACTATTTTGCCGTCGACTCTAGCTTCTGCAGCAAACTTCCAAATGTTGCGACGTTCTTTTAAAAACTCAACATGAAGATGCATTGTATCACCAGGAATTACAGGTTGTTTAAAACGTGCGTTATCAACAGCAGCAAACAAATACAATTCGTTTTCGCTACGGTTTTCTACTGTTTTAAAACCTAATAAACCCGTTGCTTGCGCCATTGATTCTAATATTAGCACACCAGGAAAAATTGGCTGATTTGGAAAGTGCCCAGTAAAAATCGGTTCATTTATAGAAACATTTTTAATAGCATGTAAAGACTTGCCAGGTGTAAAATCAATAACACGATCAATTAATAGCATCGGGTAACGGTGCGGTAATAAACTTAAAATTTCTTGAATATCAAGGCTATTTAATTCGTTTGCCAAAATAGCATCCTTATTAGTGTTCAACGTTATGACTTAGCCAATGCTTCAAGCGCTTTAAGACGAGATTTCATGTCTGAAAGGTTACGCAAGTGAGCTATTGATTTACGCCATTCTTTGTTTGTTGTATGGGGCATACCAGATGAGTAAATACCTGGTTCGGTGATTGATTTTGTCACCATACTCATGCCGGTAATTATAACACCATCACATACAGACATGTGACCATTAATTGCAACCATGCCACCAATTTGACAGTTCTTGCCAATGGTAACGCTTCCTGCAAGTACAGTGCAGCCCGCTATTGCGGTGCCTGAATTAACTTCAACGTTGTGCGCTATTTGACACTGATTATCGATAATAACGTTGCTATGAATGATGGTATTGTCCAGTGCACCACGATCAATTGTCGTACTTGCACCAATTTCAACTTTGTTGCCTATGATCACTGAACCAAGCTGAGGTATCTTAACCCACTGCCCGCGCTCATTTGCATAGCCAAACCCATCACTACCTACAACACTATTTGCTTGAAACAAACAATCTGAACCAATTTCAACATCGTGATAAATAGTCACACTAGGCCAAAGCTTAGTGCCAGAACCTATTTTAACACGTTCCCCGATAAAACTGTTCGGACCAATTTGCGCATTGTCACCTATCACTGCATGAGCTTCAATGACTGCGTTAGCACCAATAGCGGCGCTATCACTAACAATCGCTGTTGAATGAACAGTTGCACTTGGATGAATACCCGTCGAGGCTGAGCGTGGTGTTGTATCCATAAATTGCGCTAATTTTGCGTAACTTACATACGGATTAGCAACAATAATTTTGCTGCCACTAAAGTACTCTGCATCAGCTTGGCTTACTATTACAGCACTAGCTTGGGTAGTTTCAAGTTGCGATCGATATTTTGAGTTCGCTAAAAATGCAATATGCCCAGAATGGGCATTTGCAAGTGTCGCTATTTTTTTTATTTCTAAAGCGCCATCACCCTGAAGTTCGGCGCCTAGAAGTTCCGCAATTTGCGAAAGCGTATAATTTTGCATAGAGTGATTATTTCTTACTAACAGCGGCTACAACTTTAGATGAAAGATCAGTCACTTCTTTAGGGTTAAAGTAAATAGTAGTGTCTTTTACTTTAACTTCGTCGAAGTCGCCGTCTTTAGCAATCTCTTCAATTGTTTTGATGATTACACCTTGAACTTTAGCAAGCTCTTGGTTTTGACGCGCTTTAATCTCTTGCTCTAAAGGGCGACCTTGTTCAGCAAGATTTTTTTGCATGCCCTGAATTTTTTCACGCAGAGTATCTTTTTGAGCTTGACTCATAGTTGTACTTTCACGTTTAAATTTTTCAGCTTCAAAACGAATATCGCCTTGTAACTTTTCAAGCTCTTGACGACGTTCAGCAAACTCAGTTTGTAAAGACTGTTCAATTTTAGCCATTTGAGGAATTTGCTTGTAGATTTCCTGCATATCAACAATACCTACTTTGTGTGCAAATGCATTCACAGAAGTACCCATCATTAACGTTGCTAAAACTGCTACAGCTGTTGATTTAAATAATTTTTTCACAAAAAACTCCTTTAGAAAGTGTTACTAATGTTAAAGCTGATGGTTTTCGTATCGTCATCTTCTTCTTTTTGCAATGGATACGCAAAACTGATCAGCATTGGACCCATTGGAGAGATCCATTGTAATGAAAGACCGGTTGAAACCCTAAAACGCATTGGGTCTGAATAGTCATCTAATTTAGCACGTTCATCAACGCCTAAGTTTTGATAGCGGTCTACGTTAAACTCAGTATCCCATACGTTTGCAGCATCAACAAAGAAGCTAGTACGTACAGAGCTGGTATTTTCTTCATCTAAGAATGGTGTAGGAACAATTAGCTCCATACCTGCCACTGCTTTAGCATTACCACCAATACGACCTTGTGGCACTAGAATATCAAATTCTGATGCACCACCAATGCTACCGGTTGTAGTACCGTCTGCACCTGGCGTACCCGGAATAGACTGCGGTATACGCGACACAGCACGTGGTAATATTGTATTACGGTCAAAGCCACGTAGTTCCATTTCCGTTATACGGAAGTACTCTTGGAATGGAAGTGTTTGCTCATACCCGTTTGTAGAACCATAACCATTACCATAACCAAGTGCTGCACGCGTTGAGAATACCCAACGGTGGTCATTTGATATAGGCCAGTAAAAACGCGAATCGTAATTCAGTTTAAAGTACTGAAGATCTGAGTTAGGCGTTGTTGCTGTTAAGTTCAGAGTTTGACGCGAACCCGCTGTTGGGAATAAACCACGGTTAACGGTGATACGCGACCAGCCAACACTCAGCTCATACTTAGTAAAGTCAAAGCCTGCATCTGGGTTATCTGGATCTAAGAATGTTTCACGAAGTACACGCGTTTGCTCGTACTCTGCAATATCCGAAAGCTCTTCTTTAATCCAACGGGCGCCAAAGTTAACACGATTTACAGCATCAATTGGAAAACCAATATTTGTGCCTAAACCATAACTTTTCGATTTATATTCAACAAGACTGAATTTACTTGCATCGTAGTTTCTGTAAAAGATGCTACTGCCTTGCGATACACCATCTGGCGTAAAGTATGGGTCTGTGTACGATAAGCTTAAGCTTTCAGAACCTGTAGACGTATTCAGGTTTAAACCAATTTGGTTACCTGTGCCTAAAAAGTTAGATTCTGTTACACCAATATTAAACTGCAGACCTAAGTAAGAACCATAAGCAAGACCAGCATTAAAGCTACCTGCGGATTGCTCTTTTACAGTGAAGTCTACATCTACTTGGTCATCCACACCGGGTACAGGGACTACATTAAAATCAACTTTTTCCATGTAAGGTAGGCGTTGAATTTGCAGTTTTGAACGCTCGAGGTTTTGATTAGATAACCATGCGCCTTCAAGTTGTGTCATTTCACGACGAAGTACTTCATCTGCCGTATTTTGGTTACCGCCAACAATAATACGACGAACGTATACACGCTTACCTGGATTAACCGATAGTGTTAATTGTACTTCTTGCTTTTCGTCGTCAATTTCTGGAATTGTACGCACTTCAGCATTAGCGTAACCAAAACGTGCTAAGTAGCTTTTAATAAACTCTTCAGATGAAGTAACTACAGAACCGTTATAAAGCTCACCTGCTCTAAGTGGGATAACACTTTTAATTAAGTCTTCACGGCCAAGCAAGTCACCAATAAAGTCAAAACCTTTAACTTTATATTTTACGCCTTCAGTTAAGTTAGCTGTAACGTAAACTGATTCACGTTCAGGGCTCACTGAAACTTGCGTTGAGTCGATATTAAAACGTAGGTAACCACGGTCTAAATAATAGCTACGAATTTTTTCTAAATCGCCTTCAATGGTTTGCTTTTGGTAACGGTCGCTACCCATAAACTGCCACCAAGGTAAATCTTGCTGCGATTCAGCAAGTTTAAGAAGCTCTTCATTAGAAAAAAGTTCATTACCCACTAAGTTAATTTGGCGGATAGAAGCAGCATCACCTTCATCAAACTCTAACTTAAGTTTAACGCGGTTACGTGGCAGCTTAGTAATACTGATGTCTACTTTAGCGTTGTATTTACCAATGCTGTGGAAAAACTCAACTAAGCCTTTTTCGATACTATCGATAACGGTTTTATCAAGTGGTTCACCTTGGCGAATATCTTGCTGATCAAGAGACTCATTAAGCTGCTCGTCTTTAATGTCTTTATTGCCTTCAAACTCAATAAAGCTGATGGTAGGACGTTCCGTTACTTTAAAAATAACGTTGTTGCCATCACGAAGTGCTTTTATGTTATCAAAGTGCCCAGAACGATAAAGTGACTTTATTGTTTTTGAAATCGTATAGTCATCAACATTATCGCCTACGTTAATAGGAATATGTGTTAGCGCTGCACCAAGTGCTACGCGCTGCAAACCTTCAACTTTCAGGTCTTCAACAATAAAGGAGTTTTGGCCTAGGGCTGCAAAACTTGCACCCAATAAACTTGTTATTGCCAAATGTTTTTTTATAGCCATTTTATTATCTTTATCCTTTACAACTGTATTACCGCATAACACCTTACTAGTGGTGCTTTACAATCGTGTTCTAATTAGTAATTTGCCACGCTGTAACTACAAACGCGATACATCATTGAACAAAGCGAAACATGTTAGAAAAATGAGCAACAAGGCACCCACTTTAAAACCAAACTCTTGTGTCTTTTCAGAGACCGGCTTTTTACGAAAAAGTTCAATTATGTAATACATTAAGTGTCCGCCATCAAGCACTGGTAGGGGTAATAAATTAAATACACCCAAGTTAACGCTAATTAAGGCTAAAAAGCTTAAAAAGGCCACTAACCCATAGCTTACGCTAGTTCCAGCGCCTACTGCAATGCCCACAGGACCACTTAAATTTTTAACCGAAACCTGGCCTGTAATTAAATTACCAATCATGTCAAAACTGAGTGTAATTAAGCGCCACGTTTCTTTTGTGCCTCGCACGATACTATCGAGCGGGCCGTAATGCCTTGTCTCTACATAGCCATCAGGCCATTGCTGTACAACAGGAGCAACACCTAAAAAGCCTTGCTCAATACCGTTATTATCAATGCGCCCTTTAGGGGTAACTGTAATGGCTTGTATAGTATCTTGTCTTTTTACACTAAATTGTAAAGATTTGTTAGCTGATTGCGTAATAAGATTAACTAATTGCTGCCAATCGCTTATTGTTTCACCGTTTACTGCCAAAATTGTGTCGTTAACTTGTAAATTAGCGTGCTCTGCGGCTGAGTCTTTAGTTACGGCGGCAATTGTTAAAGTTGCTTGAGGTCTAAATGGCACAATACCTAACGAACTCAGTGGTGGTACGTCTCGCTGGTCAAGCTTCCAACCCTCTAAATTAAGCGTTTTAACGCGTGGTTGAAGGTTTTTATCACGAACAATAACTTCAACGCTTTCTTCGCCTAAGCTAGACATAAGCGCAAACGTGGCATTTTGCCATGTCGTTATGTCATCATCACCAATTTTTATAATATGTTGAGAAGGCATAATGCCCGCCTGCTCTGCGCGACTGCCTTCGGTTATGCTGCCAACAACTGGCTTAACCGATTGCACACCTACCATATACATCACCGCAAGAGCAAAAATGGCAAACAAAAAGTTAGCCATTGGTCCCGCAGCAACAATAGCAATACGCGCTTGTACAGATTTAGAGTTAAACGACAAGTGGCGTTGATTTGCTGGTACGTCATCAACTCGCTCATCAAGCATTTTTACATAACCACCTAATGGAATAGCGGCAATCACGTATTCGGTATTATATTTGTCATGCCATTTTAACAGTGGCTTACCAAAACCAATTGAAAAACGCAGCACTTTAACGCCCATTTTTCGTGCAACCCAAAAATGGCCATATTCATGTATGGCCACTAAAATACCAAGCGCTAAAATAAATGAGCCAAGATTCCAAAAAAAATCAAACATATTAATGCGCCACTTTTGTTATAAATTCTGAAGCGCTAATACGCGCTAATTTATCACACTCTAAAATTTCATCTAGGCTTTGCACATTGGTGTAAGTTGCAGCTTCTAGCGTCTGTGCATTTATTTTGTATATATCGGTAAAACCAATTTTACCGTTTAAGAATGCGCCCACAGCTATTTCATTTGCTGCGTTAACCGTTGTTGTCGCGCCCTGCCCTGCACTACACGCATCAATCGCTAATTGTAAATTTGGATAACGAGAAAAATCAGGTTTAGTAAACGAAAAATCACAAATGTCAGAGAAGTTTAACGGTTTAACACCCGCATTAATTCGCTCAGGATACGCAAGTGCATGGGCAATTGGCGTGCGCATATCGGGGTTACCCATTTGCGCTAAAATAGAACCATCGTGGTACTGCACCATTGAATGAATAATACTTTGCGGATGAATAACTACATCAATATCACTAGCATCACAATTGAATAACCACTTAGCTTCAATAAACTCTAAGCCTTTGTTCATCATAGTTGCGGAATCTACTGATATTTTTTGTCCCATCGACCAGTTAGGGTGTGCAACGGCTTCACTTACGGTTACATCTTTTAACGTATTTATATCACGCTTTAAAAATGGGCCACCAGAGCCGGTAAGCAAAATTTTACTTACGCCATGTTGCTGTAGTTTTTGATCGCCTTTGGCATTTTGTAACGAAGAAGGTAGACATTGAAAAATTGCATTATGTTCACTATCTATTGGCAGCAAAGTGGCTTTATGTTGTTTAACTTTATCAATAAACAACTGACCTGACATAACTAAAGATTCTTTATTAGCTAGTAGTACTTTTTTACCCGCTTCAACAGCACTTAATGTGGGTAGTAAACCAGCTGCACCTACAATTGCCGACATTACAATGTCAACATCAGGATGAGCACATAAGTCACTCATTGCTTGCTCACCGTGCATAACAAGAGTTTGGCACTGAGTATTAGCTAAATACGCAGATAATTGCTCTGCGGCCTGCTGGTTAGCCATAATCGCATAAAGCGGTTCATGTTCAATACACAACTCCGCCATTTTCTTTGCATTTTGTCCTGCAGCCAAAACAAAAACATCAAATAACTCTTTATTGCGCGACACAACATCAAGTGTACTTAAACCAATTGAGCCCGTTGCGCCTAAAATAACCAGCAATTGCTTTTGGCTCATAAACTAAGAGTCCACGCATAGCACATAACAAACATTGGAGCAGCAGCCGTTAAGCTGTCAATTCTATCTAAAATACCGCCGTGTCCTGGTAAACATCGACCGCTATCTTTTAAACCAGCTTCACGTTTAAACATGCTTTCCAGTAAATCACCTACCGCAGAAAACAACGCAATAAATGCTGTCATTATCGCGTACACAGGCCATACAACTAAATCAACATCGGTAAAGTGACAAAATGCTAATACAAAAATAATAGAAGCGACTACACCGCCTGCTAACCCTTCAATTGTTTTATTAGGGCTTACTTTAGGCATTAACTTATGTTTACCAAAACTTTTACCCGTAAAGTAAGCACCCACATCTGCGCTCCATACAATACCGAGTACCACTAAAATTAGCACCGAACCAAAATGAGTTGATTCAGCATATTGCGCGCTACGTAGTGTATTTAGAGCAAGCCATAGCGGTACAAGCGTGAGTAGCCCTGCAATGCCGCGCATAACTAGGCCTTCATTCCACGCTTTAGCCATCTCTGGGTAGCGCCAAATTAAATAGCTAGCAACAATCCACCAAGCAAACGAAAGCGTAAATACGTAATTTGCATCACCGACTAGCTTGCCATTTTCCCATAATGATTCAATAGGCCAATGTAAATTAAGCAAGGCAAGTAAAGCTGCAATAAACACAACAAAGGCAGCACGTTTAAGCTTGTCGCAAAGGCCCATAAATGCAGACCATTCCCATGCGCCTAATAATACAATTGCACCAGCAAAGTAGCTAAATAACGTAAGCGGTGTATAAAAAACCAAAGCCAATGCTAATGGAGCTAGCACTAGAGAGGTTAAAATTCGTTGTTTTAACAAAATGTGACCCTTATTCTATTTAGGTTTGAGCGAGTAATTGTTTTATTTGTTCGCCCGTACAACCAAAACGTCGCTCTCTGGCAACGTAACACGCAATGGCCTCAGCAAATGCTGCTTCATTAAAATCTGGCCAAAGTGTCTCGGTAAAGTAAAGTTCTGCATAAGCAACTTGCCATAGTAAAAAATTACTAATACGAACATCGCCACCAGTGCGAATAAGTAAATCAGGTTCTGCCTGATCTGCCATGCTCATATGCTGTGCTAAGCGCTCTTCTGTAATATCTTCTGCGTTTAGTGTGCCCTGCGCAACTTGCAAAGCAAGTTGTTTTGCCGCATTGGCAACATCCCAACGACCACCGTAATTAGCTGCAACATTTAAACGCAACCCGGTGTTATTTTCAGTCAGCTTATGCGCAGCGTCTACCTTGCTACGTAATCCTTCAGAAAATCGTGATAAGTCTCCAATAATGGTCAGTTTTACATTGTTTTTATGAAGCTTTTTAACTTCCTTTGTTAAAACAAATAAGAAAAGCTCCATTAAAGTGTTTACTTCGTCTTCAGGGCGGCGCCAGTTTTCACTACTAAAAGCAAATAAGGTTAACGATTGTATCCCTAATTTAGTACAAAACTGAACAGATTGACGAACTGCGTCTACGCCTTTTTTATGCCCATACACACGAGGTCTATTTCTAGCTTGCGCCCAACGTCCGTTCCCATCCATGATGATAGCAACATGTTTGGGTAAACATTGCTGTGAAATTGTGTCAGCATCTAGAACCATAAATATCGAGTATTCCATAAAAAAACGCCGCCTAGTATACCCTAGACGGCGTTTCAAAACTAATAATTTTAATAGGTCCTGTCGACCTTTCAGGATTGTAATTTGTTCAATCTAGGAGCGACTTAATCGCGGCGCGAGATTTGTAACCTAGTGGACTAAGTAAAAATCGAGTAACAAAGAGTTAATCGCCCCTAGGCAGAACCCTTTGGGCAGCGCGTGTTTGGATTTTATGCATCGTTATCGCCTAATTATGGGGAATAACCACACTATATAGGCTCTGCCTTGCCTAAAAACCAAACACACTGCTGCAAATTCAACCTCGAAAGATAAACAGGACCTTACTTAGATTTCCATCAATTCTGTTTCTTTGGCAGCTAATAAAGTATCCATTTCTTTAATAAACTTATCAGTAAGCTTTTGAATCGCATCATCTGATTGACGCGCTTCATCTTCAGATATGTCTTTATCTTTTAATAAACCCTTTACATCGCCATTAGCATCACGACGAATGTTACGAATAGCAACACGACCGCCTTCAACTTCAGCACGTACAATTTTGATTAGGTCTTTACGACGCTCTTCTGTAAGTGGAGGAAGTGGTACGCGAATAACAGTACCTGCCGACATAGGGTTTAAACCTAAGTCAGATGCCATAATTGCTTTTTCAACAGCTTGCGCTAAAGACTTATCAAATACACCAATAGCAAGTGTACGAGAATCTTCAATTGTTACGTTAGCAACTTGGTTTAAAGGCGTTGGTGCACCGTAGTACGACACCATAATGCCATCTAGGATTGCAGGATGTGCACGGCCAGTACGAATTTTAGATAATTGGCTACCTAGTGCAGTTACACTTTTTTGCATGCGCGCTTGCGCGTCTTTTTGAATATCGTTAATCACGGTTTAATCCTAATTATTTGATTATTTCATCTGAGGCTTGTGAAGAAATAAGTGTACCTTCTTCTTCACCCATAATTACGCGTTTTAGCGCGCCTGATTTATTCATGTTAAATACGCTCAATGGCATATTGTGATCGCGGGCTAGAGTAAATGCCGCTAAATCCATAACTTTTAATTCTTTTTCAATGATTTCATTGTAGCTTAAGTGGGTATAAAGCGTCGCATCTGGGTTTTTAACAGGGTCATCACTGTATACGCCATCAACCTTAGTCGCTTTAATTACTGTATCCGCTTCAATTTCGATACCGCGTAAACATGCTGCAGAATCAGTAGTAAAAAATGGGTTACCAGTACCCGCTGCAAAAATAACTACGCGGCCAGTTTTCAATAAACTAATTGCTTCAGCCCAGTTATAAGCGTCACATACACCATTAAGTGGAATAGCCGACATAAGACGACAATTTACAAATGCACGGTGTAGCGCATCACGCATTGCAAGGCCGTTCATAACCGTTGCAAGCATACCCATGTGATCGCCTACTACGCGATTCATACCTGCTTCTGCAAGTGATCCACCGCGTAAAAAGTTACCTCCACCAATAACTAAACCCACTTCTACGTCGAGCTCTACTAGCTCTTTAATTTCTTGTGCCATACGGTCTAAAACTTTAGGATCGATGCCGAAGCCTTCGTCTCCCATTAAAGCTTCACCACTTAATTTGAGAAGAACACGTCTAAAAATAGGTTTGCGATTGATAGTCATAGTATTGGGGCCAACTTTTATTGAATTATGGATAAAAAATAACCGCGCTTATGTTAAACATAAAAGCGCGGTTATTTTAAAGAATTTCTAGCTGCGAAGCAAAACCAAATAGTACTTTAATTGCATCTAATTTCATTATCCTTCACAAATAGTAATCTTACTTAGCTTTAGCAGCAGCAATTTGAGCAGCAACTTCAGCAGCAAAATCTTCTTCTTTCTTCTCGATACCTTCACCAACTTCTACACGTACGAAGCTAGTAACTGTTGCGTTTTTCTCTTTAAGAATATCGCCAACAGTTTTCTTAGGCTCCATGATGAAAGCTTGACCAGTAAGAGAAACATCACCAGTGAATTTTTTCATGCGGCCAACAACCATCTTCTCAGCGATTTCAGCAGGCTTGCCTTCATTCATCGCGATTTCGATTTGTACTTGCTTTTCTTTAGCAACAACGTCAGCTGGTACATCTGAAGGTGTTAAGTATTCAGGGCTAGATGCAGCAACGTGCATTGCAACGTGCTTAAGTGTTTCTTCATCAGCAACACCCGCAACAACAACACCGATACGATCGCCATGACGGTACTCAACTAGGTTTTCACCAGTTACGTACTGTAAACGACGTACATTGATGTTTTCGCCAATTTTAGTAACTAGCTCAACACGGTCTTCTTCAAACTTAGCTTGTAAGTCTTCGATAGAGATAGTGTCAGCAATTGCAGCGTCAGCAACTTTGTTAGCAAATGCTAAGAAGCTTACGTCTTTTGCAACGAAATCTGTTTGACAGTTAACTTCTACTAGTACTGCAACACCCGCGTTTTGCTTGATGATGATAGTACCTTCAGCAGCAATGTTACCTGCTTTTTTAGCAGCTTTAGCAGCGCCACTTTTACGCATGTTTTCAATCGCTAACTCGATGTCGCCATCAGTCTCAGTTAACGCTTTTTTACAATCCATCATGCCAGCGCCTGTGCGCTCGCGTAATTCTTTAACTAGGGCAGTAGTTACAGCCATTAGTAAATCCTCAAATCTGAAATCAGGTTAGATAAGCGGGTTACCCGCTCGACAAGAATAGCAAGTCTTCACCTTAAAAAGATGAAGACTTGATGACAGCTAATTACTCAGCTTCAACGAAATCGTCTTTCTCAGCTTGAGCAACGATGTTATTCTCGCGACCTTCAGTAATAGCAGCTGCAACAGCGCTAGTGTAAAGGCTTACAGCACGGATAGCATCATCGTTACCAGGTACGATGTAATCAACACCGTCTGGGTTAGAGTTAGTATCTACGATTGCAACAACTGGAATACCTAGGTTGTTTGCTTCACGGATAGCAATGTGCTCGTGGTCAGCATCGATAACGAAAAGCGCATCTGGAAGACCGCCCATGTTTTTGATACCACCAAGGCTCTTTTCAAGCTTTTCCATTTCGCGGTTAAGCGTTAACGTTTCTTTCTTAGTTAATTTCTCGAAAGTTCCGTCTTGGCTTTGTGCTTCAAGGTCTTTAAGACGCTTGATTGATTGACGTACAGTTTTCCAGTTAGTCAACATACCACCTAACCAACGGTGATTTACGAAGAACTGGTCGCTTTCTAAAGCAGCTGATTTAACTGCGTCGCTTGCTGCGCGCTTAGTACCAACGAAAAGAACTTTACCTTTGTTTGCTGCAGCACTTGATAAAAACTTAAGTGCGTCGTTGAACATTGGTACAGTTTGCTCAAGGTTGATGATATGTACACGGTTACGTGTGCCGAAGATGAAAGGCTTCATCTTAGGGTTCCAGTAACGTGCTTGGTGACCAAAGTGAACACCAGCTTGAAGCATATCGCGCATTGAAACGTTTGCCATTTTATAGATCCTCTATAGTTGTTTAGGGTTAGGCCTCCACATATCCCATAGCACCAACACCGAAGTAATTAAACTTCAAATGCACCCAAGTGTATGTGACGATACGTGTGTGTGTTAAAATAAAATTGTGTTTGCCTTAAATACAAAAAATCATTTAAGAATTTATTTGTAAAAAGACGGCGCGCTTTATACCATATTAAAATTAAATACTCAACGTCGCGTGCAAAATTTGTTCGACGATAAATGTTAAAAACTCAACTTTGGAGCCTCAATGAGCGCTATTATCAAGACCCCTGAAGAAATAGAGAAAATGCGCGTAGCTGGGCGCTTAGCGGCCGATGTACTTGAAATGATCGGCCCTCATGTAGTGCCAGGTGTTACCACCGATGAGCTAAATACACTTTGTCATGATTATATTGTTAATGTGCAACAAGCAATCCCTGCTCCGTTAAATTATCATGGCTTTCCAAAATCAGTTTGTACGTCAGTTAATCATGTTATTTGTCACGGAATTCCAAATGACAAAGCATTAAAAGAAGGCGACAGTGTAAATATCGACGTAACTGTCATTAAAGATGGTTACCACGGCGACACATCTAAAATGTTCCACGTTGGTACACCAAACATTCAAGCTAAGCGTCTTGCAGAAGTAACACAAGAAAGCTTATACCTTGCTATTAAAATGGTAAAACCAGGTGTGCGCTTGGGTGATATTGGCTCAGCAATTCAAAAATATGCAGAGAGCTTTAACTACTCAATTGTACGTGAATATTGCGGCCACGGTATCGGCGCAGGATTTCATGAAGAACCACAAATAATGCATTACGGTAAAGCCGGTACCGGCGAGGCCTTAAAAGCAGGTATGTGTTTAACTATTGAACCTATGGTTAATGCGGGTAAACGCCAATGTAAGCTTCTTAAAGATGATTGGACAGTAGTAACACGCGACCGTAGTTTGTCTGCGCAGTGGGAACATACTTTATTAGTGACTGAAAATGGTGTTGAAATTTTAACGCTACGATCAGATGATACTATCGAGCGGATCATAGAACACTAATAAAACCGAAACACTTGATAAGAAAATTCTTATCCGTGTGAAAGGTTCAACAAGGAGCCAGCCCACGTGGCATTACCCAACAAAGTAAAAAAGTTGCTTAGCGATGCAGAGCAACTTAGTGATTATCGCGATTGTTCTAGCTATTTTTATAAATGGTTACATAACGAATTTTCTAAACAACCGGTTGGGAATTTAATTAATGCCCGGGCTGAGTTTATTGACCGCCTACTCATTAAGCTTTTTCATGTTTACGACTTAGCGCGCGAACCTGATTTAGCATTAATAGCGGTAGGCGGATACGGACGTGGTGAGCTACATCCCTACTCCGACATCGACTTTTTATTGCTTGTAACTAAACCGCCAAGCGAAGAAATATGCGAAAAAATAGGCCAGTTTGTCACCATGCTATGGGATCTCAACTTAGAGATTGGTCACAGCGTGCGTACGATAGAACAAGCCATTGAGCAAAAACGTGAAGACGTTACTTTTGCCACCAGCTTGCTCGAAAGCCGCCTTATTTTTGGTAACCACATTGAGTTTGAAAAACTCAAAATGCATATTCTTGAAACGCCAGTATGGCGCTCAGGTGAATTTTTTACTGCCAAAGTTCAAGAACAAAACTTACGCCACAGAAAGTGCCACGGCACAGCGTATAATCTTGAGCCAAACATTAAAGAAAACCCCGGTGGTCTGCGCGACTTACAAACCATTATTTGGGTGGCAAAAAAGCATTTTAGAACCGAAACCCTGCAAGAGTTAATAAGCCACGGATACTTAACTCACGAAGAGTTTCAAGAGCTTTCTGAGTGCCTAGAAAACCTATGGAACATTCGCTTTGCACTGCATTTAGCTGCAGGTCGAGCTGAAAACCGCTTATTGTTTGATCATCAACCGCAAGCCGCCGAAATTTTAGGTTTTGGTAGCGACGGTAAAGCCTCTGTTGAGCGTATGATGAAACGCTTATTTAGAATAATGAGCCGCGTGCGCGAACTTAACCAAATGCTACTTTCATACTTTGAACAAAGTATAATGCCCGAAAGTAGTGCTGTGGCAGCAATAGAACTCGACAGAAACTTTGAGCAAGTAGGTCATCAAATACGCGTAAAAGATCCGTCGGTATTTTTTAGACGCGACCAACTCTTTGTATTGTTTGAGCACATAGCCGATAACCCAGCAATAACGCATATTTACCCAAGTACTATTCGTACTATTCGCCAAGTGCGCCGTCGTTTATTGGGCGATTTGCAAGATTACGCAGCCTGTCGCGAAGCCTTTTTGCGCTTAGTTAAACACCCTAACGGCATGGGCCGCGCATTTACGCTCATGCACAAGCACGGCATGCTTGCCGCCTACTTACCGCAGTGGCGTAATATATTTGGGCAAATGCAGTTTGATTTGTTTCACGCGTACACCGTAGATGAGCACACTCACAAATTAATCAAAAACATTTACGAATATTTTGATAAAACAGGCATTAGCGAGTTTCCTATTTGTAGTGAAATAGTCACTCGAATGGACAAACCAGAGCTACTTTATTTAGCCGGTATATTTCACGACATTGCTAAAGGCCGAGGTGGCGACCACTCAGAACTTGGCGCTGTTGACGCAATAGCATTTGCTAAATTACATGGTTTTTCATCGGTGGATGCAAAGCTCGTTGCATGGCTTGTAAGTAATCATTTACTTATGTCGGTTACCGCACAGCGTAAAGACATTAACGATCCTGCTGTAATAAAAGACTTCGCTACACGCGTTAAAACAGAGCGCCAACTCGACTACTTATATTGTTTAACCGTTGCCGACATACGTGCAACCAACGACAACTTATGGAACGATTGGAAAAACACCCTACTGCGTGAGCTATACTTACACACGCAACGCGCTTTGCGTCTAGGGCTCGAAAACCCAATGGATCAACGCGACCAAATTCGCGACAAAAAGCACCAAGCTAAACAACGCTTAATAAATCTGGGTTATCAAGAGGAAAAAATTGATTTAATTTGGAGCCGCTTTAAAGCCAACTACTTTACCGCCTTTAGCGAACAGCAAATATCATGGCAAAGTGAGCATTTATTAAGTAGCACAGACTTAAGCCAGCCAAGTGTTGTTGTATCTAACAAAGCTATGCATGGTGGCACACAAGTATTTGTATACAGCCCCTACTCTGGCCCACTGTTTGCCCGATTAGTAAGTGTGATTGGCTCTAAAAAAGCGCAAATACAACACGCGCAAGTACTGACCACAAAAGACGGCTACGTCTTGTTTAGCTTTGTAATACTTGAAGTAAGTGGCGACCCTATTGCAAGTGGTCGAGCGCAATCAATTAAACGTGGGCTTGAGCAAGCACTAAGCGATCCGCGTAAAAAGATTCGCTTTAAAAAAAGCCGCTCTCAACGCTTTAAAGATTTTAATATTAAACCTAAAATTGTGTTGCGCCCACATGCACGCAAAGACCGTAGCTTAATAGAAATTCAAGCCGTCGATATACAAGGTTTACTAACCAAAATAGCCGAAGTTTTCCAAGCGCATTTACTACACATTCACGCTGCCCGTATTACAACGGTAGGTGAACGTGCCGAGGATTTCTTTGTCGTATCTAATAACGAATACCAAGCGCTGACTGATGAAGAGCAAGCAAAAATTCATCAGGCATTACGTAAAAAATTCAACGCCGAAACAGAATAGAGGACACACATGTCAGATTTAAAAACGATGATCGAAAACGCATGGGACAACCGCGATAGTATTAGCCCAAGCACAGTATCAAGCGACGTAAAACAAGCTATTATCGACGCACTTGATTTACTTGATAGCGGCGCAGCACGCGTTGCCGAAAAAATATCAGGTGAATGGGTTGTACACCAGTGGCTTAAAAAAGCAGTTTTACTGTCGTTTCGTATTCGCGACAACCAACCAATGAACGACGGCGTAAACCAGTTTTACGACAAAGTACCACTTAAATTTAGCGACTACACGCCAGAGCAATTTCAGCAAGGCGGTATGCGCGTAGTGCCAAACGCAGTAGCGCGTAAAGGCAGCTTTGTAGGTAAAAACGTAGTACTTATGCCATCGTACGTAAATATTGGCGCATACGTTGATGACGGCACCATGGTTGATACATGGGCAACTGTAGGCTCGTGTGCACAAATTGGTAAGAACGTACATTTATCAGGTGGCGTAGGCATAGGCGGCGTTTTAGAGCCTCTACAAGCTAACCCAACTATCATTGAAGACAACTGCTTTATTGGCGCACGTTCTGAAATTGTTGAAGGCGTAATTGTTGAAGAAGGCGCGGTAATTTCAATGGGCGTTTACATCAGCCAAAGCACCCGTATTTATGACCGCGAAACTGGCGAAATTCACTACGGCCGCGTACCAGCAGGCGCAGTAGTTGTACCGGGCGCACTACCGTCAAAAGATGGCACCCACAGCCTTTACGCTGCAATCATCGTAAAAAAAGTAGATAAACAAACACGTGAAAAAGTAGGCATAAACGCCCTACTACGCTCAATTGATGAGTAGCACGTAGGTTGGGTTGAGTGAAACGAAACCCAACGATACTTTGAAGTTAAGTGTTTTAGCTAAACTTTAATTGTATAGAAAGCTCTAAGCTCTTTAAGTTTAGAGCTTTTTTAAATTCTTCTAAATGAAGTTTTAGTGCTAGATACTTCTACATCAAAATTTAATGAACTCAAAAGGGACTTTAAGCCTTTAACAGCCAACTCATTATTTTCTGATGGTCCTATTATAATTTCTTCAATTGAATTTTTAGGAAAAGGTATCGCTCTATATGGGGCTATAATGCCAGATTTAAGAGTGCGATAGCATAAAGGAAAGTGCTTTCCACCTTGCTCTCCTTGCTCTCCTTGCTCTAAAAAGTCGATATCAGAAGAATCTATGAAATCAAAGTAATCAATTTGGTCATCGTCATTTAGCATTACCGAACCAGGATGAAATAGGGTAAAACGATACTCTTCTTCATACTTAAATGCTCTATCTTTAATACTGGCAATCTTAAAAATAACTTCATTAAAAATTTCAATTGCAGCTATAGCACATTTTTTATCAAGTTCTTTCTTATCTAAATCTAAATCTAAATCTAAATTTGAATTTAAGATGTAACCTAAAACCTCTGGAAGGTAATGTTCCTCGAGCAAAGAGTGAAAAATATTCGTAGCCGGTTCGTAGTCAACATTATCATAGCCACTCAAAAATTTTCGTTGCCTGAAATACATATCATCAAATAGCTTTTCTTTGTTAAACTTTATACAGTATGAGGTTTGCTCTGACCCGTAGGTAAGCCAATGATTTAAACTATCATGCTTAGTTGTAAATGAAGTCGTGTAAATTTCATCAATGCTATTATTATCAATTATATCCCACAGAAACTTTAAAAAATGATTTGCGAGATGCACTTTTTTATTTTGCATTGCTTCTTGGATAATCTCTAAAGGCATATTTTTATGCTTGGCATAGATTTTTTCGAGTTTTCTTTGTGAAAATTCATACAAGTTCTGTCTAAGCGATTTTATCGTATCAATACCTTCCTTAATTTCTCTAAAATCATTTAAATACTCTGTATTAGTAGCCCATAAACTTTTACTCTCTAAAATTCCCTTTAAACCATCTGCAGAAGTGTAGTGATAAACATATTCCATATTTAAAGCCTTAAATGATTAACCTTCTTCATTCTGAGTCTAACTCTTTAGAGAAAATAATAAAATTGAATATTCTAAGACGTAAAAAGTTGGGTTTCGTTTCACTCTACCCAACCTTGTATCTCTTCTTGATGAGTGTTTAGCTAGCACTTGTCACATCGGGAAGACAGTGAGCTC